>NZ_CAXAPL010000015.1:0-122201 GCF_963970845.1 Pseudomonas sp. RA_105y_Pfl2_P56
GGGAACACGCTGGTCTGGCTGCGGGACTCTCCTTGGATGTAGGCCATAACGAAAAATGCTCCGTATCTTTCGATACGGAGCATTTTCTTTGAGTGCCGCACAGATTGCTAGGTTTTCACACAGTCTGTTCGGGCTCCCTTTTTCATGCCTGCGGAAAAGTCATTTCACCGTGACGGTGATCTTTTCCGAAACGATGGGCGGATCGAAAGCCATGTGGCTCTTGTCGCCCAGTTCCAACTGCAACGTGTGCTTGCCTGGCGTCAGCGTCAGTTCGGTTTCAGTCTGGGCTTTGCCGAAATGGATATGGTTGGCGTCTGCCGGAATCACAGCGCCCGCAGGAACAGTGCTCTTGGCGTCTACCAGCAGGTGATGGTGGCCAGTGTTAGTCGTGAGATTACCAGCGGGCGCCAACGCAATGCCCTTTACTGCAAATTTGACCTTGAAGGTCTTGTCGACAACGGCGCCGCTGCTCGGCTCGACGATGCTTACGGAAGCTCCCGCCGGCGCTGGCGTGGCAGCGCTGGCCATCATCGACGCGCTCAACAGAAGACCAGCCAACGCGGCTCGTGACATAAACGTTTTCATTCTCTTCTCCAGTTTTTCCGTAAAATCCGCGTGGTCATGACAACTTCATGACCATTCGTTGTCGAAGGCACTCGACAACCATAGCAAAGCGAGCCTGACTCAGAGCATCGCGATAATGATTTCAAAGGAGTGACCATGCGTTTTCTGCCTGGCCTGATCTGCCTGCTACCCCTTCTGAGCCCGCTGGCTCACGCCGAACTGATTGATGACGTCAACGACCGTGGCGAGTTGCGCATCGCCCTTGAAGCTAATACGCCGCCCTTCAATTACAAGCACGACGACAAACTCACAGGGTTCGAGGTTGAGCTTGGGCAAATGCTGGCCAGCGAACTGGATGTTCGCGTCGATTTCATCATCACCGACGAGAACGATCTGCTCCAGGGCGTTGAAAGCGGCAAGTACGACGTCGCGCTCAATCACATAGCACTGACACCCGAACTCAAGGATCGTTTCGACTTCAGCCAGCCATACAGCCAGATCGATTCGCAGTGGCTGGCGAAGAAAGATGAGCAACCACAATCGATGATGCTGGTGCAGTCACTGACCGAGGACAAGCCGAAAGCGGCCACGCCGGTAGACCTGGCGATTCCGTTTCAAAAGGGTAATCCGGCGTTTCACTCCAGCCTTGAGAGTGCGTTGCAGCGGATCAAGGCGGATGGGCGGTTGGCGGCGTTGTCCGAGAAGTGGTTCACCAAACCCGAGTGAACACAAAACCTGTGGGAGGGGGCTTGCTCCCGAAGGCGTCGTGTCAGTCAATGCAGATGTTGAATGACCCACCGCTTTCGCGAGCAAGCCCGCTCCCACACGGGAATCTGGGGTGGGCTTTTAATCGAGTTGTGTCAGGGCTGTTGCAGCCTGCGGCAATTCAAGTTCACTGAACACTTGCACGCCATGGCGTTTGAGCAGTGCAGCTGTCACGCCTTCACCGCTGACTTTCACTCCGCTGAACGTGCCGTCATACGTCAGCAGATTGCCGCACGACGGGCTATTGGCTTTGAGCACCGCCACCCGAATACCGTGCTTGCGCACCAACTCTAGTGCCTGCCGCGCGCCATCGAGAAACTGCGCACTGACATCCTCACCGTCGGTGGTGATGACCGAAGCAACGCCATCCAGCACCTCGCCACCCTGCCCGCCCGGAATCTCCGCTGCCGCCCGTGGCGTCGGTAAACCACCCGCGACTTCCGGACACAACGGCACCACCCGCCCTTCGTCGAGCCACTGTCCGAGCAAATCAAACGGCCCACTGGCCCCGCCGTCGTAGCGCACGCGATGGCCCAACAGGCAGCGACTGACCAGAATCTTGTGCATCTCAGAAAGGCTCGTTGCCACGGCGGCGGAACCAGCCGGTCAGCGACAAGCGCTCGCGGTTCGCCGGCAGCACTTCGTGTGGGACTTCGCCAGAGAGAAACACCACCAGACAACCGCCGATGGGTTGTACGTCGTGAACGCGCTCATCACCCAGGTACATGCGCAACTGACCGCCATCCTCAGGCAGCCAGGCCTCGTTGAGATAGATCACCGCCGAAACCATGCGCCGGTCATCGTCGCGAAAACGATCGACGTGCCTGCGATAGAACGCGCCCGGCGGATACAGCGCAAAGTGGCACTCGAAGTCTTCAAGTCCGAGGAACAGCCCCCGGTTGAGCGCCTCGCGCAGGCTGTCCATCAGGTGCAGATAACGGTCGCTGGCCTCGGCCTGCCCCGGGTCGATCCATTGAATATGATCGCCGCGAATACCCTCGCGAATCTCTGAAAAGGGCCCGCGACCGACCGCCGCCGGCGCCAGTTCCCCCTCGGCCTCACGTTTACGGCACTCGGCCGCCAGCTCGCGGGTCAAACCCGCGGGCAGGAAAATGTTCTGCTGCGACCAGCCATGCTCGGCCAGGTCGTCGACGATACGTAACAGCATCGGGTGTTCAGAGGATATTTGCATGGCGCGCATAGTATGCCTGCGACAAGAAATCCGACAGAGCCACGCAGCGGCTTGCTACGAATTCTCGACAAGTACCGACACCGCACGGAGAATAGTGCGCTGCTGACAGGAGTCCCTATGCGCCGTTTGTTTTTTTCACTGTTGATGTTCTGCGTTTTGCCCGCCTGGGCGGACGGCCATGATCAGCTTTACAAGGTCGCCGGCTGGCCAGATCAACGTGCGCACTTCAATGACGCCCTGAGTGCTGCCCAGCAGCGTTATCAAAACAGCCTGCCGCCTGCGGTTTTTCAAGCATTGGTGAGCAACAGCAACCAGCGTTTTGCGCCACAAGCCATGGATCAACGCGCCGAAGCCCAGTTGCGCCAGAACCTTGCCGATCCGAAACCGGCGCTGTCCTTCTTCCAATCGCCGCTGGGTAAAAAAATCGTCGCCGCTGAATTGCTGGCGACCCGGCGCGACCAACTGGCGAAAAATGCCAAAGGTCTGCCCAAGATGCAGGTCAGCGACAGCCGTCTGCTGATCATCGGCCACCTCGCCCAGGCGCTGCCGGCTCGTGAAGCTGGCGCCGAGGTCAGCCTCGCCATTGCGGGTGTGGCGGCCGACAGTTTGAGTTCGATGATTCCGGGACTGCTCGGCGGTGGCCAGGCGCAAGGGATGTTGAATGGTCAGCGCCAGCGGCTGATGGATCAGATCGGCGCCGACATGAACAACACACTGCTCTACGTTTATCGCGACTTGTCGGATGAAGAACTCGAAGAGTTTGCGACGTTTGCCGAGTCGACGGAGGGCAAGGCTTATTATCAAGCGGCGCTGGCGGCAATTCGGGCGGGGTTGGCGGTGGGGCAAAACACTTCGAACCTCGGCCAGTAAACTGCGTCGCCTGACAAGCCGCCTTCGCGAGCAAGCCCGCTCCCACTGTGATCGCGGTCTCCTGTGGGAACGGGCCTGCTCGCGAAGAGGCCCTTGGAATCACTGAGGATTACGCCCCCTGATCCGCTTGTTCAGAAACTCGAAATACTCCTCGCGCATATCAGCCGTCTCATTCGCCAGATGATGCCGCGCCTGCGGCAGCAGCAAAATCTGCGGCCGATCAAACTTCCACTTCAACACCTGCAGGTTGTGCTGCCAGTCCACGGTCATGTCCGCCTGCCCTTGAATGATCAGCGGCCGGCGCGGACTTTTTTTCGCGTACTCGACCCGATTGATCCAGCGTGACAATGCGCCGACCCATGCGGTCGGCAAGCGCTTGGGCTGCAACGGATCGGCCAGCAGAAACGGCAGGAAATCCGGATCGTTGGAGTTCTCGCTGAAGCGCCGGGCAATGCCTCGAACAAACGGTCGCAGCAGGTAATAACTCAACTGCGACCAGCCCCACGCCCGCGGCCGCACCAGGGGCGACAACAGAATCAACTGGCCTTGCGCCGGACTGTTCTCGCCATGGTTGAGCACATGATCGACCACAATCGCCCCGCCCGTACTTTGCCCGCACAAGTGCCACGGCTGCGGCAGGGCAATCGAATGCGCCTCGGCAAACAGGGCTTGCAGGGTGTCCTGATACTCGGAAAAGTCACGAATGCTCGCCCGCACACCGCTCGACAGACCATGCCCCGGCAAGTCGCAGGCGATCACGGCAAAATCCTGATCCAGCGCCCACTCGATGACATGTCGATAAAGCCCGGTGTGATCGTAAAAACCGTGCAGCAGAAACAGCGTGCCCTTGACCTTTTCCGGCCACCAGCAATGGCTGACCAGTTCATAACCGTCCACCTCGAATCGACCGATGCCGCGCCAGACATCCCGCCCGGGGAAATCGGTTTTATAGAACCGCTGATAGGCCTTTGCCTCCTCCGACAACGGCTGCCACCGGGCCAAAGGCTTGAGGCTGGCACGTAAATGATCGGGATCGAAGGTAGCAGGCATGAGGCAATTCCAGAGCGGTAAACAGACTTTATCGGCCTGCGATATTCATCTGTAGAAGCAAGCATGGCAAGCTAGCCGCCCTCCGAGGAGCAAAATCCATGCGTTCGCCCTACCGCACCGCACTGTTTGCCAGCCTGATCGCGCTTGTCTGCGCCGGGGTGCTGTGGATGGCGTACGACTGGTTTCAGGGCCGCTATCTGCGGGCGTTCAGCGAACACACCGCGGTGTTTTCCGGCGACCCGTTGCGCCTGCCGGATGATCTTGCCGGCCCCGGGCCGATTCGACTGGTGCACTTCTGGGACCCCGCCTGCCCGTGCAACGTTGGCAACCAACAGCACCTGAGCGAGATGGTCGAGCAGTTCAGCGGCAAAGGCGTGGAGTTCTTTGCCGTGCAAAAGCCCGGCAGCCACGGCCAGTTGCCCGCCACGTTGAGCCGCCTGAAAACCATTGCGATATTGCCCGGCTCCGAACAGGTTCCCGCCAGCCCCGCTGTGGCGATTTGGGACCGCAGCGGCAAACTGGCGTACTTCGGCCCCTACAGCGAGGGCCTGACCTGCAACGCCAGTAACAGCTTTATCGAACCGATCCTGAACGCACTGACGGATGATCGCCCGGTCAATGCCACACACACCTTGGCGGTCGGTTGTTATTGTCCGTGGCCGGTCGAGACGCATTAAGGCGTTCCGGACTTTTCAAGGACAGCGATGCACGGCACGGAAGCTCTGTGCTAATTGTTTGCAGCCCGCACGGGCGGCAATCCCGCATTCACAAGGAGTCACCATGAAGCGCGTGTTCACCGTTCTTGCCTTGCTCATCGTTGTCCTGCTCTGTGCGGGCGGCTGGTACGTCTACAGCAAGCAGCCAACGCGAAAGGGCCAGGTTGAACTGCGCCACCTGCAAGGTTCGGTGACCGTGCGTTACGACGAGCGCGGCGTGCCGCATATTCGTGCCGAGAACGAAACCGATCTCTACCGCGCCCTCGGCTATGTCCACGCCCAGGATCGTCTGTTCCAGATGGAAGCCATGCGCCGCCTCGCCCGTGGCGAACTGGCCGAAGTGCTCGGGCCGAAACTGCTCGACACCGACAAACTGTTCCGCAGCCTGCGCATTCGTGAGCGCGCCGCCAGTTACGTGGCCAGCCTCGATCAGCAGTCACCGGCGTGGAAGGGCCTGCAAGCCTATCTGGATGGCATCAACCAATATCAGGACACGCACGCAGCGCCCATTGAGTTCGACGTACTGGGCATCCCCAAACGGCCGTTCACGGCTGAAGACAGCATCAGCGTCGCCGGTTACATGGCTTACAGCTTTGCCGCCGCGTTTCGCACCGAGCCGTTGCTGAGCTATGTGCGCGATCAACTCGGTGCCGATTACCTCAACGTCTTCGACCTCGACTGGCAGCCCAAGGGTGTCTTGGCCAAGGGCCGCAGCAACCCGACGCCAGCCCTCGCGGCTGGCGACTGGAAAGACCTCAGCGCCCTCGCCCGCCTCAGCGAACAGGCGCTGATCGACAATGGTCTGCCGCAGTTCGAAGGCAGTAACGCCTGGGTGATTGCCGGCAACCGCAGCCAGAGTGGCAAACCGCTGCTGGCCGGTGACCCGCATATTCGCTTCTCGGTGCCGTCGGTGTGGTACGAGGCGCAGTTGTCGGCGCCGGGTTTTGAACTCTACGGCCACCATCAGGCGCTGGTGCCGTTCGCGTTTCTGGGGCACAACATGGATTTCGGTTGGAGCCTGACGATGTTCCAGAACGACGATCTGGATCTGATCGCCGAGAAGGTCAACCCGGACAATCCGAACCAGGTCTGGTATCGCGGGCAGTGGACCGACATGGTCAGCACCGAGCAGCAGATTGCGGTGAAGGGCCAGGCACCGGTGACGATCACCCTGCGCCAATCGCCCCACGGCCCGATCGTCAACGACGCACTCGGCAGCGCCGCCGGGAAAACGCCGATTGCCATGTGGTGGGCCTTCCTCGAAACGCCGAACCCGATCCTCGAAGGTTTCTATCAGCTCAACCGCGCCGACACGCTGGCCAAGGCCCGTGCCGCCGCGGCCAAGGTGCAGGCACCGGGGCTGAACCTCGTCTACGCCAATGCCAAAGGGGATATCGCCTGGTGGGCTTCTGCGCTGTTGCCCAAGCGCCCGGCCGGGGTCAAACCGGGTTTCATTCTCGACGGCAGCACCAATCAGGCAGACAAGGACGGTTACTACCCGTTCAGCGCCAACCCGCAGGAGGAAAACCCGGCGCGCGGCTACATCGTCTCGGCCAATTTCCAGCCTGTGTCGCCGACCGGCATGGAGATTCCCGGTTACTACAACCTGGCCGATCGTGGCCAGCAACTCAATCGTCAACTCAGTGACAAGAACATCAAGTGGACCAACGAAGCCAACCAGAAGCTGCAACTGGGCACCACCACCGGCTACGGCCCGCGTCTATTGGCGCCGCTATTGCCAGTGTTGCGCGAAGTGGTGACGGACCCGGCCGAGCGCAAACTGATCGAGCAACTGGCGCAGTGGCAAGGCGACTATCCGCTGGATTCGGTCAGTGCGACGGTGTTCAACCAGTTTCTCTATGACCTGGCTGATGCGGCGATGCGTGACGAGTTGGGCAATGATTTTTTCCAGACGCTGCTGTCGACGCGGGTGATCGATGCCGCGCTGCCACGCCTGGCGGCCAACACCGACTCGCCGTGGTGGGACAACCGCAACACGCCGAACAAAGAGACCCGCGCCGATACCGTGCGAGCAGCGTGGCAGGCGAGCATGAAACATCTGAAGCTGACCCTCGGCGACGACGTTGGCGGGTGGAAATGGGGCATGGCGCACACCCTGACCCACGGGCATCCGCTGGGGCAGCAAAAGCCCCTGGATCGCATCTTCAACGTCGGCCCTTTCGCGGCGCCGGGCAGCCATGAAGTACCGAACAACCTCTCGGCGAAGATCGGCCCGGCGCCGTGGCCAGTGACTTACGGGCCCTCGACGCGGCGCCTGGTGGACTTCGCCGACCCGGCTCACGGCTTGACCATCAACCCGGTCGGCCAGAGCGGCGTGCCGTTCGACAGTCACTATGACGATCAGGCTGAAGCGTATGTGGAAGGGATGTATATGCAGGCGCATTTCAGCGATGAGGAAGTCATGGCCAATACCCGCAGTACCTTGAAGCTGCTACCGGCGCGGGCTGCCCAGTAGTTCCAGGCTGGCTGGAGGGGCCTCGTCGCGAGCCTGCCCGCTCCCACCGTTATGATTGGGTTGGCCTGCGCAATGAGGCCAACCCGGCATGGCTTACACCGCTTCCGGCGCCTGTGCGCGGCGCACGTCCGGCTGCTTCCACGAATCGGCAGCGCTTTCTTCGATGGCTTGCTGGATGGCTTTCTTGCGGGCTTCTTCGGCGCGGCGGCTGAAGAACCAGACCAAAAACGTCACGATCGACACCGCCAGCAGAATCAGGCTGGCCACAGCGTTGATCTCAGGCTTCACGCCCAGACGCACCGCTGAGAACACTTCCATTGGCAGGGTCGTCGAACCCGGGCCGGAAACGAAGCTCGCCAGTACCAGATCGTCCAGCGACAAAGCGAACGACATCATGCCACCCGCCGCCAGCGACGGCGCGATCATCGGGATGGTGATCAGGAAAAACACCTTCCATGGCCGTGCCCCCAGATCCATCGCTGCTTCTTCGATCGACAAGTCCAACTCACGCAGACGCGCCGACACCACCACCGCCACATACGCGGCACAGAACGTCGTGTGAGCGATCCAGATGGTGACAACGCCACGCTCCTGCGGCCAGCCGATCATCTGCGCCATGGCCACGAACAGCAGCAACAGCGACAGACCGGTGATGACCTCTGGCATAACCAACGGCGCGGTCACCAGACCACCGAACAGCGTACGCCCCTTGAAGTGGGTGATACGGGTCAGCACGAACGCCGCCAGTGTGCCCAGCGCCACCGCGGCAACCGCGGTGTAGCAGGCGATTTCCAGCGAGCGCAGCACCGAGCCCATCAGTTGGCTGTTGTCGAGCAGGCCGACGTACCACTTGATCGACCAGCCGCCCCACACCGTCACCAATTTCGAGGCGTTGAACGAGTAGATCACCAGGATCAGCATCGGCAGGTAGATGAACAACAAACCCAGAACCAGCATCAGGCTGGAGAAACGGAAGCGCTTCATTCTTTACCCTCCATTTCCTTGGCCTGACTGCGGTTGAACAGGATGATCGGCACAATCAGGATCGCCAGCATCACCACCGCCAGCGCGGACGCCACCGGCCAGTCACGGTTGTTGAAGAACTCTTGCCAGAGGACTTTACCGATCATCAGGGTTTCCGGACCGCCGAGCAGTTCCGGGATCACGAACTCGCCCACCACCGGGATGAACACCAGCATGCAGCCGGCAATGATCCCGTTCTTGGACAGCGGAATCGTGATTTTCCAGAAGCTGTTGAAGGTACTCGAACCGAGGTCGGAAGCCGCTTCCAGCAAGCTCTGATCGTGCTTCACCAGATTGGCGTACAGCGGCAGGATCATGAACGGCAGGTACGAATAGACCACGCCGATGTAGACCGCCAGGTTGGTGTTGAGGATTTGCAGCGGCTGATCGATCAACCCCATGCTCATCAGGAAACCGTTGAGCAGACCGTTGTTGCTGAGGATGCCCATCCACGCGTAAACGCGGATCAGGATTGCGGTCCAGGTCGGCATCATGATCAGCAGCACCAGCACCGTTTGCAGCTCTTTACGGGCGCTGGCGATGGCGTAGGCCATCGGGTAGCCGATCAGCAGGCACAACAGCGTGCTGAAAAACGCCATCTTCAGCGAGCCGAGATACGCGGCAATGTAGAGTTCGTCGTCACCGAGCAACGCGTAGTTGCCCAGGTTCAGCAGCAGTTCCAGCTTCTGCTCGGCGAACGTGTAGATCTCGGTGTACGGCGGAATGGCCACATCGGCTTCGGCGAAGCTGATCTTCAGGACGATGAAGAACGGCAACATGAAGAACAGGAACAGCCAGATGAACGGAACCCCGATGACCAGTTGACGGCCATTGGGAATTATTCGGTTGAGCCGTCGTTTGAACTTGCGCATGTTCATGAGCGAAGTACCACGCCGCTGTCATCTTCCCACCACACGTAAACCTGATCGCCCCAGGTCGGACGTGCGCCACGACGCTCGGCGTTGGCAACGAAGGACTGCACCAGTTTGCCGCTCGGCAATTCGACGTAGAACACCGAGTGACCGCCCAGATAAGCAATGTCATGCACCTTGCCGCTCGACCAGTTGTATTCGCAGGTCGGTTGATCGGCGGTGACCAGCAGCTTCTCAGGACGGATCGCGTAAGTGACCGACTTGTCCTGCACCGAGGTGCTGATCCCGTGACCCACGTAGATCTGCCGGTCGAGGTCATTGCAGGTGATGGTCGCGTGGCCCTCGGCGTCGTCGATCACTTCGCCTTCGAAGATGTTGACGTTGCCGATGAATTCGCAGACCAGGCGGCTGGTCGGGGTTTCGTAGATGTCGATCGGGCTGCCGATCTGGGCGATCCAGCCCAGGTGCATGATCGCGATGCGCTCGGCCATGGTCATGGCCTCTTCCTGGTCGTGCGTCACCATCACGCAGGTCACGCCGACGCGCTCGATGATCTCGACCAGTTCCAACTGCATCTGCGAACGCAGTTTTTTATCCAGTGCGCCCATCGGCTCATCGAGCAGCAGCAGCTTCGGCCGCTTGGCCAGCGAACGTGCCAGCGCCACACGCTGACGCTGACCGCCGGACAGTTGATGCGGCTTGCGCTTGGCGTACTGGCTCATCTGCACCAGCTTGAGCATCTCGGCCACGCGGGCCTCGACCTCAGCCTTGGGAATCTTGTCCTGCTGCAAGCCGAAGGCAATGTTCTGCGCCACCGTCATGTGTGGGAACAAGGCGTACGACTGGAACATCATGTTGATCGGTCGTTCGTAAGGCGGCATGTCGGTGATGTCGACGCCGTCGAGGAAAATGCGCCCCTCCGTGGGCCGTTCGAACCCTGCCAGCATCCGCAACAGAGTGGATTTGCCCGATCCCGAACCGCCGAGCAGGGCAAAAATTTCGCCCTTTTTGATTTCCAGGGACACATCGTCCACGGCAATCGTCTCGTCGAACTTCTTCGTGACCCGGTCGATTTTGACCAACACCTGTTTAGGTGTCTGGTCGCCCTCGAGGGCTTTCTTGTAGGCGCCGGAGGCAACTGCCATTTACGAAACTCCCAGAAAAAAGAGTGCAGTTCGTCCAATGCGGACGAACCCAGGATGTTTGTGCCTTATTTGCCCGACTTGACCTTGGTCCAGCTGCGGGTCATCAAACGCTGAATATTGGGTGGCAATTCGGTCGACACGTAGGTCTTGTCGAGGACTGCTTGCGGTGGATAAACCGCTTCGTCGGTGCGAATGGACTGTTCCATCAGCTTGTCCGAACCCGGATTGGGGTTGGCGTAACCGACATAATCACTGACCTGGGCGATCACCTCAGGCTTGAGCAAATAGTTGATGAAGGCGTGGGCCTCTTTGACGTTGTCCGAATCCTTGGGGATCGCCAACATGTCAAACCACAGCGCACCGCCCTCTTTCGGAATCGAGTACGCAATGTTCACGCCCTTCTTGGCTTCAGCCGCCCGGGACTTGGCCTGGAAGACGTCACCGGAAAAGCCGACCGCCACACAAATGTTGCCGTTGGCCAGATCCGAAATGTATTTGGAGGAGTGGAAGTAAGTCACATAAGGCCGTACCGCCAGTAACTTGGCCTCAGCCTTTTTGTAATCTTCAGGATTGGTGCTGTTCGCATTCAGCCCCAGGTAATTGAGCACGGTCGGCATCATTTCATCGGCCGAATCGAGGAACGCTACGCCGCAGCTTTGCAGCTTCTTGATGTTCTCTGGCTCAAACAGCACGGCCCAGGAGTCGATCTTGTCGATGCCCAATACCGCTTTGACTTTGTCGACGTTGTAACCGATGCCGTTGGTGCCCCACAGGTAAGGCACGGCGTAAAGGTTACCCGGATCGTTCTGCTCAAGACGTTTGAGCAGCGCAGGGTCGAGATTGGAATAGTTGGGCAGTTGCGACTTGTCGAGCTTCTGGAACGCGCCCGCCTTGATCTGCTTGCCCAGGAAGTGGTTCGACGGCACGACCACGTCGTAACCGGTACGCCCGGCCAGCAGCTTGCCTTCCAGGGTTTCGTTGGAGTCGAACACGTCATAGACCGGTTTGATGCCAGTCTCTTTCTCGAAGTCGGCCAGCGTGTTCTCGCCGATGTAATCCGACCAGTTATAAATGTGCACGGTACCGGCGGCCTGGGCACCAACAGCGATCGTCAGGCCGGTAGCAACCAGCAGTGCATTGCGCAAAGAAGAAAAAACAGGCACGTGGAGGTCCTCTAGATTAGGTGGGCCCAAGTTGCCCCGCGCGGCATGACAGCCATGGCTGCCCGACAACAAAACCGGCGCGCAACTTACCCTCGAAAAACCGTTCCAGCAAAACTTTCTGTCATTTATTTGTCCCGCTGACCGGCCTCGCAAAGACGACGGCCAGCGGTTGCTGCCTCAAACCGGCTTATTTGCCCGATTTGATCTTGGTCCAGCTGCGGGTCATCAAACGCTGGGTCGCGGCCGGCAAGTCGGCAATCGCGTACAGTTTGGCCAGCACGTCGGCCGGTGGGTAAATGCCCGGGTCGCTGGTGATGTCTTTATCAACCAGTGGCGTTGCAGCGGCGTTACCGTTCGGGAAACGCACGGCGTTGGTGATTTCAGCCATGATTTCCGGCTTCTGCAGGAAGGTCATGAACTTGTAGGCGCCTTCGACGTTTTCGGAATCTTTAGGGATGGCGACCATGTCGTAGAAGCTGCCGGCACCTTCTTTCGGAATGTTGTAGCTGACTTTCACCTTGCCACCGGCTTCAGCCGCGCGGGACTTGGCCTGGTAAATGTCGCCCGAGTAACCGATAGCGACGCAGATGTTGCCGTTGGCCAGGTCAGAGATGTACTTGGAGGAATGGAAGTAGGCGATCGAAGGACGCACCTTCATGATCAGCGCTTCAGCCTTGGCGATGTCTTCTTTCTTCTGGGTGTCGGTTGGCAGGCCCAGGTAGTGCAGCGCCACCGGAATCATCTCGGTTGGCGAGTCGAGCAGACTGATGCCGCAGGATTTCAGCTTGGCAGCGTTTTCAGGCTTGAAGATCAGGTCCCAGGAGTTGACCGGCGCATCGGCACCCAGTGCAGCCTTGACCTTCTCGGCATTGAAGCCGATGCCGATCGAGCCCCACATGTACGGGAAGGCGTGCTCGTTGCCCGGGTCGCTGACCGACACAGCCTTGAGCAGGTCGGTGTTCAGGTTTTTCCAGTTAGGCAGCTTGGACTTGTCCAGTTTCTGGTAGACGCCAGCCTTGATCTGCTTGGCCAGGAAGTTGTTCGACGGCACGACGATGTCGTAACCCGATTTGCCCGCCAGCAATTTGGCTTCGAGGGTTTCGTTGCTGTCGAAAACGTCGTAGACGACTTTGATGCCCGACTCGTCTTCAAACTTCTTGATGGTGTCCGGGGCGATGTAGTCGGACCAGTTGTAGACGTGCAACACCTTGTCGTCCGCCTGAGCCGCAGCGGCCATGATTCCCATCAGGGACATGGCGAGCAGAGTCTTGCCAGCGAGCTTTTTGCCTAATGCCTTCATGCGTTGATGCTCCAAATTTTTTCTTTTTTGAACCACTTTGTTCAGCGGCCGAACCCGGACAACTGGAACCGCGACTAGTCTGGCAAGTTCAGAGGCGGTCTTTCAAGAAAAGACCCGCCTTTGTGACAGCTTTGAGCAAGAGCGCCGCGGCTCCCCCGCTCAGAGCCTAGCACTTAGCCTTGTACCGCACTGAGGGTCAGGTCCAGACACTTGCGCGCCTTGGTCACCAGCTCATCGATCTCCGCTTTGCTGATCACCAGCGGCGGCGCGATGATCATGGTGTCGCCCACAGCGCGCATGATCAGCCCGTTGTCGAAGCAGAACTGACGGCAGATCATGCCGACACCCTTGCCTTCGTAACGCTTGCGAGTGGCCTTGTCCTGCACCAGCTCGATCGCCCCCAGCAGACCAACACCGCGAACTTCACCTACCAATGGGTGATCGTTCAGTTCCCGCAGACGTTTCTGCAAATACGGTGCCGTTTCGTTGCGCACGGTCTCGATAATTTTTTCTTCGCGCAGAATCCGGATGTTTTCCAGACCCACCGCCGCCGCCACCGGGTGGCCGGAGTAAGTGAAGCCGTGGTTGAAATCGCCACCTTCGTTGAGCACCGCGACCACTTCGTCACGCACGATCAGACCACCCATCGGGATATAGCCGGACGTCAGGCCCTTGGCGATGGTCATCATGTCGGGCGCAAGGTCGTAGAAATCGCTACCGAACCACTCACCGGTACGACCGAAACCGCAGATCACTTCGTCGGCAACGAAGAGGATGTCGTACTTGGCGAGGATTTCCTTGATGCGCGGCCAGTAGGTGTCGGGCGCAATGATCACGCCACCGGCACCCTGGATCGGCTCGGCAATAAAGGCACCGACGTTGTCGACGCCGACTTCGAGAATCTTCTCTTCCAGTTGATTCGCCGCCCAGACACCGAACTCTTCCGGCGACATGTCGCCGCCCTCGGCGAACCAGTACGGCTGCTCGATGTGGACGATGCCCGGGATCGGCAAGTCGCCCTGCTCGTGCATATACGTCATGCCGCCCAGGCTCGCGCCGGCCACGGTCGAACCGTGATAGCCGTTCTTGCGGCTGATGATGACTTTCTTGTTTGGCTGGCCCTTGATTGCCCAGTAGTGACGAACCATACGCAGCATGGTGTCGTTGCCTTCGGAGCCGGAACCGGTGAAGAACACGTGGTTCATGCCTGCTGGCGCGACGTCAGCGATGGCCTTGGCCAGTTCCAGCGCTGGAGGATGCGCGGTCTGGAAGAACAGGTTGTAGTAAGGCAGTTCGCGCATCTGCTTGCTGGCGGCGTCGGCCAGTTCATCGCGACCGTAACCGATGGCCACGCACCACAGCCCGGCCATGCCGTCGAGGATCTTGTTGCCTTCGCTGTCCCACAGGTAAACGCCTTTGGCGTTGGTGATGATCCGTGGGCCCTTCTCTTTCAACTGCTTGAAATCGCTGAACGGGGCCAGGTGATGATCGCTGCTCAGCGCTTGCCACTCACGGGTTTGCGGGTTGTTGCTGGTCATGCCAATTCTCCTTGTCAGAGGTGAAGGCGCGCCGCCTGAGCGCCGCGCCTGGCGTATCAGACGGCGAAGAGCAGGTACTCACGCTCCCACGAACTGATCACGCGCTTGAAGTTTTCATGCTCGGCGCGCTTGACCGCGACATAGCCGGTGATGAAAGTTTTGCCGAGGTATTTCTCGATGGTCGCGCTGTTTTCCATGCGTTCCAGCGCATCCTCAATGGTCAGCGGCAGACGCAGGTTGCGGCGTTCATAGCCACGACCAACGACTGGTGCGCTCGGGTTCAGACCCTCGACCATGCCGATGTAACCGCAGAGCAGGCTCGCCGCGATCGCCAGATAGGGGTTGGCATCAGCGCCCGGCAAACGGTTTTCCACCCGGCGGTTATGCGGGCCGGCATCCGGTACGCGCAGGCCCACGGTGCGGTTTTCTTCGCCCCATTCCACGTTCACCGGTGCCGAGGTGTCCGGCAGGAAGCGACGGAACGAGTTGACGTTCGGCGCGAACAGCGGCAACAGCTCAGGGATCAGTTTCTGCAAACCACCGATGTGGTGCAGGAACAACTGGCTCATGGTCCCGTCTTCATTGGAAAAAACGTTCTTGCCGGTCTCGATGTCGATGATGCTCTGGTGCAAGTGCATCGCACTGCCCGGCTCGCCGGTCATCGGCTTGGCCATAAAGGTGGCGGCCACGTTGTGCTTGAGCGCGGCTTCGCGCATGGTGCGTTTGAACACCAGAATCTGATCGGCCAGCGACAGCGCGTCGCCGTGACGGAAGTTGATTTCCATCTGCGCCGTGCCGTCTTCGTGGATCAGCGTGTCGAGGTCCAGCTCCTGCAGTTCGCACCAGTCATAGACGTCTTCGAACAGCGGATCGAATTCGTTCGCCGCTTCAATGGAGAACGACTGGCGACCGATTTCCGGACGACCCGAACGGCCGACCGGCGGCTGCAACGGATAGTCAGGGTCGTCGCTGCGCTTGGTCAGGTAGAACTCCATTTCCGGCGCCACGATCGGCTGCCAGCCCTTGTCGGCATAGAGTTTCAGGACTTTCTTGAGGACGTTGCGCGGCGACAGCTCGATCGGATTGCCTTGCTTGTCGTAGGTGTCGTGGATCACCTGCGCGGTGGGCTCGATGGCCCACGGCACCAGGTACACGGCGTTCTGGTCGGGGCGGCAGATCATGTCGATGTCGGCCGGGTCGAGCAGTTCGTAATAGATGTCGTCTTCGACATAGTCGCCGGTCACGGTCTGCAACAGCACGCTCTCTGGCAGGCGCATGCCTTTCTCGGCGATGAACTTGTTGGTCGGCGAGATCTTGCCCCGGGTGATGCCGGTCAAGTCGCCGACCATGCATTCGACTTCTGTGATCTTGTGGTCTTTCAACCAATCGGTGAGCTGGTCGAGGTTGTTACTCATAAATGCCTCTGGGCTGAGTCTCCTGACGCTAGGTCAGGCAAAGTTTGACGCTTGTGCGTCGCGTTAAAGGGGGCTTGCTTGCGCGCAGTGCCGGCTTACGCCTGGCACCGCGCATAGACAATGAAAGAAGAGCTTACCTGCCCTTTACGCTGGCGTTGCATTTCTTGTGCACTCTGGAAACGTACAGCCGCGCGTGCAGAATCATGAGCACGACGTGGGGAGCGGCGCAGGCTTTGGGAGAGAAAGAGAACTATATTGGAAGGAGACGCCATAAAGAGGATGCTTGCCCGTACGTCCAGAATATCGGACGGTGCCGTATGGCCGGCTGCTTGCGAAAACATCGTCAACAGGCCACGCGCCATGCTGGCTACGCTACGGACGGATTTGTCGCCACTGATGTGATGAGCATGCAGACCGGACTGTTGCGAGCAGTCGGTGATGCCGATTAACGGCAGGCGAGACATGAAGCACCCCGGTATTATTGCTGTTATGGGTTTGATCGGAGCTTAGCCTTGTTCATTTTTTTACACAACACCCCCGTAAAAAATACAACACGGCCTGCTCAAGCCCGCGGGTGCCAAGCGTGCCAAAGGCAAAAAACCGCCCCAAAGTGCCCCATAAATGCCCTTGCAGCGCTTTTTTAGGGCAAAAAAGGCCTCGCTTGACTTCGGCAGGCCGTTCGGGTTGACTGAAACCAGAAAAGATCAATGATTGATATTTTTAACAACAAAGGTGTTGCATCATGTCGGTACCCCCGCGTGCCGTTCAGCTTAATGAAGCGAACGCGTTCCTTAAGGAACATCCTGAGGTTCTGTACGTTGACCTTCTGATTGCGGATATGAATGGTGTGGTGCGCGGCAAGCGCATAGAACGCACCAGCCTCCACAAGGTTTACGAGAAAGGCATCAACCTGCCGGCCTCTCTATTTGCTCTGGATATCAATGGTTCGACGGTGGAAAGCACCGGTCTGGGCCTGGACATCGGCGACGCCGATCGTATCTGCTATCCAATCCCCGACACCCTGTGCAACGAGCCTTGGCAGAAGCGCCCGACCGCGCAACTGTTGATGACCATGCACGAACTGGAAGGTGATCCGTTCTTCGCCGATCCGCGCGAAGTGCTCCGTCAAGTTGTTGCAAAGTTTGACGAGATGGGCTTGACCATCTGCGCCGCATTCGAACTCGAGTTCTACCTGATCGACCAGGAAAACGTGAACGGCCGTCCGCAGCCGCCACGCTCGCCGATCTCCGGTAAGCGCCCGCACTCGACGCAGGTTTACCTGATCGACGACCTCGACGAATACGTCGACTGCCTCCAGGACATTCTGGAAGGTGCCAAAGAGCAAGGCATCCCGGCCGACGCCATCGTCAAGGAAAGTGCCCCGGCGCAGTTCGAAGTGAACCTGCACCACGTCGCCGACCCGATCAAGGCATGCGATTACGCTGTATTGCTCAAGCGTCTGATCAAGAACATCGCCTACGACCATGAAATGGACACCACCTTCATGGCCAAGCCTTACCCGGGCCAGGCGGGCAACGGTTTGCACGTCCACATTTCGATTCTTGATAAAGATGGCAAAAACATTTTTGCCAGCGAGGATCCCGAGCAGAACGCCGCACTGCGTCATGCGATCGGCGGTGTGCTCGAGACCCTGCCGGCGCAGATGGCTTTCCTCTGCCCGAACGTCAACTCCTACCGTCGTTTCGGCGCACAGTTCTACGTGCCGAACTCGCCGTGCTGGGGCCTGGACAACCGCACCGTGGCGATTCGCGTACCGACCGGCTCTGCAGATGCCGTGCGTATCGAACACCGCGTGGCCGGCGCCGACGCCAACCCGTACCTGCTGATGGCTTCGGTACTGGCAGGCGTGCATCACGGCCTGACCAACAAGATCGAGCCAGGCGCGCCCGTCGAAGGCAACAGCTACGAGCAGAACGAGCAAAGCCTGCCGAACAACTTGCGCGATGCACTGCGTGAGCTGGACGACAGCGAGGTGATGGCCAAGTACATCGATCCGAAATACATCGATATCTTCGTCGCCTGTAAAGAGAGCGAGCTGGAGGAGTTCGAACACTCCATCTCCGACCTCGAGTACAACTGGTACCTGCATACCGTTTAAGCGGTTGTGGCGCCAAAAGGAACGCCGTTGGCTATTGCAGCCAACGGCGTTTTTTTATGGCCCGCACCCTCGGGATGAATGGTGAGTACACAGAGATCAACTGTGGGAGGGGGCTCGCTCCCGAAGGCGTCCTGGCAGACAACACACACACTGGCTCGTACAATGCCCGCTGCCCCGCAGGAGACTTCCATGACGCGACCCGCCACCATTCGCAAACCCCGCGCCCGCAGTCAGGCACGGATCGATTCGATACTCGACGCCGCACGCACGCTGCTGGCCGCCGAGGGTGTGGCCAGTCTGTCGATCTACAGCGTGGCCGAGCGCGCACAGATTCCGCCCTCCTCCGTTTACCACTTTTTCACCAGCGTCCCGGCGCTGCTCGAAGCACTGACAGCCGATGTTCACGCTGCCTTTCGCGCCTGCCTGCAAGCGCCAATCGACCATGAAACCCTGCGCGACTGGCGCGACCTGTCACGACTGGTCGAACAACGGATGCTGGAGATCTACGACGAGGACGCCGCGGCGCGCCAACTGATCCTCGCCCAGCACGGTCTTACCGAAGTCACCCAGGCCGACCGGCAACACGACCTCGAACTGGGCGACCTGATGCACAAGCTGTTCGAGCATCATTTCGAACTGCCGAGACTGCCGGAGGATGTCGACGTGTTTGCCCTGGCGATGGAACTGGGTGACCGCGTCTATGCACGCTCGGTGCAGCAACACGGACAAATCACACCGCGCATGGCTGAAGAAGGGATGCGGGTGTTCGATGCCTATATCGGTTTGTATTTACCGCCCTATCTGCCCAAGAGAATTCGCTAGCGCCCTCTTCGCGAGCACGCCGCAGACTTCAAGCCAGGTACAAACAGCGGCTTACAACTTGGCGATCGACACCTCAGTGGATTTCACAAAGGCAATCACCTCGCTGCCGACCACCAGTTCCAGCTCCTTGACCGAGCGGGTGGTGATCACCGAAGTGACGATACCCGAGGCGGTCTGCACGTCGATTTCCGACAGCACGTCGCCAAGGACAATTTCCTTGATTGAGCCTTTGAACTGGTTACGCACGTTGATGGCTTTGATAGTCATGGCAATGATTCCTGTCGTTTGCTTGAGTTATTGCGCCCAACGCAGTTGCGCAGGCAGTGGTGAAACAGGTTCCGGCGCCGGCGGTTCGCCAGGCAGGGAAAGAACGCGGTTGAGCACTTCGGTTTCCAGTGCGGCCAGCCTGTGCGAACCGCGCACGCGAGGGCGTGGCAGTTCCACAGGCAGATCGAGACCGACTTCGCCGTCCTCGATCAGAATCACACGGTCGGCAATCGCCACCGCTTCGCTGGCATCGTGGGTCACCAGCAACACGGTGAAGCCGTGTTGCTGCCAGAGGCGTTCGATCAGTTGCTGCATCTCGATCCGGGTCAGCGCATCCAGCGCGCCGAGTGGCTCGTCGAGCAATAACAGTCGCGGTTGGTGGATCAGCGCCCGGGCCAGAGCAACACGCTGCTTTTGCCCTCCGGACAAAGCTGCCGGCCATTCGTTGGCACGATCCGCCAGCCCGACCGCCTCGAGTGCTTCGAGCGCCTTGGGACGCCAGTTGCCCGCGAGACCGAGGCCAACGTTGTCGATGATCTTTTTCCACGGCAGCAACCGTGCTTCCTGGAACATCAGCCGGGTGTCTTCCCGCACATCGCCGAGCGGCGCGCAGCCCGCAAGCAGGTCGCCGCCAGTCGGTTGATCGAGCCCGGCGAGCAGGCGCAGCAAGGTACTTTTGCCGCAACCACTGCGCCCGACCACCGCGACAAACTGCCCCGCCGGAATGTGCAGATCGATGTCACGCAAAACCTGGCGTGAACCGAAGGTCTTTTGCAGGTTGCGCACCGCCAGCGGTATACCGCGCAGCAGGCGTGGAGGTTGTTGAGCCGTCATGCCGCACCTCCCCTGGCAACCTGATAGGCCGGATGCCAACGCAGCCACACACGTTCAAGTCCACGGGCGGCGAGGTCGGCGAGTTTGCCGAGCACCGCGTAAAGCAGGATTGCCAGCACCACCACGTCGGTTTGCAAGAACTCCCGGGCGTTCATCGCCAGATAGCCGATGCCGGAACTGGCCGAAATGGTTTCAGCGACGATCAGCGTCAGCCACATGAAGCCCAGCGCGAAGCGCACCCCGACCAGAATCGAAGGCAACGCGCCCGGCAGAATCACCTGCCGGAACAGGCTGAAACCGGACAAGCCATAACTGCGCGCCATCTCCACCAGCGCCGGGTCGACATTGCGAATGCCGTGGTAGGTGTTGAGGTAGATCGGAAACAGCGTGCCCAGCGCCACCAGAAAAATCTTCGCCGACTCATCGATGCCGAACCACAGGATCACCAGCGGAATCAGCGCCAGATGCGGCACGTTGCGGATCATCTGCACCGAGCTGTCGAGCAGACGCTCGCCCCATGTCGACAGCCCGGTAATGAACCCCAGCACCAGACCGATGCTGCCCCCGAGGGTGAAACCGAGTGCCGCGCGCCAACCACTGATCGCCAGGTGCGTCCAGATTTCACCGCTGCGCACCAGGCGCACGCCGGCCTCGATCACCGCCACCGGTGCCGGCAGAATCCGTGTCGACAACCCACCGGCCGACACCGACAACTGCCACACCGCCAGCAACAACACCGGCAACGCCCAGGGCGAGAGGCTGTGGATAATTTTCTTCATGGCGCGCCCACGCTTTGCGACGCGGCTTTGGGAAGAATGTCGTTGGCAACCATCTCGCCGAACGGGCTGACATACCCGGTGCTTTTCGGCCGTTCCGGGCGCTCGATGTCCAGATGCGGGAACAGCAGTTCCGCCACGCGATACGACTCTTCGAGGTGTGGATAACCGGAGAAGATAAAGGTGTCGATACCCAGATCCGCGTATTCCTTCACCCGTGTCGCCACGGTCGGGCCATCGCCGACCAGCGCCGTCCCGGCACCGCCGCGCACCAGACCGACACCGGCCCACAGGTTCGGGCTGACTTCGAGGTTGTCGCGACTGCCGCCATGCAATGCCGCCATGCGTTGCTGACCGACCGAATCGAAACGCGCCAGCGAAGCTTGAGCACGGGCGATGGTGTCGTCGTCCAGATGCGAGATCAAGCGATCCGCCGCTTGCCACGCTTCGGCGTTGCTTTCACGGACGATCACATGCAGACGAATGCCGAAGCGCACAGTGCGTCCGAGCTTGGCCGCTTTGGCGCGCACCTGTTCAATCTTCTCGGCCACTGCCGCTGGCGGCTCGCCCCAGGTCAGCACCATTTCAACCTGCTCGGCAGCCAGGTCCTGCGCTGCTTCCGACGAGCCGCCGAAGTACAGCGGCGGACGCGGTTGCTGGATCGGCGGATAGAGCAACTTGGCGCCCTTCACACTGATGTGCTGTCCGTCGTAGTCCACGGTTTCGCCTTCCAGCACACGGCGCCAGATGCGGGTGAATTCCACCGAGGCTTGATAGCGCTCTTCGTGACTGAGGAACAAACCATCACCGGCCAATTCTTCCGGGTCACCGCCGGTCACCAGGTTAAACAACGCGCGGCCGCCAGAGAGGCGATCCAGCGTCGCGGCCTGGCGCGCCGCCACCGTCGGGGAAATGATCCCGGGGCGCAGGGCGACGAGGAACTTCAGACGCTGGGTCACCGGGATCAGCGACGCCGCCACCAGCCAGGAGTCTTCGCAGGAACGCCCGGTGGGAATCAGCACACCGCCAAAACCCAGGCGATCCGCCGCTTGCGCGACCTGTTGCAGATAACCGTGGTCGACGGCGCGGGCGCCTTCGGCGGTGCCCAGGTAATGGCCGTCGCCGTGGGTAGGCAAGAACCAGAAGATATTGAGGGTCATGGAGTGGTCTCCTTGGGAATTGGAATTACTGGGCTTGGCTGACTGAGCGTTGGGCCACGGCGGGCGCAGGGGTCCAGATCACGTCCTTGACGCTTAACGGCTTGGGAATCAGCTTGAGCTGGAAGAACGTGTCGGCGATTTTCTGTTGTGCGGCGACCACGTCCGGGGTCAGGAACAGCGCCCCAAAACCCTGGCGCTTCATCGACGTCAGGGTGATATCCGCCGGCAGCCCGAGCAGCGGCGCAACCTGTTGGGTCACCGCTTCAGGGTTGGCCTTGGACCATTGACCCACGGCACGCACTTCCTCGATGAGGGCTTTGATCGCCTCGGGATGTTTGTGCGCGTAAGGCTTGGTCGCGAGATAGAACTGGTGGTTGTCGACAATGCCTTGGCCGTCACGCAGGGTGTGCGCCTGCAGTTGTTTTTCGGCGGCGGCCTGGTACGGATCCCAGATGACCCAAGCGTCGACACTGCCACGCTCGAACGCCGCACGCGCATCGGCTGGCGGCAGGAATACGGTCTGGATGTCGGTGTATTTGAGGCCGGCGTCTTCCAGAGCGCGCACCAGCAGGTAGTGAACGTTGGAGCCTTTGTTCAGGACGACTTTCTTGCCCTTGAGATCGGCCACCGAGGTGATCGGAGAGTCTTTCGGCACCAGGATCGCCTCGCTGTTCGGCGCCGGCGGTTCATAGGCGACATAGAGCAGATCGGCGCCGGCGGCTTGAGCGAAGACCGGTGGGGTTTCGCCCGTGACGCCAAAGTCGATCGAGCCGACGTTCAGGCCTTCCAGCAGTTGTGGGCCACCGGGGAATTCAGTCCATTGCACGTCCACGCCTTGAGCGGCGAGGCGTTTTTCCAGGGTTCCTTTGGCTTTGAGCAGCACCAGCGTGCCGTACTTCTGATAACCGATCCGCAACGTCTCGGCTTGAGCTTGAGTGATAGCGCCGAAGGTGACAGCCGCAGCAAACAGAGCGACCAGACCACGACGCAAAAATACAGTGCGCATAGCGCTCTCCTTTTTGCTGTTGGGTTTTGGCTGCACCTGCTTGCCCGTTGGCGGGCGAGTAAGGCGAGTACTTCATGTTTCGATGCATCTGGACAATCGGCTCAAATGCTCCAGCGAGCACTCAACAAACGTTCATTCAACAGGCCCGGCTCCAGCGGCTTCGGTCGGCGGGCGATGGCGCTGACAAACTGCTCCAGCGCCTCATGCAGACGCTGCTCCAGCGCCGGCGCCAGTTGCGCCACGGCACTGCCTTGGCCGTAAGCGATCTGGCTGTCCTCGGCAAAAATCCCTTGCAGCATTTCCTGGGCTTTCAATGCCGACAGCACAGGCTTGAGCGCGTAATCGACCACCAGCATGTGGGCGATGCTACCGCCCGTGGCCATCGGCAAAACAACCTTGTGGTGCAAGGCGCGCTCGGGCAGCAGGTCCAGTAAGGTCTTCAAGGCACCGGAAAACGAAGCCTTGTAAACGGGCGTGGCGATCAGCAGGCCATCGGCGTTTTCAATCTGCGCCAGCAGGTCGAGTACCTTCGGGCTGTCGAAACGGGCGTGAAGCAAATCTTCGGCGGGAAAGTCCCGCACCTGATAACTCACCACTTCCACCCCTTGCGCCTGCAACCAGCGTTGCGAGCGCTCCAGCAGCACCCCGGAGCGGGAGCGCAGGCTGGGACTGCCACCGAGAGAGACGACCAGCATTGAGACCATTCCTTAAGCGTTACAGGCGATTCGCAGGATGCGATCTCGCGTCGATGTGAGTGACCTTACCAGTTGATTTATATATCCATAAATCATATTTATTCATTTGGTTATGCACTTTAGAGCTATGCGATTGACGTTCCCCCAGGCAAAAAAAACAGGCCGTCAAACGGCCTGAAATCCCCTGCTGTTGGGTGCTGAAAATGCTGAATCCTGTGCTGATTGAACTGACGCCTTCGCGAGCAAGCCCGCTCCCACAGGGGGGGGAGAACGCATTTCAAAATGTGGGAGCAGGCTTGCTCGCGAAAGCGGTAGCGGCTGCACCGCAAACTTCATTGATTCACTTGTTCGGCTGCGGCGTCAGGCGCAGGTAGGGTTTCACCGTGCGGTAGCCCTTCGGAAAGCGCCGCTTGATCTCGTCTTCATCCTTGAGCGACGGCACGATCACCACCTCATCACCGTCCTGCCAGTTGGCCGGTGTGGCCACTTTGTAGTTGTCGGTGAGTTGCAGCGAATCGATCACCCGCAAAATCTCGTGGAAGTTGCGCCCGGTGCTCGCCGGGTAGGTGATGGTCAGACGAATCTTCTTGTTCGGATCGATCACGAACAGCGAACGCACGGTCAAGGTGTCGCTGGCGTTCGGGTGGATCAGGTCGTACAAATCCGACACCTTGCGATCGGCATCGGCCAGGATCGGGAAGTTGACGAGAGTGTTCTGGGTTTCGTTGATGTCTTCGATCCACTTTTGATGCGAATCCACCGGGTCGACCGACAGTGCGATGGCTTTGACGCCACGTTTGCTGAACTCGTCCTTGAGCTTGGCGGTAAAGCCCAGCTCCGTGGTGCACACCGGGGTGAAGTCCGCCGGGTGAGAGAACAGCACGCCCCAGCTATCGCCGAGCCATTCGTGGAAACGAATCTTGCCGGCGCTGGAGTCTTGTTCGAAATCGGGGGCGATGTCGCCGAGTCTGAGGCTCATGGTGCTGCTCCTGATCAATGTTTGGAGACCTAAACTGTAGCTCGGCTTTCGTCCTTTAATAAAAGAATAAATAAGAAGACATCAATACCAAAAAAGAATATTAAACATCGTTCACTGGACGCTCGAGGGCATCGCGCCGAACATCGCTCGCAAGGTTCGAGAAGGCCTTGAGTAGCTGCAAAAGAGTGGAACTTCGGGGAGGGCTTACGGGGGTGAGTCTGACTCGAAAACGCAAAAGCCCCGTCCGGCGCGATGCCGGACGGGGCTTTTTTTACTTCAGCGAATCGAGACGCGCGATTACAGCAGCGGGATCGAGTAGCTGACGATCAGGCGGTTTTCATCCTGGTCACGCTGACCTGGGATGTCGTTGCGCCACATAGCGTTTTTCCACATTACGCCAACGTTCTTCAGCGGGCCTTCTGGTACGACGTAACCGATGGTCAGGTCGCGTTCCCACTCGGAGTTGCCATGGCCGTTTTCACGGCCATTTTTACCCACGGTGTCGATATTATCGCCACGCAGGTAAACCACACCCGCGGTCAGGCCAGGCACGCCAACCTTGGCGAAGTCATAGGAGTAGCGAGCCTGCCACGTACGTTCGCCAGCACGGGCAAACTTGGCGATCTGCATGTCGGTGGTGATGTAAGCCGAGGACCCATCACCCTGGTTCAGCCAAGGGAAGTCACTGCTGCCGTTGCTGACCTGGTAGCCGCCACCGAAGGTATGACCTTCAACGCTATACAGGAACAAGCCGCTGTAAAGGTTGTTGTCGACTTTGCCCTTACCCGCATTGAAACCGGTGTAGTTACCGTTACTGAAATAAGCCGAGTCGTGGCCGTTCAAGCCGTCATCGGAGCTGTTGAAATAACGCAAGTCCGATTTCAACACGCCAGGGCCGATTGCCCAGTTGTGAACCAGGCCCAGGAAGTGCTGTTTGTAGAAGTCTTCCAGATTGCCGTAGTAGTACTGGGCAGTCAGGTCTTTGGTGATTTTGTAATCACCACCGGCGTAGATGAACTTGTTGCTGTTAGCCGTACGAGCACTTGCACCGCCAATGGCCAGGTTCTCGTTATTGCTGGAGTTACGCCCCTTCACAGCTTCGATCTGACCGCCAATCAGCGTCAGGTCTTTGATCTCGTTGGACGTGATCTGGCCACCTTGAAAGGTTTGCGGCAGCAGACGGCCATCGTTGGTCACGATGACTGGCAGCTTTGGCTGCAGGGTGCCGAGCTTGAGTTCAGTCTGGGAGATCTTGGCTTTGGCAGTCAGGCCCAGGCTGGAGAAGTTGTTAACCGCTTTGCCATTGGACTCACTTGGGAAAACCGTGCCGCCGTACGACGTGCTGCTGGTTGCCCCATTGGTGCCGCCACCCGAATCCAGACGCACGCCCAACAGGCCGATGGCATCGATACCGAAACCGACGGTGCCTTGGGTGTAACCGGAGATGAAGCGCAGATCGAAGCCTTGGCCCCATTCTTCAGCTTTGCTCTGGGTGGAGTGAGCACCCGAGTCACGGTTATCGTTATTGATGTAGAAGTTACGCAGCCCCAAGGTAGCTTTGCTGTCTTCGATGAAACCGGCGGCGCCTGCCTGCTGCGCCAAAACCCCTACGGCCACAGCCAGGGCCAAGGTGGACTTGTTCATGTATCGCTCCTATCGTTTCCAGTTCTTTTGTTGGCGGTTGCGGATCGATTGCCCGCAATCCTCAACGTGTCATTCGCGGCTGGCCGTTTACCCCCCAGCCAAAGCCGCGGAAGAATACCCCGGCATAATCCCAAAAAGAATTATCCAGCTCTTTTTCATAGCGTTAGGGTATATACAAACGCACCACCGATCCGAGGTATCGGCTGAAGCGCCGATTCCTGAATGCCAGGATTGTCGAGGGACAAAATGGCCAAAACACCGGGCAGATCACCGGCTCCGGACGGGCTCACTTTAGCCCCCCGCATAAAAAGCAAAAAAGAATAAAAAACAATTAGAAGCTCTAATTAAGGAATATCAAAAAAAACGCAAAAAAAACCTCGCCAAAGGGCGAGGTTCTTTTTCGAGAACTTTTTACATGAAGCTATAGGTGTAGTTGAAGATCAGACGCGTTTGATCCTGGCTGGCGATGCCGGTACCGCTGCCACGGTAAGTACCATGACGCACCGTCGTGCCAAACCCTTTCAGAGCACCTTGCTGAATGGTGTAGTCCACACGCAGGTCACGTTCCCACTCGGACTGATCGGCGCCACCGTTCTTGGCTTTGATGTCATCACCGTACAAGTAGGCAACCGAGGCTTTCAGGCCAGGCACGCCCAGCGCAGCGAAGTCATAGCTGTATTGACCGAACGTGGTGTTTTCACCAGCACGAATGAAGCTGTTGACCATCGCATCAGTGAACAGGTAGAAGCTCGCGCCCCCCGCACCTTCGTTACGACCATTGCCATCGACCACGTTGCCTTGGTTCAGGAAGACGAAACCACCGTCATCGTTGACGCGCTGATGACCCACCAGGAAGGCACTGCCACCCAAGGTGTAGGTGAACATCGCACTCCAGGTTTTGTTGTCAACTTCACCGGCGTTCTTGGCATAGCCGTTGTTGTTGTTGAACTGATAGCCGGCTTCGCCGTTCTTGCCGTCGGAGCTGCTGTCGAAATAACGGATATCGGTCTTGAACGACTGGTTGGTGCTGATCGGAAGAACGTGCACCAGACCGAAGAAATTCTGCTTGTAATAGTCTTTCAGGTTCGAGTGGTAGTACTGCAGGGTCAGGTCTTTGGTGACCTTCCAGTCAGCACCGGCATAACGGAACTGATTGCTGTCCTGCGTACCACCGGCCACGGCCAGGCCGGTACTGTTTGACGAGGCGCGACCCACCGCGTGCTCGAGCTGACCGGCGTTGAAGGTGACGTTGTCGATTTCCTTGGAGGTGATCGTGCCACCCTCGAAGGTTTGAGGCAGCAGACGGCTATCGTTCGCGACCAGAATCGGCAAGCTAGGTTGCAGCGCGCCACCCAAGTGAGCTTCGGTCTTGGACAGACGTGCCTTGACGTTACCTGCGATGCGGCTCCACGACTGCGTGGCCGAGCCGTCGGAATCACTTGGATTGAACGAATTATTGTTTGGGTGATGACCACGGCCACCGTCCAGGTGAATACCGCTGAGCGCCTGGACATCAAGACCAAAACCGACCGTGCCTTGAGTGAAACCGGACAGGTAATCGAACTTGAAGCCCTGCGCGGCTTCTTTCTGATCCGATCCGCCGTCACGATTGTCGGCATTGAAGTACATGGTGCGAGAACTGATGGACGCCTTGCTGTCTTCGATGAAACCCGCGGCGCCTGCCTGCTGCGCCAAAACCCCTACGGCCACAGCCACGGCCAAAGTGGACTTATTCATTGTTAAGCTCCTCTCGTTTCTAATTCTTGTTTTCCTGGCCCGGATCGATGCCCGAGTCCGAAGGTTCGCGATTAGCGCCAGAGCGTGACCCACAAGTCAATCGTAACTTTGTGTGTCTACGACCATGGTCTAATCTCCGGTTTTTTGGTCCATGCAGGTTCATGAATTCGTCATGAACCTGAAAAGAATGGATACCTTCTTTTCTAATACCCTTTAGGAATTTGAACCCCGCATTTGCGCGCTATGGTGCTCCCCACGACAACGCGCCAGTCAATTCCTGAAGGGTATTAAGAGCATCCTGTTTAGTCCGTTTTGCACTGAAGCAATCCAGACACAATTCCGTCACCCCAACAGCCAACCCAGCGCACTATCCGGGTCAATTGTTACAGTTTGTGTATCGGAAGATTTTTTCCGCTCACAGCGCAGCCGCCGTCCTTGCCGGCATGACCCGGCTCGATTCAGACGTCGTTTTCAGTGGTGGGAAATCAGGAGGAGAGTGTCAGAAGAAACACGATGGGATGGGGAGCTTGCAGCCTGTACCGGCTCCCCACCCCCTGATGAATCAAAGCGTCTTTTCGAAGATCTTCGAATTGCGCTGAAAGTTGTACAACGAGGCCCGCGCTGCCGGCAGACGCTCAACGCTGCTTGGTTCAAACCCACGCTCACGGAACCAGTGCGCAGTACGCGTGGTGAGGACGAACAATGTCTTCAAGCCTTGGGCCCGGGCACGAGTCTCGATGCGCTCCAGCAGTTCATCACCGCGACCGCCGTGGCGGTACTCCGGGTTTACTGCCAGGCAGGCCAGTTCGCCGGCATCCGATTCGGCAATCTGATACAGCGCCGCACAGGCGATGATCATGCCTTCACGCTCAACCACGCTGAACTGCTCGATCTCGCGCTCCAGCACTTCGCGCGAACGACGCACCAGAATGCCTTGCTCTTCCAGCGGGCTGATCAGGTCGAGCAAGCCGCCGACGTCTTCAATCGCCGCCTCGCGTACCAGCTCGAATTGCTCCTGGGCCACCAACGTACCGCCACCGTCACGGGTGAACAGTTCGGTCAGCAGCGCGCCGTTCTCGACGTAACTGACGATATGGCTGCGCGCCACGCCGCCACGGCAGGCTTCAGCGGCGGCATCGAGCAACTCCGCCTGATAATTGCTGCTGCCCAGACGCTGCAAATGCGCCGGTACTTGCTGCGGGCGCAGCTCACGCACCAGTTTGCCGTTCTCGTCGATCAGGCCAAGGTCAGCGCCGAACAGCAGTAACTTGTCGGCGCCCAGGTCAATGGCGGCGCGAGTAGCGACGTCTTCGCAAGCCAGGTTGAAAATCTCGCCGGTCGGCGAATACCCCAGCGGCGACAGCAACACAATCGAACGCTCGTCCAGCAAACGGTTGATGCCCTTGCGGTCGACCCGGCGCACTTCGCCGGTGTGGTGATAGTCGACCCCTTCCAGCACACCGATCGGCCGCGCGGTAACAAGATTGCCGCTGGCCACGCGCAGACGCGAGCCCTGCATGGGCGAGGAAGCCATGTCCATCGACAGGCGCGCTTCGATGGCGATCCGCAGTTGGCCAACGGCGTCGATCACACATTCCAGCGTCGCCGCATCGGTGATGCGCATGCCGTGGTGGTAATGCGGAGTCAGGCCGCGAGCGGCGAGGCGGGTTTCAATCTGCGGACGCGAACCGTGCACCAGCACCAAACGCACGCCGAGGCTGTGCAGCAGCACGATGTCGTGGACGATGTTGCCGAAATTCGGATGCTCAACGCCGTCGCCGGGCAGCATGACGACGAAGGTGCAATCGCGGTGGGCATTGATATAAGGGGACGCGTGACGAAGCCAATTAACGTATTCGGGCATGAACCTGGGCCTGTAATAAATAGCAGCCGGAAAAAAGGGCGAAACGGAAAACGCACAGCGGGCTGGTGGTTATCGTCGGAACAGGCTTGGCGACACGCGCGCTCTCCTCATGAATACGGGTTGGGATGTTGGCAATTTACGGCGTTTGATCGGACAAAACACAGCCCGCTCCCGCAAGGAGACATCAGGGTTTGTCCGGGCTCAGGCAGTAATGTTCAATCAACTGTCGCAATAGATGCACGGTAGGCTGCAAACGTGACATTTCAAGGTACTCGCCGGGCTGATGCGCACAAGCGATGTCGCCAGGGCCGAGCACGATGGTTTCGCAGCCCAGGCGCTGAAGATAAGGCGCTTCGGTGCCAAACGCTACTGCTTCGGCACGGTGACCGGTGAGCTTTTCGGCAATACGCACCAATTCGACATCTTCAGCCTGCTCGAACGGCGGCACCTCCGGGAACAACGGTTTGTAGTCGATCTTCACCTGATGCCGTTCGGCGACCGGGTTGAGCTTGCGCAGAATCTCGGCGCGCAGCACGTTCGGGTCCATGCCCGGCAACGGGCGCAGGTCGAATTCCAGGGAACACTGGCCGCAGATACGGTTGGGGTTGTCGCCGCCATGGATGCAACCGAAGTTCATCGTCGGTTGCGGCACGCTGAACTGTGGGTTGTTGAATTCACGCTGCCACAGCAGGCGCAGGCCACGCAGTTCGCCGATGGCATCGTGCATCGCTTCGAGGGCGCTGCGGCCCAGGCGCGGATCCGACGAATGGCCGCTCTGCCCGAGAATGTCGATGCGCTCCATCATGATGCCTTTGTGCATGCGGATCGGCTTGAGCCCGGTCGGCTCGCCGATCACGGCAGCACGGCCCAGCGGCCGCCCAGCCTCGGCCAGCGCACGGGCGCCGGACATCGAGCTCTCTTCATCGCAAGTGGCGAGGATCAGCAGCGGTTGCTTGAACGGTTGGTCGAGCAGCGGGCGCACGGCTTCGATGATCAGGGCGAAGAAGCCCTTCATGTCACAACTGCCCAGACCGACCCAGCGGCCATCGACTTCGGTGAGAGTCAGCGGATCGGTCTGCCACAACGCATCGTCGTACGGCACCGTGTCGCTGTGCCCGGCCAGCACCAGCCCGCCGGGGCCGCTGCCGAAACTGGCGAGCAGGTTGAATTTGCCGGGAGTGACCTGCTGGATATCACAGCTGAAACCCAGATCACCCAGCCAGCCGGCAAGCAGATCGATGACCGCCCGGTTGGACTGATCCAGGTTCGGTTGGGTGCAGCTGACCGACGGCGCGGCAATCAGCGCAGTGAACTGGTCTTTCATGGACGGCAAAGGCATCGCTGACTCCAACTCCCGAGTTGAAGTCCATCATAGAACCATCCGGCGCCAGGAATAAACCGCCGCAGGGCGTAGGACGAATCAGTCCTGTACACTGCACGGCCTTGGCAGCCACACATTCCCCCGGCTGCGCTCCCGATCCTGGATTTTCCGGCCATGCAGAAAGAAACCGAAATCAAACTCCGCGTCAGCCGCGAAACCCTCGCTGCCCTGCGCGAGCACCCGCTACTGAAAAAACGCAACAAAAGTGGCTGGGAACGCCGTGAGTTGATGAACCAGTACTTCGACACCCCCGAGCGCGATCTGGCCCAGGCCAAAGTTGCCCTGCGCCTGCGCAAGGATGGCGATGAGGTGATTCAGACCCTCAAGACCCGTGGCCAGAGCGTTGCCGGTCTGTCCGAGCGTAACGAATACGACTGGAACCTGCCCAAAGCCAAGCTCGACGTGAAGAAACTCGACGGCGAATGCTGGCCCGAGGAACTGGCCGAACTGGACAAGAAAACCCTGAAGCCGATCTTCACCACCGATTTCGTTCGCGAGCGCGCCGAAATCGCCTGGGGCCGTGGCAAGAGCAAAGTGGTCATCGAAGCCGCGCTGGATCTGGGCCACGTCGTGGTCGGCAAACAGAAAGAAGAAATCTGCGAGCTGGAACTGGAACTGCGCGAAGGCGAGCCTGCCGCGCTGCTGGAACTGGCCGCCGAACTGGCCGAAACCCTGGCTCTGATGCCGTGCGACATCAGCAAGGCCGAGCGTGGCTACCGTCTATATGACGCCAACAGCTACTCGCTGAGCCTGCCGGCGCCGCAACTGACAACCGAAACGCCACTGGACGACGCCTTCGCCGCGCTGTGCTGGCACTTGCTCGGCAGCAGCCAGCGTCTGGCTGAACAGTACCGTTTCAACGGTCACTGGCGCCTGTTGCTGGACTGGGTCGAAAACCTGGCGGAAATGCGCGCCCTGCTCAGCAGCCTCGGTCAGGCTGCGCCGCGTCCATCGACCCACGACCTGCGCGTCGCGCTGGATGCATTGCTGGAAGACTGGCGTCCGCTGGTTCAGGCCGGTATCGAAGACGAAGACGTGCGCAAAGCCGCGCCGGAGCAGTTCCTCGAAGAACTCCAAGACCCACGCTGGGGCCTGTTCTCGCTGAACACCTCGCGCTGGTTGCTGGCCCGCACCTGGACCACCGAGCGCAACACGCGTGGCAATCGTCAGGGTGGCGCGCAGTTGCACAGTTGGTTGCCGCGCCTGTTGGGCGAAGAAGCCACGTCCCTGCAATTGCAGCGCTATCAGCAACAGCCGGAAGATCTGGCCGAGCAACTGCCGCGTATCGAGCGCATTCAGGTCTGGCTGCACCACGCGCGCAACGTGCTGGAGATCCCGGAAATGGATCGCCTGTACGGCGAGCTGAACAAACTGGCGCAACTGGCCAACGAGCCGACCATCACTGACGAATTGCTCGATGCGCGCAAGCAGCAGGCGATTGCGGTTTATCAGAATCGCGCGTGGAAAATGCTGCTGCGCATGTAACACCGCTTTCGCGAGCAGGGTCGCACACAGGGAAACTCATTCCAAATGTGTGCGAGCCCGCTCGCGAAGAGGCCATTACAGACGCCTGAAAACTCAAACCGGCAGGCTCGTTGTGGACTTGATCTCTGACAACGCCACAATCGAGTTCACTTCCTGAATCCCCGGCACCAGCGACAGCTTCTCGAAGAAGAACCGCTCATAGGCCTCGATGTCCGCCGCAACAATGCGCAGCAGAAAGTCGACCGCGCCCATCAGCACATAACACTCCAGCACTTGCGGAAAACCACGAATCGCTTCGGTGAATTCGGTGAAGTTCGAACGCCCGTGCGCATTGAGTTTGATCTCGGCAAAGATCTGCGTGTTCAGGCCGATTTTCTTGCGATCCAGCAACGTCACCTGCCCGCGAATGATCCCTTCCTCCTTCATCCGTTGAATCCGCCGCCAGCACGGTGATTGCGACAGCCCCACCTGTTCGGCGATCTGCGCACTGGACAGCGAAGCGTCCTCTTGCAGCAGGGCGAGAATCTTGCGGTCGTAGCCGTCCAGTTCGCTATGCATAAAAAAACCTCAAATAGACAACTTTGCGAATTGATCTTCCCGATCAGCCGCCATTAACGCCAATCATAGATAAGAAATACCCGGCACCGAATGTAAAAATTCCTCCAGCGATTTTGGAGACTCGTCATGCCGCACCTCGAAGCCGTAACCCCCCCACCCACCCGCGCCGACGTCTGGAACGTCAGCAACGCCCATTGCCTGGCGCACTATCAGATCCTCGCCGAGGCCGAGCCGGATTTGCTGGTGCGAGTGCTGAACCTGTTCGCACTGCAATTGCTCACGCCCGAGCAGGTCAACGTGCAGCGGCTGGACGATCTGCTGTCGATCGATCTGATCATGGGCGGCCTGAGCTGGCATCGCGCTCAGGTCATCGCGCAAAAGCTTCGTAACCTGATCAGCGTCTGCTCGGTGAATCTGCAAAACGCCGACAGCGCGTGGGAGGCGCCAGCGCAGGCTGCCGGCTGACAAATCCGGCAACGGCTTCGTCGGGTAGTGGCCCAACGGTCTGCCGGGCCGCGACTATCCTTTGGCGCAACGTCGCTTAAAAGGAAGCCCGCATGTCCGTTCAACTCGCTATTCAGGACCGCTGGCTGGAACTCAACGATGTGCTGCGCGAACTGGTCGCCCAAGGCTTCATCAGCCAGGACTCGGCGGAGCAGGCGCTGATTGCGCGCCGCCGTCATGCCGCCCACGGTCAGATACACCCGCTGGAGTTCATCGCCAGCCAACAACTGGACGACCTCAGCCGTCCGGGCAAGCACCTCGATCTTGAAAGCCTGACCCTGTGGCTGGCGCAGCAGGCCGGGCAGCCGTACCTGCGCATCGATCCGCTGAAGATCAACGTCGCCGCCATCACCCCGCTGATGTCCTACGCCTTTGCCCAACGGCACAAGATCCTCGCGGTTGGAGTCGACCGCGACTCGGTGACCGTGGCCAGCGCCCAGCCCTATGTGAACGGCTGGGAAGCCGACCTGACTCACGTACTGAAGCTGCCGATCAGACGGGTGGTCGCCAACCCGGTAGATATCCAGCGCTTCAGCGTCGAGTTCTTTCGCCTGGCCAAATCGGTCAGCGGCGCGAGCAGCGGCGATCAGCAGAACGGTAACCTGGGCAACTTCGAGCAACTGCTCAACCTCGGTGCCAGCGATCAGGAGCCGGACGCCAACGACGCGCACATCGTCAACATCGTCGACTGGCTGTTCCAGTACGCCTTTCAACAGCGCGCCAGTGATATCCACATCGAACCGCGCCGCGAGCAAGGCACGGTGCGTTTTCGCATTGATGGGGTGCTGCACAACGTCTATCAATTCCCGCCACAGGTGACGATGGCGATTGTCAGCCGCCTGAAAAGCCTCGGCCGGATGAACGTCGCCGAAAAGCGCAAACCCCAGGACGGCCGGGTCAAGACCAAGACCCCGGACGGCGGTGAAGTCGAGTTGCGGTTATCAACGCTGCCCACCGCGTTTGGCGAAAAAATGGTCATGCGCATCTTCGACCCGCAAGTGCTGCTCAAGAACTTCGATCAGTTGGGTTTTTCCGCCGACGACCTGCGCCGCTGGCAGGACATGACCCGACAGCCCAACGGCATCATTCTGGTCACCGGGCCGACCGGTTCGGGCAAGACCACCACGCTGTACACCACGCTGAAGAAACTGGCGACGCCGGAGGTCAACCTCTGCACCATCGAAGACCCCATCGAAATGGTCGAGCCGGCATTCAACCAGATGCAGGTGCAACACAACATCGACCTGACTTTTGCCGCCGGGGTGCGCGCACTGATGCGGCAAGACCCGGACATCATCATGATCGGCGAGATCCGCGACCTCGAAACCGCCGAAATGGCGATTCAGGCTGCGCTGACCGGGCACTTGGTGCTGTCGACCTTGCACACCAACGACGCACCGAGTGCGATCAGCCGTTTACTCGAACTGGGCGTACCGCATTACCTGATCAAAGCCACCGTACTCGGGGTCATGGCGCAACGACTGGTGCGCACCTTGTGCCCTCATTGCAAGGCGCCGCTGACACTCGAAGATGAGGACTGGCAAACCCTGACCCGCCCCTGGCAGGCGCCGCTGCCGGGCAGTGCCCATCGCGCCATCGGTTGCCTGGAGTGCCGCGACACCGGTTATCGCGGCCGCGCGGGGGTCTACGAAATCATGCAACTGAGCGACAGCCTCAAAGCCTTCATCACCCCGGACACCGACCTCACGGCGATCCGCCGCCAGGCGTTCAAGGAAGGCATGCGCAGCTTGCGCCTGTCCGGCGCACAGAAAGTGGCGGCAGGGCTGACGACGATTGAGGAGGTGCTGCGGGTGACGCCGCAGAGCGAGCACAAATAATCAGATTGCCATCAAGCTGTTCTTAAGCCCGGGCCACGCCGTTACACTGGCGCCATCGCAACCCCATTGATCCATCCAACAAGGAATCGTTATGCAGACCGGAAGTGTGCTTTTACTGTTTGTGGCCCTGGCAATCGCCATTCTGTTCATGGGTTTCAAAGTCGTGCCCCAGGGTTTCGAGTGGACGGTCGAGCGCTTCGGGCGCTACACCAACACCCTCAAACCTGGCCTGAACATCATCATTCCGGTGATGGATCGTATCGGTCGCAAGATCAACGTGATGGAAAGCGTGCTGGACATCCCTCCTCAGGAAGTCATCACCTCCGACAACGCCACGGTGCAGATCGACGCCGTGTGTTTCTTCCAGGTGGTCAACACGGCCCAGGCCGCCTACGAGGTGAACAACCTCGAACACGCCATTCGCAATTTGCTGCAGACCAACATCCGCACTGTGCTCGGTTCCATGGAGCTGGACGCCATGCTCAGCCAGCGTGACAACATCAACGAACGGCTGCTGCGCACCGTCGACGAAGCCACCGCCCCCTGGGGCATCAAAATCACCCGGATCGAAATAAAGGACATCAGCCCGCCCGCTGACCTGATGGCTGCCATGTCCGGACAAATGAAAGCCGAACGTATCAAACGTGCGCAGATCCTCGAAGCCGAGGGCCTGCGAGCCTCGGCGATCCTCACCGCAGAGGGCAAGAAGCAGGCACAGATTCTGGAAGCCGAAGGTAGCCGTCAGGCCGCGTTTCTTGAATCCGAAGCCCGCGAGCGCCAGGCCGAAGCCGAAGCCCAGGCGACCAAAGTGGTGTCCGAAGCCATCGCCGGCGGCAACGTACAAGCGGTCAACTATTTCGTCGCGCAAAAATACATCGACGCACTGGGCAAACTGGCCTCGGCCAACAACAGCAAAGTCATCCTCATGCCACTGGAAGCCAGTTCGATGATCGGCGCGGTGGGTGGGATTACCGAAATTGTCAAAGCGACTTTTGACGGCAAGAAGGTCTGAGTCATGCCGACCGAACTGTTCACCTTCTGGAGTTGGCTGGGGCTGGGCACGGTGTTCCTGATCCTCGAAGTGTTCGGGGCTGGCGGCTATCTGTTGTGGATCGGCATGGCGGCTGCCGCTGTCGGGGTCACAACGTTTGTCTTGCCGACGCTGCCGTGGGAAATCCAGCTGGTGCTGTTTGCGCTGTTTTCGATCCTGACCGCGCTGTATTGGTGGCGACGCCAACGCACCGCGGTGCGTCGCAGTGATCAACCACTCCTGAACCTGCGGGGGCAGGAATTGATCGGCAACGTGTTCGTGGTCAGCGAAGCGATTGCCGACGGTCACGGCAAGATCAAGGTTGCTGATGGCGTGTGGATCGCCAGAGGGCCTGATACACCGGTTGGCGAGCGTGTTCGCGTGACCGGGCAACAAGGCGCGATTTTGTTGGTTGAGCGTGCCGAATGATTGCGTACGGAACCGGATCGGGAAAATGACGATCCAACGCCGTAGTTAACCCCCAGGAGTCACCTCATCATGCGTCTCAAACTTGCTGTCGCCACGCTGGCCTTGCTGTCCCTTCCCGTTGGTTCGGCCATGGCGGACAGCTTTTGGCGTAACGTCATTTCGTCCGGTGCTACCACCGGTTCGACTTACCTGACCTTCAAGGATCACAAATTGATCGTCGCGGCACAGGACGATGCCGGCAGTTTCGTTGCCAGTGACGGCGGCATTCGCGGTCCGTATCTGGAAGCAGCGATGCAGAAAGTCCGCGCCGACAACCCGGGCCTGCAAGCGACGGACATGGAATTGGCGAATGCGATTCTGGCGAAGAACGCCGTGGCTTCCGAATAAGCCTTTCGCCCACAAAAATGCCGCTCGATTGGGCGGCATTTTTTTGCTCGCTATTTCACATTCACCATAGAACCCTGTGGGAGCAGGCTGGCTCGCGAAGGCGTCAACCCAGCCAATATCTCTACTGACTGACACAGCGCTTTCGCGAGCCAGCCCACAGTGGATCCGGTTCAACCGTCAGTTCAGCGGTAGTCGTCCACCGGTACGCAGGCACAAAACAGGTTGCGATCCCCGTAAACGTTGTCCACCCGATTCACCGCCGGCCAATACTTGTGCGCTTTGGTATGGGCATCCGGGGTGATGCCCTGCTCGATGCTATAGGGCCGTTCCCACACCCCGGTGACATCCGCCAACGTGTGCGGCGCATGCTTGAGCGGATTGTCTTCGGCCGGCCAGTTGCCATTTTGCACTTCGTTGATTTCGGCGCGGATGCTCAGCATCGCGCCGATGAAGCGGTCCAGTTCAGCCTTGGATTCACTCTCGGTCGGTTCAACCATCAACGTACCCGGCACCGGGAACGACATGGTCGGCGCATGGAAGCCGTAGTCCATCAAACGCTTGGCGACGTCTTCCTCGCTGATACCGGTCTGCGCTTTGAGTGGCCGCAGATCGAGAATGCATTCATGGGCTACCCGACCGTTGCGTCCGGTGTACAGCACCGGAAAAGCACCGGATAAATGCTGGGCCAGATAATTCGCCGCCAGAATCGCCACCTCGCTGGCGTCCGCCAGTTGCGGCCCCATCATCGCGATGTACATCCAACTGATGGGCAGAATGCTCGCACTGCCCCACGGCGCCGCGCTCACGGCGCCGTTCTGCGCCATTGGCCCGTCAATCGGCACCACCGGATGATTGGCGACGAACGGCGCCAAGTGCGCGCGAATGCCGATCGGCCCCATACCCGGCCCGCCACCGCCATGGGGAATGCAAAAAGTCTTGTGCAAGTTCATGTGCGAGACATCGGCGCCGATGTCTGCTGGCCGCGTCAGTCCAACCTGCGCATTCAGGTTGGCGCCATCCATGTACACCTGACCGCCGTGCTGGTGGATAACCTCGCAAATCTCGCTGATGCCCTCCTCGTACACGCCGTGGGTCGACGGATAGGTCGCCATCAGGCACGACAGCTTATTCCCCGCCTCGGCGGCTTTGGCCTTCAAGTCCCCCAGATCAACGTTACCCGCGTCATCACACTCGACGATCACCACGCGCATCCCGGCCATCTGCGCCGAGGCCGGGTTAGTGCCGTGGGCCGAGGACGGAATCAGGCAGATATCCCGCGCGCCCTGTTGACGACTCTCGTGATACTTGCGGATCGCCAGCAGCCCGGCGTACTCGCCCTGAGCCCCGGAGTTGGGCTGCATGCAGATTGCATCGAACCCGGTGATCGCGCACAACCAGCGCTCCAGCTCCTCGATCATCAAGGTGTAACCGACCGCCTGTTCTCGCGGCGCAAACGGATGCAGGTGGGCGAACTGTGACCAGGTGATCGGGATCATCTCGCTGGTGGCGTTGAGCTTCATGGTGCAGGAGCCCAGCGGGATCATCGACTGGTTGAGCGCCAGATCCTTGTTCTCCAATTGCTTGAGGTAACGCAGCATCTCGGTTTCGCTGTGATGGGCGTTGAACACCGGATGACGCAGGTAAGGCGTGTTGCGCTGGAGCGGAACGGGTATGCCGGAAAGCAGCACTTCAGCGTCAAGATCGTCAACGATCAGCCCATGATCGGCACCCAGCAGCACATCAAAAAGTTTGGCGACGGTGCGTTCGTCACAGGTTTCATCGAGGCTCAGACCGACTCGGCCACGGCCAAGAATTCTCAGGTTGATCTGCGCAGCCTGAGCACTTTCGATGATCGCGGTTTGCGCACCGCCCACCTCCAGCGTCAGCGTGTCGAAAAAATGCTCGTTGACCCGGCTGATGCCGTGGCGCTCAAGACCGGCAGCAAGAATGCAGGTCAATCGATGCACGCGCTGGGCGATCCGTTTCAAACCTTCCGGCCCGTGATAGACCGCATAGAAACTGGCGATGTTGGCCAGGAGAACCTGCGCGGTGCAGATATTCGAGTTGGCCTTCTCGCGGCGGATATGTTGTTCGCGGGTTTGCAGGGCCATGCGCAACGCCACGTTGCCCCGGGCGTCTTTCGACACCCCGATGATCCGCCCGGGAATGGCCCGTTTGTATGCCTCGCGACTGGCAAAAAACGCGGCGTGCGGGCCGCCGTAGCCCATGGGCACACCAAAGCGCTGGGACGAGCCGAACACCACATCCGCACCCAGTTCACCCGGCGGCGTCAGCAACAACAGACTGAGCAAATCGGTGGCGACGCAGGCCAGTGCCTGTTGCGCATGCAGGTGATCGATCAACGGCCGCAGATCACGGATCTCGCCGTGCGTGTCGGGATACTGCAGCAGCGCACCGAACACCTGGTGCTGCTTCAAGTTATCCACAGCGTCGACGATCACTTCAAAACCGAAGCCCTCGGCGCGGGTCTGCACAACGGAAAGGGTTTGTGGATGACAGTTTTCGTCGACGAAAAACAGATTGCTCTTGGACTTCGCCACGCGCTTGGCCAACGCCATGGCTTCCGCTGCCGCCGTGGCTTCGTCGAGCAGCGAGGCATTGGCCAGTTCGAGGCCGGTGAGGTCGATGGTCAGTTGCTGGAAATTCAGCAGCGCTTCGAGCCGGCCTTGGGCGATCTCCGGTTGATAGGGCGTGTACGCGGTGTACCAGCCGGGATTTTCCAGCACGTTGCGCAGGATGACGGTCGGCGTGAGGGTGCCGTGGTAGCCCATGCCGATCAGGCTGGTCCAGACCTGATTTTGCTCGGCATAACCGTGCAACTTGGCCAGCGCCGCTTGCTCATCGAGGGCTGGCGGCAAATCCAGCGCACGATTGAGGCGGATACTCGGCGGCACGGTTTGCTCGATCAGTTCGATCCGACTGCCGAGCCCCAGGCTGTCGAGCATCGCCTGCTGCTCGGCGGCATCGGGGCCCAAGTGACGGCGCAGGAAGGCATCTGGATCACGTAACTGGCTCAGGGACGGCAATTGGGACATGACGGGCTCTCTCTTGGCTGGCGCTCGGCGTCAATGCAACACGGTCAAACCAGCATAGCAGTCGATATCGACGCGCACGGCTTGGCGCCGACGGCGGTTTCGGGCCATGCTGTGGCGCGCCTGCCTCAGGCATCCAACCAGCGGATGATCGACGCCCCATGAGCCAACTGCCATTCCTGCCGTTTTCCAAACCCGTTATCGATGAAGCAACGATTGCCGCTGTAGGCGACGTGCTGCGCTCCGGCTGGATTACCAGCGGGCCGAAAGTTCAGGCCTTTGAAGCGCAGCTCTCGCAATACTTTGGCGGGCGCCCGGTGCGCACGTTCAACTCCGGCACCTGTACCATGGAAATCGCCTTGCGCATTGCCGGCATCGGCCCGGGCGACGAGGTGATCACCACACCGATTTCCTGGGTGGCCACGGCCAATGTAATCCTTGAAGTCGGCGCCACGCCTGTGTTTGCCGACATCGACCCGATAACCCGCAACATCGACCTGGATCAACTCGAAGCCGCCATTACACCGCGTACCAAAGCGGTGATTGCGGTGTATCTGGCCGGTTTGCCAGTGGACATGGATCGCCTGTACGCCATCGCCGCCAAACACAATCTGCGCATTGTCGAAGACGCGGCTCAGGCCCTGGGTTCGAGCTGGAATGGCCAGCGCATTGGCGCAACCGGCGACTTCGTGTCGTTCAGCTTTCAGGCGAACAAGAACGTGACCTGCTCCGAGGGCGGTTGCCTGGTGCTGAACACGCCCGAGGAAGCACGGCTGGCGCAGAAGTACCGCTTGCAGGGCGTGACCCGCCATGGTTTCGACGGTCTGGACGTCGACGTGCTCGGTGGCAAATTCAACATGACCGACATCGCCGCCGCCATCGGCCTTGGTCAATTCGCCCATATCGAGGCGTTGACCGCCCATCGACGTGAACTGGCCCGACACTATTTCAAATGCTTCGGCGAGGATTTCGAAACCACCTATGGCGCGCAATTACCGCCCGCGGATTTCGAGAACAGCAACTGGCACCTGTTTCAGTTGGTATTGCCGGAGCGCCAGGATGGCTTGCCGGCGCGGGCCACGTTCATGGAGCAGATGCAGGCGCGTGGCATTGGCATCGGCTATCACTACCCGCCGATCCACTTGCTGAGCCTGTACCGCGAGCGCGGCTTCAAGGAAGGAACGCTACCTGTGGCCGAGCGGGTCGGGCGACTGATTGTGTCGCTGCCGATGTTCACCACCATGACCATGGAAGATGTCGAGCGCTCGGTGGCGGCAGTGAAAGCCGTGTTGGGCGGCGCCTGACGATCGCCCACCAAAAAGCCCCGACGGATCGGGGCTTTGGGTATTGCGTTTGGTTTACTCGCCGATGACAGCCTTGTAGGCCGCTGCATCGAGCAGTTTTTCCAGATCAGCGGTGTCGCTTGGCTTGAGCTTGAAGATCCACGCGCCATACGGATCGGAGTTGAGCAGTTCCGGCGAGCCGCTCAGCTCTTCGTTGACGGCAATCACTTCACCGCTGATCGGGGCGTAGATGTCGGAAGCCGCTTTCACCGATTCGACCACACCGGCCTGATCTTCAGCCGCAAACACTTTGCCCACGTCGGTCAGCTCAACGAACACCACGTCGCCCAGCGCTTCCTGCGCGTGATCGCTGATGCCCACGGTAACGGTGCCGTCAGCTTCCAGACGCGCCCACTCATGACTTTCGGCAAAACGCAGTTCAGCGGGGATATTGCTCATGCTCGGTGTCCTCAGGAAATTGTCAGCGGTCGTGCCCGCCGGAAAAGGTTAGATCAAAGTTTTGCCATGGCGCACGAAGGTCGGTTTGACCACGCGAACCGGATACCACTTGCCACGGATTTCCACTTCGGCGCGATCGGCGGTGGCCATCGGAACACGCGCCAGGGCAATCGATTTGCTTAGCGTAGGAGAGAAACTACCACTGGTGATCTCCCCTTCGCCAACATCGGCGATACGAACCACTTGATGAGCGCGCAAAACACCGCGTTCTTCCAGCACCAGTCCGACCAGTTTTTGCGCAATGCCAGCGGCTTTTTCCGCCTCAAGCGCCGCGCGGCCAATGAACTGACGCGATGCCGGTTCCCAGGCAATGCTCCAGGCCATGTTCGAGGCCAGTGGCGAAACGTCTTGGTGAATGTCCTGACCGTAGAGGTTCATCCCGGCTTCAACACGCAAAGTGTCGCGGGCGCCCAGGCCGATCGGGGAAATGCCGGCGCCGACCAGATCGTTGAAAAACGCTGGCGCCTGATCCGCTGGCAGGGCGATTTCCAGACCGTCCTCACCGGTGTAACCGGTGCGGGCAATGAACCAGTCGCCGTCAGCGTAAGCTTCGAAAGGTTTGAGGTGCTGGATCAGCGTGGCGCGGGACTGGGTCACCAGTTCGGCAATCTTGTGTCGGGCCTGCGGGCCTTGAATGGCGAGCATCGCCAGCTCTGAACGTTCGTGCAATTGCACGTCGAACCCGACCAGTTGCGCCTGCATCCAGGCCAGATCCTGATCGCGGGTGGAGGCGTTGACCACCAGGCGATAACCGTCGTCGAGGCGATAGACGATCATGTCGTCGACGATGCCGCCACGCTCGTTGAGCATGGTGCTGTACAACGCACGGCCGGGGCGGTGCAGGCGTTCGACATCGTTGGCCAGCAAATGCTGGAGCCAGGCCTTGGCCTGAGGACCATCAACGTCGATAACGGTCATGTGGGACACATCGAACACCCCGCAATCGCGGCGCACTTCGTGATGCTCCTCGACCTGCGAGCCGTAATGCAGTGGCATGTCCCAACCGCCAAAATCGACCATCTTCGCGCCGAGGGCGAGATGCAGGTCATACAGAGGCGTACGCTGTCCCATGGGTTTCTCCTTCCGGGCGTGGCGAAGGTGCGGACAGCCGCTGCACGGCGCTCAAGCCTTGAAATAGAAGGCTTTCAGCCGAGTTCAGCGAACGGGTCTGTCAGACGATCCGCACCGAATGCCGCGCATTGTAGCCGCATGATTCAGGACTGACGACTAAGTGTTTCTGTGTGCAGAACGTCTGATCAGGCCAATGACCGGCAACAACCCGACCAGAACCAGGGTCAACGCCGGTAATGACGCCCTCGCCCACTCCCCTTCACTGGTCATCTCGAAGATCCGCACAGCCAGCGTATCCCAGCCAAACGGGCGCATCAGCAGGGTAGCGGGCATTTCCTTGAGCACATCGACGAACACCAGCAACGCCGCGCTCAGCGTCCCGGGCAACAACAACGGCAGATACACTTTGAAAAACAGTCGTGGCCCACTGACACCCAGGCTACGTGCCGCTTCGGGCAAAGAGGGCCGTATACGCGCCAGGCTGTTTTCCAACGGGCCATAGGCCACAGCGATAAACCGCACCAGATACGCCATCAGCAACGCTGCCAGACTGCCGAGCAACAACGGTTTGCCTGCGCCACCGAGCCAGCCGGAGAGCGGAATCACCATTTCCCGGTCCAGATAACTGAACGCCAACATGATCGATACCGCCAGCACCGACCCCGGCAAGGCGTAACCGAGGTTGGCCAGACTCACCCCGGAACGAATCGCCCGAGTGGGTGCCAGACGCCGGGCGAAGGCCAGCAGCAACGCAACGCTGACGGTCATCAACGCCGCCATCCCCCCCAGGTACAGGGTGTGAATGATCAGTCCGACGTAGCGCTCATCCAGATCGAAGCGTCCGCGCTGCCAGAACCAGACGATCAGTTGCAACAGCGGAATGACGAACGCGCAGGCGAAAACCAGTCCACACCAACTCATTGCCGCGAACGCCTTCAACCCACGCAAGTGATACAACGCCTTGACCCGCGGCCGCTCGTTGCCCGCCCGGTTGGCCCCTCGCGCGCGGCGCTCGCCATACAGCACCAGCATCACCACCAACAACAACAGGCTGGCCAGTTGCGCAGCGCTCGACAGGCTGAAGAAGCCGTACCAGGTTTTGTAAATGGCGGTGGTGAAGGTGTCGAAGTTGAACACCGACACCGCGCCAAAATCGGCGAGGGTTTCCATCAGCGCCAGTGCCACGCCGGCACCGATGGCCGGACGCGCCATCGGCAACGCCACGCGCCAGAACGCTTGCCACGGTGATTGGCCAAGCACCCGCGCCGCTTCCATCAGCCCTTTGCCCTGCGCGAGGAACGCAGTGCGCGCCAACAGGTAAACGTAGGGATAGAAAACCAGCACCAGCACCACAATCACCCCGCCGGTGGAACGCACCCGCGGCAGTCGCAGGCCCGAACCGAACCACTCGCGCAGCAGGGTTTGCACGGGGCCGGCGAAATCAAGCAGGCCGACAAAGACAAACGCCAGCACGTAGGCCGGGATGGCGAACGGCAACATCAGCGCCCAGTCCAGCCAGCGTCGCCCTGGGAATTCGCACAGGCTGGTGAGCCAGGCGAGGCTGACGCCGAGCAGCGTCACCCCGACACCGACGCCCAGCACCAGCGTCAGGGTGTTGCCCAGCAGGCGCGGCATCTGGGTTTGCCACAGGTGCGACCAGATCTGCTGGTCGATGCTCTGCCATGAGAGCAGCAACACGCTCAGGGGCAACAGCACCAGCGCAGCAATGGCGAAGACGATGGGATACCAGCGGCGTTGGACGGGGTGGGCCACTTTTGGCTCTCTGAGGGGCTAAATGATTGTGCCCACGCTCTGCGTGGGCACACATCTTATGAGGTTCCGCGTCAGGGTTTCAGCAAATCGACGCGCAGCGTCGGGGGCTGCGTTCCACCCGGAGCGTGGGAACGATCAACGGTGAGCAAGCAGCAGACTCAGTTCCAGCCGGCACGATCCATCAACCGAATCGCTTCAGCCTGGCGCTTGCCTGCCACTTCCACCGGCAAGGTGTCAGCCACGAACTTGCCCCAGGCTGCCACTTCTTCGGACGGCGCCACCGCCGGGTTGGCCGGGAACTCCTGGTTCACGTCGGCAAAGATCTTCTGAGCCTCAGGGGTGGTCATCCACTCGACCAGCGCCTTGGCCGCCTCAGGGTGCGGCGCATGCTGGGTCAGACCGATGCCCGACAGGTTGACGTGTACGCCGCGATCGGCCTGATTCGGCCAGAACAGTTTTACCGCCAGATCCGGCTTCTGCTTGTGCAGACGGCCGTAGTAGTAAGTGTTGACGATGCCAGCATCGCATTGCCCGGCGTTGATCGCTTCGAGCACCGCGACGTCGTCGGAGAAGACGTCGGTGGACAGGTTGTTGACCCAGCCCTTGAGGATTTCTTCGGTCTTCGCTGCGCCATGGACTTCGATCATGGTGGCGGTCAGCGACTGGTTATAGACCTTCTTCGCGGTGCGCAGGCACAGGCGGCCTTCCCAGTTTTTGTCGGCCAGCGCTTCGTAGGTGGTCAGTTCGCCCGGTTTCACCCGTTTGGTGGAATAGGCGATGGTCCGCGCACGCAGGCTCAGGCCGGTCCAGGCATGGGTGGACGAGCGGTATTGGGCGGGAATGTTGGCATCGATGGCTTTGGAAGTGAACGGCTGGAGAATGCCCATTTGCTCGGCCTGCCAGAGGTTGCCGGCATCGACGGTCAGCAACAGGTCGGCGGTGGCGTTTTCGCCTTCGGCCTTGATGCGCTGCATCAGCGGCGCTTCCTTGTCGGTGATGAACTTGATCTTCACCCCGGTCTTGGCGGTGTAGGCATCGAATACCGGTTTGATCAGTTCATCGATACGCGAGGAGTAAACCACTACCTCGTCGGCGGCCTGGGCGGTGGCGGTGCCGATCAGGGTCAAGGCCAGTGCGGTCAGAAGACGCTTGGGTGCCAACATGGGAGTGATCTCTCGGTCGGAAAAGGTGGGCCAAATGATAAGGACTCACATTTAGGTTCTCAATCGAACACTTTCCCAAGGAGTTACCAGATGTTGCGCAGCCTGTAACTTGTGCTGTCGGTTCTGCCCCCTTCGCGAGCAAGCTCGCGAAGGGGGCAGTAGCCTCAATGAAAATCTCAGGGCTTGGCGAGGGCCGGAAGATCACCGGTCAGGCCGAGGGCCTCACGTACAAACAGCGCCTTGGCCTCCGGCATCTGTTCAACCAGCTTCAACCCGGCATTGCGCAACCAGCGCACCGGCAACGGATCGGCCTGGAACAACCGTTCAAAGCCTTCCATCGCCGCCATCAGCGCCAGATTGTGTGGCATGCGCCGACGCTCGTAACGGCTCAGCACTTTCACATCGGCCAGACGCTCGCCGCGCTCCGCCGCTTGCAACAGGACTTCAGCCAGCACCGCCGCATCAAGAAAGCCCAGGTTCACGCCTTGCCCGGCCAACGGGTGAATGGTGTGTGCGGCATCGCCGATCAGCGCCAGGCCTTCGGCCACATAACGCTTGGCGTGACGCTGACGCAGCGGCACGCACAAGCGTGGATCAGCACTGATCACGTCGCCAAGTCGACCTTCAAAGGCGCGTTCCAGCTCGCGGCAGAAATCTGTCTGATCCAACGCCATCAGACGCTCGGCCTCACTTGGCGTGGTCGACCACACGATCGAGCACCAATCCTGCTGCCCGTCACGCTCCAGCGGCAGAAACGCCAGCGGCCCGTGATCGGTAAAGCGCTGCCATGCGGTCATCTGATGCGGTTGGCTGCTGCGCACGCTGGTGACGATGGCGTGATGCAGGTAATCCCACTCGCGAGTGGCCACGCCTGTCAGGCGGCGCACCGCCGAGTTGGCACCATCGGCCGCGATCACCAACGGCGCGCGCAATTGACGGCCATCGGCCAGGGTCAGCAACCAATCGTCACCCGAGCGGCGCATCTGCTCCAGTCGGGCGTTGGCCAACATGCCCAGGTCGCAGTCATGCAAGCGGTCGAGCAAGGCATCCTGCACTACGCGGTTTTCGACGATATGGCCAAGCACATCGGCATGCACGCTGCTCGCCGAAAAATGGATCTGCCCGGTGCCGCTGCCGTCCCAGACATGCATGTCGGTGTAAGGGCTGCTGCGTCGTTTGGCGATGCCGTCCCACACGCCAAGGCGTTCGAGAATTCGCTGGCTGGCGGCCGATAGCGCACTCACCCGCGGTTCAAATGCCGCGTCGGCATCGAAGGGTTTGACGCTCAGCGGGCTGCCGTCGAGCAGCAGGACTTCCAGCCCGCTGTCCTGCAACGCCAGCGCCAAAGCGCTGCCGACCATTCCGGCTCCGACAATCAGCAGATCTGCGCGCATTTCCATGCTTTAAGCCTGTCTCGCTTGCGGCTTGAGCCGCACGTAAAGGGTTTTACCGACCACGCCAGTTGGCGGCGCGATCCTGAAAGTGAAAGTGCCGGCCAGCCGCTCAAGCATCCGGACGCGTTCCCAAACCCATGGCCTGACGGGCAAACCAGCGCTTGGCCGGGGGCAGCAGATCAAGGCCGAGCAAACCGATGTTGCGGCCTAACGACACCAAAGGCTGGGAACTGCCGAACAAACGCGTGACCTGATCGGAGAAACCCACCGTCAGGTCTTGATCCAGACGCTGGCGCTCGCGGTACGCCTGTAACGTGGCGAAGTCGCCCAGCGGTTTGTCACTGCCGAGCAAGGCGCAAGCCAGGGCATCGGCATCACGCAATGACAGGTTGAAGCCTTGCCCGGCAATGGGATGCAGGCTGTGCGCAGCGTTGCCAAGCACGGCCAGATGCGAGCGCACCTGCTCTTCGGCCTCCACCAGCGACAGCGGATACAAATGTCGTGCACCGACCTGCTTCAAGGTGCCGAGGCGATAGCCGAACACGCCCTGCAACTCACTGAGGAAGTCGCGCTCGCTCAGGTCGGCCAGCCGTTGCGCATCCATGCCCAGACGAGTCCAGACCAGTGCGCAGCGGTTTTCCGGCAGCGGCAGCAGTGCCATAGGGCCTTCGTCGGTGAAGCGCTCGAAGGCCATGCCGTTGTGCGCTTCGCTCGGAGTGATGTTGGCGATCAGCGCGCTCTGGTTGTACGGACGCTTGCGCACGTTGATACCCAATTGCTCGCGCAGGCCCGAGCGACCGCCATCGGCCAACACCGCGAGGTCGCATTCAAGGGTGGTTTCATCGTTGAGGGTCAGGCGATAGCCGTCGGGCAGCGGCTCCATCCGCGTGACTTCAGCCGAGCAGCGCCAACTGATCACTTCTTTATCTATGTGCTGCCACAGGCACTGGCCGAGCCAGGCGTTTTCCACCACGTACCCGAGCGCTGGCACGCCCTCTTCCATCGCCGACAAACGCGCGGTGGAGAAACGCCCACGGTCAGACACATGAATCTGTTTGATCGGCTCGGCGCGGCGGGAGATTTCCTGCCAAACGCCCAGCCGTTGATAAATCTGTCTTGAGCCGAAGGACAGCGCCGACGAGCGCGCGTCATAGCTTGGCTGCCAACTGTCGCCGGGGGCGAACGGCTCGATCAGGACAATTTTCCAGCCGCGGGCCTTGGCTCCGGCCTGCAGGGCCAATGCCAGACTGGCACCGACCAGGCCGCCACCGATGATTGCCAGATTGACTCGACTCATGCTGCGTGTGTCCGTGCTTGCGCCATCAGCGCTTCGATGTCGGCGACGGTTTTCGGTACGCCGCGGGTCAGGATTTCACAGCCACTCTTGCTCACTACCACGTCGTCCTCGATGCGTACGCCAATGCCACGCCATTTCTTCGCTACGTTCTGATTGTCCGGGGCGATGTAGATGCCCGGCTCCACGGTCAGCGCCATGCCGACTTCCAGCACGCGCCATTCACCGCCGACCTTGTACTCGCCAACGTCGTGCACATCCATGCCCAGCCAGTGGCCGGCGCGGTGCATGTAAAAGGCTTTATAGGCTTGGCTGGCGATCAACTCGTCAACCTCGCCCTGCAGCAAGCCCAGTTTCACCAGACCTGTAGTGATCACCCGAACCGTGGCTTCGTGTGCCTGATTCCAGTGCTTGTTCGGGGCGATTTCGGCGAAGGCGGCTTCCTGGGAGGCCAGCACCAGTTCGTAAATCGCTTTCTGCTCGGGCGAAAACTTGCCGTTGACCGGCCAGGTGCGGGTGATGTCGCTGGCATAGCAGTCGATCTCGCAACCGGCGTCGATCAGCACCAGATCGCCATCCTTGAGCAACGCGTCATTCTGCTGGTAATGCAGGATGCAGCTGTTGCGTCCGGCGGCGACGATCGAACCGTAGGCCGGCATCTTCGCCCCGCCCTTGCGAAATTCGTAATCCAGTTCGGCTTCGAGGCTGTACTCGTAGAGCCCGGCGCGGCTGGCCTGCATCGCGCGAATGTGCGCCTGGGCCGAGATTCGTGCCGCTTCGCGCATCACCTTCACTTCTGCCGCCGATTTATACAGGCGCATGTCGTGCAGCAGATGATCCAAAGCAACGAATTCGTTCGGCGGCTGGGCGCCGAGGTGCGCCTTGGAGCGGATCACGTTGATCCAGTCCATCAGGTGCCGATCGAATTCAGGGTTGCTGCCCATCGCCGAATACACCCGGTCGCGGCCTTCGATCAGGCCCGGCAGGATGTCGTCGATGTCGGTGATCGGGAAAGCGTCGTCGGCACCGAAGTCGCGGATCGCGCCTTCCTGACCGGCGCGCAAGCCGTCCCACAATTCGCGTTCGGCGTTGCGCTCACGGCAGAACAGCAGGTATTCGCCATGCTCGCGGCCGGGCATCAGGACGATCACGGCCTGAGGTTCGGGAAACCCGCTGAGGTATTGGAAATCGCTGTCCTGACGGTAGACGTGCTCGACGTCGCGGTTGCGGATGGCAACTGCGGCGGCGGGCAGGATCGCGATGCTGTTGGGTTCCATCTGCGCCATCAGGGCCTTGCGGCGACGGCTGTATTCAGCTTTCGGGATATGGGTCATGGGCAGATGGTTTTCCCTGGATCGCGATTAATGCAGCGACGGCTTGGCGGCTGGCGGCACATCGGCTTTCTTGGTTTCCGAGAACAGCAGCAGCGGCGCGACGCGCAGATACTCCATGACTTCCATGTAGTCGGTCTCGCCGTCTTCGGATTCTTCCAGGGCATCTTGCACCTGGGAAATCGCTGCCAGATCCTGCAGCACTTCGGTGGCTTCAGTGCTGAGCATGCTGCTGTCGCGGCAGTTGAGGCCGAAACCGCTGAGGAAACCCTGGCACCATTGGCCCAGTGCAGCAGCGCGGTCAGCGAGTGGGGCATCGTCGGTTGGCAGCAGCAGAACGACCGTCACGTCGTCGCCGGTCAACTCACCCTTGACCATCTCTTGCAGGCCGATCAGGGCGTTGCGGACGTTGTCCTGGGGCTCGCTTTCCAGCAGTTCGGCGGCATCGATCAGCCACTCTTCGGCATTGAAGCCGGCACCGGCGCAACTGCGTCCGAGCAGCAGGCCATGCAGTTCGGCAGGCGAGACGTTGTGGCCGCTGGCAGTCAGCAGGGTGGCAAAAGCTTGGTACGGGGAATTGGCAATGGTCATGGGCAGCTAGGCGCCAGACGGCGCTATGTCTAGAATGAAGGCCTTGTATCCTACATCGACAGACTCGCCAAGACTATTAAAGGCTGTCCGGCTGTCACCTCCCGTCAGACACGAACTCAGTGAACCCCAATGGAAGACACCGACCTGCAAGCGCTGATGGCCAGACTCGAAAGACTGATTACCCGAGTCGAGCAACTAAAGAGTCAAAATACACTCTTACTTGCTCAGGAAAAGACCTGGCGCGAGGAACGCGCTCACCTCATTGAAAAAAACGAAATCGCCCGGCGTAAGGTCGAATCGATGATTTCGCGCCTCAAGGCCCTGGAGCAAGACTCATGAGTTCAAGCAATAGCGTTACCGTGCAGATCCTCGACAAAGAGTATTCGATCATCTGCCCGCAGGAAGAACGCAGCAATCTGGTCAGTGCCGCACGCTACCTGGACGGCAAAATGCGCGAGATCCGCAGCAGCGGCAAAGTCATCGGTGCCGACCGCATTGCCGTGATGGCTGCGCTGAACATCACCCACGATCTCTTGCACAAAGAAGAGCGCCCGGATATTCAGGCCAGCGGCTCGACCCGTGAACAGGTACGCGACTTGCTCGATCGTGTCGATCTGGTGCTGGCCGAAGATCCGGACGTCAGCAAAGGCTGATTCGCCAGGCCGCTTGAGGTATACTCGCCGCACTCCCTGGGGTGCTTGCCAGTTGACGATGTCCCTGAGCCGATTCGCACTACCCTGGAAGTTGCACGTTGGGCTGGTGTGCATGTCCGCCAGACGGAAAGCCTTAAAGTCTACTGCATCTTCCACCTTGAACTTTCGGGTTCAAGGGCTAAGTTGACAGCGGTTCATCCGGGGAGCCTGATTCGAATCCGATGTCGGTGAATGCCGACATCGGATTTTTTATGCGTACGTTTTCGTCCAACCTGCCGAAGCCGAACCATGACCGAACCCGCGCTACTGCCCCGCCCGCAACTCCGCCGCCTGCTGCGCAAGGCACGCCGTTCACTGACACCGGGCGAACAACGCCAGGCCGCCAAGGGGCTGTTCCGGCAACTGGCGCAAGACCCGCATTTTCGCCGGGCAAAACACATTTCCCTGTACCTGCCCACCGACGGTGAAATCGACCCACGCATGCTGCTACGTGAAGCGCAGCGCCGGGGCAAGGCTACCTACCTGCCGGTGCTCAGCGCCTGGCCACGCACCAAAATGGTTTTCCAGCGCATCCGTCCCGGCGAAAAACTCAAACCCAATCGCTTCCGCATTCTCGAGCCGCGCGCCAATCTGGCTCGCCAGCGCAAGATCTGGACACTGGATCTGGTGTTATTGCCGCTGGTGGGATTCGACGACGTCGGTGGTCGACTGGGAATGGGCGGCGGCTTCTATGATCGCAGCCTCGCGTATCTGGCGCGGCGCAAGAACTGGCGCAAGCCGACGCTGCTGGGGCTTGCCCATGAATGTCAGAAAGTCGAACGATTGGCGCAGGCGAGCTGGGATGTACCGTTGCAAGGCACGGTCACCGATAAGGCGTGGTATTTCGCGCGATAGACGCCGCGCAGATCAGCGGCGTCGAAAAGACAGTTCAGCGTTTGAACGCGGTCGACTGTTGAACCTGTTGCGCGACTTCGATTGGTGCGTCGGTCTTGTTGGTCCACAGGCTCTGCGCGTAACCGGTGGTCACGACGCCCAAGCCAAACAAAATAACCAAAGTCCATAGCAAATCCGGTTTGCGTTTCATCGATTGCCCCCCTCAAGGCACCTCATCACGATGACAGCAGCGGTTTCCGTTCGTAGGCCGTGCAGCAGCGTCAAGCTTTAAAGGCCGGCATTTTGCGGCAACGTGAACCTGTGCGCAAACGCTGACGTCAACCGACCGTCGGTTTGTCATAAAATTGCCCGACAACTTGCCCACCCATTCCGCCAGGAGAAAAACACATGGCCTATTGGCTGATGAAATCCGAGCCCGACGAACTCTCAATCAAAGGCCTGGAGACACTCGGCAAAGCGCGCTGGGACGGGGTGCGCAACTATCAGGCGCGCAACTTCCTGCGGGCGATGGCGGTGGGCGATGAGTTCTTTTTCTACCATTCCAGTTGCCCTGAGCCGGGCATTGCCGGGATTGGCAAAATCATTCAAGCGGCCTACCCCGATCCGACGGCTCTGGAGCCGCAGAGTCATTACTTCGACGCGAAGGCCACACCAGAGAAAAACGCCTGGAGCGCGATTGATGTCGCCCATGTCGAAACATTTGCCCGGGTCTTGAAGCTGGACTACCTCAAGCAGCAGACCGCGCTGGCCGAAATGCCACTCGTGCAAAAAGGCAGTCGCCTTTCAGTCATGCCCGTCACAGCCCAGCAATGGGCAGCGGTACTCGGATTACGCTGATAACTCTTCGGTCACCGTTTTTTACCTGCAAAAAGGGCTAGGCTTGGCGCTCATTTGATTGACATCAAGCGACGCCGTCGCTTGAACCGTCAGACTGGACGCAATAGCCGCAGGATGCCCTCATGCCAACGCACAGCCGATCTTCACTCATATACGCCGGGGCTCTCCTGGTTCTGCTGGCGGGAGCGGGTGGCTTCGGTTACTGGCTTTCGGTAAGCAACCGCATGCCCGAAGGCCTTTCGCTGGGCAATGGACGACTGGAAGCCACCGAGGTGCAGATCGCCAGCAAGACGCCCGGCCGCCTGGCCGAGGTGCTGGTCGATGAAGGCGACAAGGTCAGCAAAGGGCAACTGCTCGCCCGCATGGACACCCGCACCCTCGAGGCCGAGCGCAACCAGGCCGAAGCCGAAGTCTTGCGCGCCCGGGAAAACCTCAACGCCGCGCAGGCCAATGTGCAATTGCGCCAGAGTGAGTTGCTGCTGGCCCAGCAAGAGATTGGCCGATCCCAATCGCTGTTCAAGCACGGTTACGTCAGCGCCCAGGTCATCGATCAGTTGCAATCACGCATCGGCACCGGAAACGCCGCCGTCAACGCAGCCCGGGCCCAAGTGTCTGCGGTGGGGGCGGCGATCGGGGCGGCGCAGGCGCAAGTGGCGCAACTGACCAGTGAGATCGATGACAGCAGCTTGCGCGCGCCCATCGACGGAGTGATCCAGTTGCGCATGGCCGAGCCCGGCGAGGTGCTGGGGGCTGGCGGTCGGGTGTTGTTGTTGATCGACCCTAACGACCAATACATGAATCTTTACCTGTCAGCCTCCGTGGCTGGGCGCCTGGCGGTGGGCGATGAAGCGCGAGTCCTGCTCGATGCCCTGCCAGACAAGCCGTTGCCCGCGACAATCAGCTTCGTTGCCGCCAAATCGCAGTTCACCCCAAAAGAGGTCGAGACCCGCGACGAGCGGCAAAAACTGGTGTTCCGCGTCAAGCTGCAACTGGTGCAACCCAGCGCCGTGCCGCAGGCCAAACCCGGCATGCCCGGTGCCGGCTATGTGCGCACCGCGCCAATTGCCTGGCCGGCCAATTTGCAATGAGCAACTGCGCGGTTCAGGCGACCGGTATCGTCCACCGCTACGGTAAACAGCAGGCGTTGAGCGACATTGCCTTCAGCCTGCCGGTCGGCACCCGTTGCGGGCTGATCGGCCCTGATGGCGCGGGCAAATCCAGTCTGCTGGGACTGATCGCCGGCGTGAAAGCCCTGCAACAAGGCCAACTGGACGTCCTGGGCGGCCCGATTCAGGATCGCCACCATCGCAACACGCTCTATGCCCGCATCGCCTTCATGCCTCAGGGGCTGGGCGGCAACTTGTATCCCGAACTGTCGATCACCGAGAACATTCAGTTCTTTGCCACACTCTTTGGCCTGTCGAATGCCGAAAGCGAGCAACGCATGCACAACCTGCTGCTCGCCACGGATCTGCTGAAGTTCGCCGATCGCCCGGCCGGCAAGTTGTCCGGCGGCATGAAGCAGAAGCTGGGGCTGTGCTGCGCGCTGATTCATGAACCGGATCTGCTGATCCTCGATGAACCGACCACCGGCGTCGATCCACTCTCGCGCCGGCGCTTTTGGGAGCTGATCGACGATGTGCGACGCCAGCGCCCGCAATTGACCCTGCTGGTGGCCACGGCCTACATGGAAGAAGCCGAACAGTTCGAACAGTGCCTGATGCTCGATGGCGGCAAGTTGATCGCCACCGGGCTGAGCCATGAACTGGCAGCCGTGACCCCGAGTGGCAAACTCGATGACGCCTTTACGCATTTTCAGGGTGACAGCGATCACGATGCTCAGCCGCTGGTGATTGCGCCCCGCGCCGAGGGCAACACCGACATCGCCATCGAAGCCCATGACCTGACCCTGCGTTTCGGCGACTTCACGGCAGTGGATCACGTCAGCTTCGCCATCGGTCGCGGCGAGATTTTCGGCTTTCTCGGCTCCAACGGCTGCGGCAAGACCACCACCATGAAAGTCCTGACCGGGCTGATGCCGGCCAGCGAAGGCAGCGCGACGTTGCTGGGCAACCCGGTGAACGCCAAGGATCTGGGCACGCGCAAGCGGGTCGGGTTCATGTCCCAGAGCTTTTCGCTGTACGGCGAACTCAGTGTGCGGCAGAACCTCGACCTGCACGCCCGGTTGTTCGACTTGCCCAAAACCGAGAGTGCGCAGCGCATTGACGGGCTGATCCAGCGCTTCAATCTGCTCGACGTCGCTGACCAGCCGTCCGGCGCGTTGCCTCTGGGGCTGCGGCAACGCCTTTCGCTGGCGGTGGCGGTGTTGCATCGCCCGGAAGTGCTGATCCTCGATGAGCCGACCTCAGGCGTCGACCCCGCGGCACGCGACGACTTCTGGCGGTTGCTGATCGAGTTGTCCCGCGATCAAGGCGTGACGATTTTCCTGTCGACCCACTTCATGAACGAAGCCCAGCGCTGCGACCGCATCTCACTGATGCACGCGGGCAAAGTATTGGCTTGCGACACGCCGGCCGCGCTGCAACGTCAGTTCGCCGGCGACACGCTGGAAGCGGCCTTCGTGACCTGCCTGGAACAGGCCCAGGGCAAGGCCGAATCGCACCCCGCAGCCGAACCGCCAATGGCGCCAGCGGCCGCGACTGAGCCGGTCAAGCAGCAAGGTTTGAGCCTCGGTCGCTTGTTGGCGGTGGCCCGTCGCGAAGGCAAGGAATTGCTGCGCGACAAGGTACGCATGGTGTTTGCGCTGGCGGGGGCGATTTTCATGATGGTGATTTTCGGCTACGGGATCTCCCTGGACGTCGAAAACCTCGCGTTCGCCGTTTATGACCAGGATCAAACGCCGCAGAGCCGGGCTTATCTGGAAGCCTTTCGCGGCTCGCGCTACTTCGAGGAACAGCCAACCATTCACGACGCCCAAGCGCTGCATCGACGATTGCAACGCTCGGAAATCAAACTGGCGCTTGAGATCCCGCCCGGCTTCGGCCGTGACCTCTACGCCGGGCGCCAGCCCGAAGTGGCAGCGTGGCTGGATGGCGGCATGCCGTTTCGCGCCGAAACCAGCCGCAACTACGTCGAAGCCGTGCATCTGGCCAATCTTCAACAACTGGCCGAACAGAGCAGTCCGGCGTTAAGCCGCCCGCCGGCCGCCAGCCTGCAAACCCGCTTTCGCTATAACCAGGATGTGGTCAGCGTCAATGCCATCGGCCCCGGGGTCATGGCGCTGATCCTGGCGTTCATTCCGGCCATGCTGACCGCGCTGGGTATCGTGCGTGAGAAAGAGCTGGGGTCGATCACCAACTTCTACGCCACGCCCCTGACCCGTCTGGAATTTCTGTTGGGCAAACAGGCACCGTATCTGCTGATCAGTCTGGTCAACCTCGCCGTGCTGGTGGCGATGAACCGCTGGCTGTTCGGCGTGCCGTTCAAGGGCAGCCTGCTGACCCTGGCGTTCGGTGGTTTGCTGTACGTGTTGGCGACCACCAGCATGGGCCTGCTGATCTCGGCCTTCACTCGCACGCAAATCGCCGCGATCCTCGGCACCATGATCATCACCAGCCTGCCGACCATCCAGTTTTCCGGGCTGATCGTGCCGCGCTCTTCGCTCGAAGGGGCGGCGGCGGTCATGGGCATGCTGTTTCCGGCCGGCCATTTCCTCGACATCGCGGTGGGCACGTTTACCAAAGCGCTGAATCTGCGCCAGCTCTGGCCGCAATGCCTGGCCTTGTTCGGATTCTTTGTCGGGTTCACCGGGCTGAGCCTGGTCATGCTGAAGAAGCAGGAGGTTTGATGCACAAGTTTGCGCACATCCTGCGCCTGGGGCTCAAAGAGCTGACCAGTCTGCGCCACGACAGCGTGTTGCTGCTGTTCCTGTTCTACGCCTTCACCGTGGCGATCTACATGCCCGCCGCCGGCTCGGTGATCGGCGTACACAACGCCAGCGTGGCCATCGTCGACGAAGACCACAGCGCCCTTTCGCGCCAACTGGCTCAGGCGTTGCAACCGCCGGAGTTCCAGACACCGGAGCTGCTGCCCTATGCGCAACTGGACCCGGTCATGGACAGCGGCCAGTACACGTTCGTCATCAACATCCCGGCGCGCTTTCAGACCGATCTGCTCGCCGGACGCCAACCGGCCATTCAAGTCAATGTCGACGCCACGGCCATGAGCCAGGCGTTCATGGGCGCCGGCTACATCAGCCGGATATTCCAGCGTGAACTGCAGGCCTATGGCGGGCAGAGCGAGGCCGCGGCCAAAGCCCCGGTGAAACTGGTCAGTCGCGCCCTGTTCAACACCAATCTTGAGGGTGGCTGGTTTCTGGCGGTGATCCAGATCGTCAACAACATCACCATTCTGGCCATCATCCTGACCGGCACGGCACTGCTGCGCGAACGCGAACACGGCACCCTCGACCACTTGCTGGTGCTGCCGCTGACGGCGATGGAAATCATGCTGGCGAAAATATGGAGCAACCTGCTGGTGGTGGTGCTGTGCACCTGGCTGTCGCTGGAGGTGGTCGTCAAAGGGGCACTGGGCGTGCCTTTGTCGGGCTCGATGAGCCTGTTTTTGCTGGTGACTGCGGTTTATCTGTTTGCCAGTACCGCGCTGGGCATCTTCCTGGCAACGCTGGCGCGCTCGACGCCACAGTTCGGCCTGTTGGCCATTCCGGTGATTATCCCGATGTTGCTGCTGTCGGGCGGCAGCACGCCGCTGGACAGCATGCCGCAGTGGTTGCAGTGGGTCATGCAGGGGTCGCCCTCCACGCATTTTGTCAGCCTCAGCGCCGCGATACTGTTTCGCGACGCCGGGCTGAGCGTGGTCTCGCCGGACTTACTGGCGCTGACGGCCATCGGCCTGCTGTTCTTCGTCATTGCCCTGCTGCGATTCCGCAAGAGCCTGGCGTCTTGAACAGCGGCGAGGCGATGGTTTACTGAATGATCAGGTTGTTGAACAACAGATCCTCAACCACCGGTTTACCGGTCTCGTCATTCATCACTTGCTGAGTCTGCTTCAGCGCTTCCTGACGCAGTTTTTCCTTGCCATCGATGCTGCCCATCGCCTCGGTGGTTTGCTGGGCGAACAGCGCCACCAGTTGATTGCGGATCAGCGGCTCGTTGGCCTTGACCAGCTTGGTCGCCTCTTCGCCCGTTACGCGCAGCGCCACATCGGCCTTGTAGACCTTCAGTTTCGGCGTGCCGTCCAACCCGTAGTTGCCCACGAACGGCGGGCTCAGGGTGATGTAGTTGACCTTCGGCGCCTCACCTTCTTTGGCTTCTTCGGCCAGCGCTGCCACAGGCAGAGACAGGGCCAGCAACAACATGATCCACGCTTTCACAATTCGCTCCTTATCCGGTTTGCGGCCTAGCATAACGGCCCGCCGCGCAAGCACAAGCTTATGGCTGACTATCAGGGCCGGGTATGCTCGTTGACCCGTTGACTGACACACCTACACTTATCGGCCATCACTCCCAAAGGAATAGCCCTGATGAAAGCCGTGCTGTGCAAAGCCTTCGGCCCTGCCGAGTCGCTGGTGCTGGAAGACGTCGCCAGTCCTGTCGCCAAGAAGAACGAAATCCTGCTGGACGTGCACGCCGCCGGGGTCAACTTCCCGGACACGCTGATCATTGAGGGCAAATATCAATTCAAGCCGCCCTTCCCGTTCTCCCCGGGCAGTGAAGCGGCCGGCGTGGTCAGCGCCGTCGGTGAAAAGGTCAGCCATCTGAAGGTGGGCGACCGGGTCATGGCCCTGACCGGCTGGGGCAGTTTCGCCGAGCAAGTGGCGGTGCCGGGCTACAACGTGCTGCCGATTCCGCCGTCGATGGACTTCAACACTGCCGCCGCGTTCAGCATGACCTACGGCACCTCGATGCACGCGCTCAAGCAACGCGCCAACCTGCAACCGGGCGAAACCCTGCTGGTGCTCGGTGCATCCGGCGGTGTCGGTCTGGCTGCCGTGGAAATCGGCAAAGCCATGGGCGCCCGCGTCATCGCCGCCGCCAGCAGCGCGGAAAAACTCGCGGTGGCCAAGGCAGCCGGCGCCGATGAACTGATCAACTACAGCGAAACCAGCCTCAAGGACGAAATCAAACGCCTCACCGACGGCCAAGGCGCTGACGTGATCTATGACCCGGTCGGCGGCAATCTCTTTGATCAAGCCGTGCGCGCCATCGCCTGGAACGGCCGCCTCTTGGTCGTCGGCTTCGCCAGCGGCCGCATTCCCGAACTGCCAGTCAACCTCGCCCTGCTCAAGGGCGCAGCGGTGGTCGGCGTGTTCTGGGGCTCCTTCGCCCAGCGCCAGCCGCAAGACAACGCAGCGAACTTCCAGCAGTTGTTCGGCTGGTTTGCCGAAGGCAAGTTAAAACCGTTGGTGTCGCAGGTGTATCCGCTGAGCAATGCGGCGCAGGCGATCAATGATCTTGGCCAGCGAAAAGCGGTGGGCAAGGTGGTGGTGCAGGTGCGCTAAACGCTGTTGCGCAGACGTCAGCCGCCGGACGCGCCTTGGAGGTCGCCCGGCAGCAGATGCTCCTGAATTTTCTGACTTTGCGACTGGATCAGACGCCCCTTGTCATCGAAGCTCAGCACGATAAGCCAGTCGTAGACGTTATCCGGCCACTTTGGCCGGCCAGTGAGTGCCGGGCCATCGCCGCCGAACTCCGCGATCAGCTTATTGATGTGACCGTGATGCCAGGCGATCAACAGCGTATGCGCCTGATTGCTCTTGCGCAGCGTTTTGACCAGTTGCTCAAAGTCGCCATTGTCGTAAGGCTGCTCGATGGGCAACTGCAGGCGCTCGGCCAGCGGGGTCAGGGTCAAGCGCGAGCGGGCACTCTCAGCGGTATCGCCGGCCGCGATCAGGCGCTGGGGCGTAAGTATTTCGCCCGCCAGTTTCAACGGGGTGAAATAGTCGGCATAGGCAACCGCGCGTTGCTCGCCTCGAGCATTGAGTTGTCTGCCCACATCAGGCTTTTCGGCGTGGCGAACGATCAGCACGGTGACGTTGCGCAATCCCGGCGCAACCGGGTACTGCGCGAAACTCAGCGCCAGCACCGAAACAGTGAGCGCTATCGCGACTAACAATCGGGGCACCAACCTGCGAATTTTCAGGGCCATCATTCAACTCTGCTGAAGCAGTGGGGGTTACTGACGGCGAGTCTAAGACACAACGTATTGGACGCGACAAAAACGCCCTGTTTTTACAGCTGAGCGACAGGTTCGTAAAAGAACATGCGACTTCCAACATTTTCCGCTGTTTTGCCAATGCGAACCGGTGCTATTTTCGGTAACGAAACTGTAACATTCGCATCCGCAGTCAAAACAAGAAATCTGGAGCTCTTGAATGTTTGCTTTCTTTCGTCCTGCCGCACATCAGGCTCCATTGCCTGAAGAAAAAATAGACAGCACCTACCGACGCCTGCGCTGGCAGATTTTCGCCGGTATTTTCATCGGCTACGCGGGTTATTACCTGCTGCGCAAAAACTTCTCCCTGGCCATGCCGTACCTGATCGACGAAGGCTACAGCCGTGGCGATCTGGGTCTGGCGATGTCGGCGATTGCCATTGCGTATGGCTTGTCGAAGTTCCTCATGGGCCTGGTGTCCGACCGTTCCAACCCGCGCTTCTTCCTGCCGTTCGGCTTGCTGGTGTCGGCGGGGGTGATGTTCGTTTTCGGTTTCGCGCCTTGGGCGACGTCCAGCGTGACCATGATGTTCATTCTTCTGTTCATCAACGGCTGGGCCCAGGGCATGGGCTGGCCGCCGAGCGGACGCACCATGGTGCACTGGTGGTCGCAGAAGGAACGCGGCGGCGTGGTCTCGGTGTGGAACGTGGCGCACAACGTCGGCGGTGGCCTGATCGGCCCGCTGTTCCTGATCGGCATGGGCCTGTTCAACGACTGGCACGCAGCGTTCTATGTACCGGCAGCGGTAGCGCTGGGCGTGGCGGTGTTTGCCTTCATTACCATGCGCGACACCCCGCAATCGGTCGGCCTGCCGCCGATCGAGAAGTACAAGAACGATTACCCGGAAGGCTACGATTCCAGCCACGAAGACGAATTCAGCGCCAAGGAAATTTTCGTCAAATACGTGCTGCGCAACAAAATGCTCTGGTACATCGCCATGGCCAACGTCTTCGTCTACCTGCTGCGCTACGGCGTACTCGACTGGGCACCGACCTACCTCAAGGAAGCCAAGGGTTTCACCGTGGATAAAACCTCGTGGGCCTATTTTTTCTACGAGTGGGCCGGTATTCCGGGCACGCTGCTGTGCGGCTGGATGTCGGACAAGATCTTCCGTGGCAACCGCGGCCTGACCGGCATGGTGTTCATGGCGATGGTGACTGTCGCGACGCTGGTTTACTGGCTCAACCCGGCCGGCAACCCGACCGTCGACATGATCGCCCTGTTCTCGATCGGCTTCCTGATCTACGGCCCGGTGATGCTGATCGGCTTACAGGCGCTGGAACTGGCGCCGAAGAAAGCTGCCGGTACCGCTGCGGGCTTCACCGGTCTGTTCGGTTATCTGGGGGGGTCGGTCGCGGCCAGTGCCGCGATGGGCTACACCGTGGACCACTTCGGCTGGGACGGCGGTTTCGTCCTGCTGGTCGGCGCTTGCCTGTTGGCGATGGCCTTCCTGGCCCCAACGCTCTGGCACAAGCAAGTCGCCAGTCAGAGCCGCGAAGCCATCGCCTGATCGGCTTTTAATCGACAGCGCTTGAGCCGCGCCTCCAGATTCCGGTCTGGCATGGCGTGGCTGCGCAGGGCGTGGGCGGTCTGCTCGACATAATCGCGAGTCGTGCCGTAACGTCCGCAAGCGCTTTCAAACACCTGGCTCAGCACATGATCCGGCAAGTTGCCGGCATAGCTGGGCAGGTGTCGCTCCAGAACAAATCCCAACGCCTGAACCTGGCTGCCATCTTCGAGCCGGCAGTTGAGCCAGTGTGGCCGATAAGACGGGAACGGCATCTCGCGTTTCCACAGCGCATACAGCGCCGCGTCGAGATTGTCTTCCGGCAGCCGATAGGCGAAGCCGCTGCACGAGCCGCCACGATCCAGACCAAAGACCAATCCGGGCATTTCCGGCGTACCCCGGTGTTCGTGCGACCACAGGTACAAGCCACGATGGTAGCCATGCACACGCCCGCGCACGCGCTCCACCGCTGTGCATTCCGGCCGCCAGATCAACGATCCGTAGGCGAACAGCCACACCGGCCCACCCTTGTGGCGCGCCATGGTCGATTGCATGGAGGCGAGAAGTTGTTCGTGCGTCAGCGGCGGCCCAAGATCGAGCCGCGGAGGGTAAGCCAGGTTCAGAAAAGCGTTTTCAATGGCGCTCATGGCGAATAGCGTTCAGCTCCCCGCGGGTGATGAATTACTTAATAGAACGCACCGCTGAAACAATAAGGCACATATGTTTAAAGGCAATTTAAGTGCCATGGCACGGTTCTTAATTAATTGCCTGGTGGATATATAACCTACCGGTATTTATGTAATTGCATAAATACCGATCAGCTATATAGCGAGTTATAACGACTCAGGCACGTGGGGCGTAGGCAAACACATCAGCGCGCATCTGATGGGCATCCATCCCCGCCTCGACCAAAGCGTCGAGCGTGCCGTAGACCATGGCAGGTGAGCCGCTGGCGTAGACGTGCAGAGGCTTGAGATCCGGAAAGTCTTCACAGACCGCCTCGTGCAGCATCCCGCAGCGCCCTTCCCAGCCGCATTGGTCGCTGACGACTTTGTGCAGAAACAGATTGGGCAGCTTCAGCCATTCGTCCCAATGTTCGATGTCATAAAAATCTTCCGGACGGCGCACGCCCCAGTACAGATGCACGGGATGCTTGAAGCCATTGGCGCGGCAATGTTCGATCAAGCTGTGAATCTGGCCCATGCCGGTACCGGCGGCGATCAACACCAGCGGCCCGTCGGGCAGTTCGGCGAGGTGGGTGTCGCCCATTGGCAGCTCGACGCGCACCATCGCGTTGCGTTGCAGTTGCTCGATCAGGCTCAACGCACTGGCTTCGCGCGCCAGTACGTGGATTTCCAGATCACGTCCGCCGTGCGGTGCCGAGGCCATGGAGAACGCCGATTTTTCGCCGTTCTCGCGCTCGATCATCAAATATTGTCCGGCGTGATAGCGCGGCGGTTTACCGGCCGGCGCGCGCAGGCGCACACGCCAGGTGTCGCCACCGACGTCCCGGCATTCGATGACCTGACACGACAGGCTGCGCACCGGCAACTCTCCCAGCGCGAGCACGCCATCCCACAACAGGACGCAGTCTTCCAGCGGCTCGGCTATGCAAGTGTAGAACTCGCCATGATCGTGCACCTTGCCGGCCTGTTCGACACGGCCTTCCACCAGCAGCGCCGCACACACGTGGCAATTACCATTGCGGCAGCTTTGCGGGCAGTCGTAGCCCAGGCGCCGCGCTCCATCGAGAATCCGCTCACCGGGCTGTATCTCAAGCACCGCTCCGGAGGGCTGCAGGGTTACACGCATCAATCTATTCCTAACTGATTCCAGATGGCATCGATCCGCTGAGTGACGGCGTCGTCCTTGACGATCACGCGGCCCCACTCACGAGTGGTTTCGCCCGGCCACTTGTGGGTGGCATCCAGGCCCATTTTTGAACCCAGGCCGGAGACCGGCGAGGCGAAGTCCAGGTAGTCGATCGGCGTGTTATCGATCATCACCGTGTCGCGCTTGGGGTCCATGCGCGTGGTGATGGCCCAGATCACGTCGTTCCAGTCCCGGGCGTTGATATCGTCGTCGGTGACGATAACGAACTTGGTGTACATGAACTGTCGCAAAAACGACCAGACACCGAGCATCACGCGCTTGGCATGCCCCGGATACGACTTCTTCATCGTCACCACGGCCATGCGGTACGAACAGCCTTCGGGCGGCAGGTAGAAGTCGGTGATCTCCGGGAACTGCTTCTGCAGGATCGGCACGAACACTTCATTCAGCGCCACGCCGAGAATGGCCGGCTCATCCGGCGGACGGCCGGTGTAGGTGCTGTGGTAGATCGGCTTGATCCGGTGGGTGATGCGCTCAACGGTGAACACCGGGAAGCTGTCGACTTCGTTGTAGTAGCCGGTATGGTCGCCGTACGGACCTTCGTCGGCCATCTCGCCGGGATGGATCACGCCTTCAAGGATGATCTCGGCACTGGCCGGCACTTGCAGGTCGTTGCCGCGGCACTTCACCAACTCAGTGCGGTTGCCACGCAGCAGACCGGCGAAAGCGTATTCGGAGAGGCTGTCCGGCACGGGGGTCACGGCGCCGAGAATGGTCGCCGGATCAGCGCCAAGGGCCACGGACACCGGGAACGGCTGGCCCGGGTGTTTCTCGCACCATTCGCGGTAATCCAGCGCGCCGCCACGGTGGCTGAGCCAACGCATGATGACCTTGTTGCGGCCGATCACTTGTTGGCGGTAGATGCCGAGGTTCTGGCGGTCCTTGTTCGGGCCTTTGGTGACGGTCAGGCCCCAGGTGATCAGCGGGCCGACATCGCCGGGCCAGCAGGTTTGCACGGGCAGCATGGCCAGGTCGACGTCGTCGCCTTCGATGACCACTTCCTGGCACACCGCGTCTTTGACGACTTTCGGCGCCATCGAGATGATCTTGCGGAAGATCGGCAGTTTCGACCATGCGTCTTTCAAGCCCTTCGGTGGCTCCGGCTCCTTGAGGAACGCCAGCAGCTTGCCGATTTCGCGCAGCTCGCTGACCGACTCGGCGCCCATGCCCATCGCCACCCGCTCAGGGGTGCCGAACAGGTTGCCGAGCACCGGGATATCGTAGCCGGTGGGTTTCTCGAACAGCAGCGCCGGGCCCTTGGCCCGTAGCGTACGGTCGCACACCTCGGTCATTTCCAGCACCGGCGAGACGGGAATCTGGATGCGTTTCAACTCTCCGCGCTGCTCAAGCTGCTGCACGAAATCCCGAAGATCCTTGAATTTCATTGACGATGGCACCCTCAAAATAGGCGTACATCCTACCTGCTCTGACGGGCAAACAGCAGCCCGTCAGCGTCTGGCATCACTCAATTGTGGCTCGTACCCAGCAGCAATGGCGCAAACAGGGGACTCAGTCTGGCGCTGCCCACATCAGACAGGTGATCCTCATCCTTGTACTGGGAGTGGCCGTTGACCTCAATGCTGCAGATGCCGCTGGCGCACATCAGCGGCGTTGGATCGATCACATGCACCCCTGGGTCGGCGGCACTCATGGCGTTGAACAAGGCACCGATGAAATGCTGGCGCGCCAGATGCTCCTCCAGCGGACGACCAAGCCCCTCGGTCGAACGCCCAATCCGCGCCAGGCTGGTCAGTCGATTGATGCTGCCTTTGCGCTGCAGCGGCACTTCCTTGAACAACCAGACTTGCGCCCCCGCCTCTCGCAGCGCAGCCACGCGCGCCTTCAGCGCAGCGGCCATGCGTTGCTCGGCCTGGGCAGTATCGTCGTGTGAATTGAGCAGCACCTTCTTGTCACCGTCTTCGCGGCCGTACACATAAAGGCTCCAGTTGGAAGCCAGTACCACATCCTTGATGCCAAGGCTGCGCACCCGCTCCATGGTCTGTTCGTTGAAATCCTTGCAGCGCTGACGCGGGTCATCACTGAGAATCGGCGGACAGGCGCTCATGCTGTACAGCCATACCGGACGCCCCTCGCGACGGGCATTGCTCTCGATGGCCGGCAGCAAGGCGGCGGCATGGCTGTCACCCCAGAACAACTGAGTGGCCGGGACATTCGCCTTGCCACCCACCAGACAGGCCTTGTCCAGCGACTTGTCCTGGGTGACCAACATGCATTTCATCTGCCCTGCATGCCACTCACGGGACTGCGCGTACTCCAGCGCCTTACCGGTCAGGCGCTGAGGAACACCATCGGCCGAACGGATCGCCGATCCCGTTGCCACGAGCACAACGATGGCCGCAAGACCTCCCGCCAGCACCGCATTGCGAGAGACAAGCAGGCGTTTTTCCCGCAAAGGCAACTCGACATAGCGCAAACTCAGCCACGCAAGGCCCAGCGCCAAGGCTATCCAGGCAATCGCCTCCAATGGCTGAATGCCGTCGATCGAAATAGCGTTGGCGTAGACATACACCGGCCAGTGCCACAGATACAGGGAATAAGAGAGCAACCCGACCCAAACCAATGCTGGCAGGCTCAACAACCGTGCGGTCCAACTAGCCCCTTGCGCGCCCGACCAGATCAACGCCGTTGTGCCCAGCACCGGCAACAACGCCGCCCAGCCCGGGAAAACCGTGGCCTTGTCAAAGGTGAACACCGCGCCCAAAACCGCTGCCAGACCGGCGAGACCCACTGTCTGATACAGCCAGGGACGCACAGCATGTTTGGGCGCTGGCATCACCGCGAGCATCGCGCCGCACAACAACTCCCAAGCGCGAGTCGGCAGTGAAAAGAACGCGAAGTCCGGCTTTTGTTCGATGTAGGTGATGTTCAAGCCAAACGACACCAGCAGCACCGCGAACAACATCCAGCGCCAATGCCGGACATAACGGATCAGCGCAGCCATCAGCAGTGGAAAGAAGATGTAGTACTGCTCTTCCACCGCCAGCGACCAGGTATGCAGCAGCGGTTTGAGATCAGAGGCGGGCTGGAAGTAGCCGTCCTCACGCATGAACAGAATGTTGGAGATGAACAGAGACTGATAGCGCACCGTTCGGCCCAGCTCGGAGAAGTCCTTGGCCGTCAGCAACAACCAGCCCAGCGCCAGCGTCACCAGCATGACCACGGTCAGGGCAGGAATGATGCGGCGGGCACGGCGCGCCCAGAAATCGATGAAGCTGAAGCGCTGAGCGCTGATTTCGCGGAACAGGATAGTCGTGATCAGGAACCCGGAAATGACGAAAAACACATCAACACCGACAAAGCCGCCGCTGAATGTATTGAATCCGAAATGAAACAGTACGACGGGAATAACCGCCAGAGCCCGTAATCCGTCGATATCACGGCGATTGCCAAACGTATGCATGAAAGCCCTTTCTTTGTTTTGGATACAAACCCAGAAAGGGAGACCGTTATCAGCCGCGTAAAATTCAATCCCGTACACCGATAATCCAGCGCAAAAAAAAACGCCCCCTTCCGGGAGCGCTCTTTTTAAACAGCTTCGTCTTACTTGCGCTTCATCGACAAGAAGAACTCGTCGTTGGTCTTGGTCGTTTTCAGCTTGTCGATCAGGAACTCGATGGCAGCCACTTCGTCCATCGGGTGCAGCAGTTTGCGCAGGATCCACATACGCTGCAGTTCGTCGTCGGCGGTCAGCAACTCTTCGCGGCGGGTGCCGGAGCGGTTGATGTTGATCGCAGGGAACACGCGCTTTTCCGCAATCTTGCGATCCAGCGGCAGTTCCATGTTGCCGGTACCTTTGAACTCTTCGTAGATCACTTCGTCCATCTTCGAACCGGTTTCAACCAGTGCGGTGGCGATAATGGTCAGCGAGCCGCCTTCTTCGATGTTGCGCGCAGCACCGAAGAAACGCTTCGGTTTCTCCAGGGCGTGGGCGTCAACACCACCGGTCAGCACCTTGCCGGAGCTCGGGATCACGGTGTTGTAGGCGCGGGCCAGACGGGTGATGGAGTCGAGCAGGATCACCACGTCTTTCTTGTGCTCGACCAGGCGCTTGGCCTTCTCGATCACCATTTCGGCCACCTGGACGTGACGGGTCGGCGGCTCGTCGAAGGTCGAGGCAACCACTTCGCCGCGCACGGTGCGCTGCATTTCGGTCACTTCTTCCGGACGTTCGTCGATCAGCAATACGATCAGGTGAACTTCAGGGTTGTTACGGGCGATGTTCGCTGCGATGTTTTGCAGCATGATCGTCTTGCCGGCTTTCGGCGGTGCCACGATCAGACCACGCTGGCCTTTGCCGATCGGCGCACACAGGTCGATCACACGACCGGTCAGGTCTTCGGTGGAACCGTTACCGGCTTCCATCTTCATGCGCACGGTCGGGAACAGCGGGGTCAGGTTCTCGAAGAGAATCTTGTTTTTCGCGTTCTCTGGACGATCGAAGTTGATCGTGTCGACCTTGAGCAGGGCGAAATACCGCTCGCCTTCTTTCGGAGGGCGGATCTTGCCAACGATGGTGTCACCGGTGCGCAAGTTGAAGCGGCGGATCTGGCTCGGCGAGACGTAAATATCGTCTGGGCCGGCGAGATAGGAGGCGTCAGCGGAGCGCAGGAAGCCGAAGCCGTCCTGGAGAATCTCCAGCACGCCATCACCGGAGATTTCCTCGCCGCTTTTCGCGTGCTTTTTGAGCAGGGAGAAAATCACGTCCTGCTTGCGCGAACGGGCCATATTTTCTATGCCCATCTGTTCGGCCAATTCGAGCAGTTCGGTAATCGGCTTTTGCTTGAGTTCAGTCAGATTCATATAGGAATGACGTAATCATTTATGGAGGGGGGGGAAATTAAGCTTTTGGCTTAATGAGGCCGCGCCGCGGAGAAGGCGACAGGATCGCGTACTTATTCGAAAAGGAGTGCGTCGGCGACGGCTAGCAGGGGGCAGTGGAGAAACCATTGCGGGGCCGAATGTACCACCTGAGTTTCGGAGCGTCTAGCCCTGAATACGCAAAAAGCCCCGCAAAATGCGAGGCTTTTTTTGGCCTTTTACGGCGACGCTTAAATGTTGGCGTCGAGGAAAGCAGCCAGTTGCGACTTCGACAGGGCGCCGACTTTGGTCGCTTCAACGTTGCCGTTCTTGAACAGCATCAGCGTCGGGATACCACGCACGCCGTGCTTGGCCGGGGTTTCCTGGTTTTCGTCGATGTTCAGTTTGGCAACGGTCAGCTTGCCTTTGTAAGTCTCGGCAATCTCGTCCAGAACCGGAGCGATCATTTTGCATGGGCCGCACCATTCAGCCCAGTAGTCGACCAATACAGCGCCTTCGGCCTTGAGTACGTCGGCTTCGAAGCTAGCGTCGCTAACGTGTTTGATAAGATCGCTGCTCATGGAATTCTCCAGGTTGTAAGCAAAAAAACGTGGCCCATCATATCCGCCCTTCCTCCGTTCAGGAAGCCGCAGATGATTGAGTCTTGCTATGGTGCCCCATGAGTTTGGGTATAGCTCAAGTCACGCCGTGGCGGGGGCGATGAAGGCGATTCCAGTACGCAGCGCGGCATTGCGCACATGTTCCTGCATGGCTTTTTGCGCCGCACCAGAAGCCCGACGGGCAAGCGCACGAAGGATCTTGCGGTGTTCCTGCCAGGTTTCCATGGCACGTTCTGCGCGGATGAACGGTAGCTTCTGGCTTTCCAGAAAGATCTCCGCACTGGCCGTGAGAATACTCAGCATCGCCTGATTACCGCTGGCCAGCAGGATCCGCCGGTGAAATTCGAAATCCAGCTTCGCCGCCGCTTCAAAGTCGCCGGTACGCAGTTGTTCACGCATCGCCGCGACATTGTCCTCCAGCGCATCCAGATCGAACGTGCTCAACGTCACCGCCGCCAGCCCCGCCGCAAATCCCTCCAGCGCGTAGCGCAACTGGAAGATATCCAGTGGCGAAGCCTGCGCGGCGAACGACCAGCCCGGTGCATGCTCACCACGCGACAGCTCTACCGGCGACTGCACGAAGACGCCCTTGCCCGGCTGAATAGTGACCACGCCCAGCGCGCTCAGTGACGACAGCGCTTCACGCAACGACGCCCGACTGACGCCCAGTTGCAATGCCAGATCCCGTTGCGACGGCAGGGCATCGCCCGGGCCGAAGCCCTGCTCGGTGATCAGTTTGCGAATCGCTTGAAGCGCCACTTCAGGTACGGCGCGAGAGATCGAGTTCATGGTTTTTCAGACGAGCCAGGCCAATGTGCGGCTAGTTGTAAAGCTATTCACCGAGTCCGGCAAGTCGTGCCCCAGCAGGGTTCGGTGCTGAGCGCCGATGCGCCATCGGAGTGCGAAAAACATCCTGACTGTTCAGACCAGTAAGACCGAGCAAACCCACTGAAAATGCGGTCTTGCGGGACGAAACCTGCGTATTGGCATGGCCCGTGCTGTGGCAGATCGCAGAAATCACTTCCCGCCGATCCGGAGATTGTCCATGACCAAGCGTTACAGCGCCCTCCTCGCCGCCTTGTTTTCCAGCCTGCTGCTCAGCCAGGTCCCCGCCCACGCCGACGGTCTGGACGACGTAATCAAACGCGGCACACTGAAAGTCGCGGTGCCCCAGGACTTCCCGCCGTTCGGCTCGGTCGGCCCCGACATGAAGCCCCGCGGACTGGACATCGACACGGCAAAACTGCTGGCCGATCAGTTGAAGGTCAAACTTGAACTGACGCCGGTCAACAGCACCAACCGCATCCCGTTCCTGACCACCGGCAAGGTCGATCTGGTGATTTCCAGCCTGGGCAAGAACCCCGAGCGCGAAAAAGTCATCGACTTCTCCCGCGCCTACGCGCCGTTCTACCTCGCCGTATTCGGCCCACCGGACGCGGCGATCACCAACCTCGATGACCTCAAGGGCAAAACCATCAGCGTGACCCGTGGCTCCATCGAAGACATCGAGCTGACCAAGGTTGCCCCGGCAGGCGTGACCATCAAGCGCTTTGAAGACAACAACTCGACCATCGCCGCCTACCTGGCCGGGCAAGTTGACCTGATCGCCAGCGGCAACGTGGTGATGGTCGCCATCAGCGAGAAGAACCCGAAACGCGTTCCGGCCCTGAAAGTGAAGCTCAAGGATTCGCCGGTCTACGTCGGCGTGAACAAGAACGAAGCGGCGCTGCTGACCAAGGTCAACGACATCCTGACCACAGCCAAGGCTGACGGCGCGCTGGAAAAGAACTCAAAAACCTGGCTGAAAGAGCCGCTGCCGGCCGATCTCTGATCGACTGCGCGGGAGACCTTCATGGCTTATCAGTTCGATTTCATGCCGGTGGTGCAGAACACCGACCTGCTGTTGCGCGGGGCGCTGTTTACCCTTGAGCTGACAGCCATCGGCGCGGTACTCGGGGTGGGCGTGGGCATCGTAGGGGCGCTGGTGCGGGCGTGGAACATCCGCCCGTTCTCGGCGATCTTCGGCGTCTACGTCGAGTTGATCCGCAACACGCCCTTTCTGGTGCAACTGTTCTTCATCTTCTTCGGCCTGCCGTCGCTGGGCGTGCAGATTTCCGAGTGGCAAGCGGCGGTGCTGGCGATGGTGATCAATCTCGGGGCCTATTCGACCGAGATTATCCGCGCCGGCATCCAGGCAATCCCTCGCGGGCAACTGGAAGCGGCGGCGGCGCTGGCGATGAGTCGCTTCGAGGCGTTTCGTCATGTGGTGCTGCTGCCGGCGCTGGGCAAGGTCTGGCCGGCGCTGAGCAGCCAGATCATCATCGTCATGCTCGGCTCGGCCGTGTGCTCGCAGATCGCCACCGAAGAGTTGAGCTTTGCTGCCAACTTCATTCAGTCGCGCAACTTTCGCGCCTTTGAAACCTACGCGCTGACCACGCTGATCTACCTGTGCATGGCGCTGCTGATCCGCCAACTGCTGAACTGGATCGGTCGGCGCTACATTTCGAGGAGCAGCCAATGAGCGATTTCACGTTCTGGGACATCCTGCGCAACCTGCTCATCGGCCTGCAATGGACGCTGGCGCTTTCGCTGGTGGCATTTATTGGTGGCGGCATTGTCGGGCTGCTGATCCTGATCATGCGCATCTCGAAAAACACCTTGCCGAGCAGCATCGCCCGCACCTGGATCGAGTTGTTCCAGGGCACGCCGCTGCTGATGCAGCTATTTCTGGTGTTTTTCGGCGTGGCGCTGGCCGGGATTGAAATCTCGCCGTGGATGGCCGCCGCGATTGCCCTGACGCTGTTCACCAGCGCCTATCTGGCAGAGATCTGGCGCGGTTGTGTCGAGGCGATTCCCAGCGGTCAGTGGGAAGCTTCGTCGAGTCTGGCGCTCAATCCTCTGGAGCAACTGCGCTATGTGATCCTGCCGCAAGCGCTGCGCATCGCCGTGGCGCCGACCGTGGGTTTCTCGGTGCAGGTGGTCAAAGGCACCGCTGTAACCTCGATCATCGGTTTTACCGAGCTGACCAAAACCGGCGGCATGCTCGCCAATGCCACGTTCGAACCGTTCATGGTCTACGGCCTCGTCGCCCTCGGCTACTTCCTGCTTTGTTACCCCTTGTCCCTCAGTGCGCGCTACCTGGAAAGGAGACTGCATGCCTCTGCTTAGAATTTCCGCCCTGCATAAATACTACGGCGATCACCACGTCCTCAAAGGCATCGACCTCAGCGTCGAGGAAGGCCAGGTGGTGGCGATCATCGGTCGCAGCGGCTCGGGCAAATCCACTTTGCTGCGCACCCTCAATGGCCTGGAGTCGATCAACGACGGCGTGATCGAAGTCGACGGCGAATACCTCGACGCCGCCCGCGCCGACCTGCGCAGCTTGCGACAGAAAGTCGGCATGGTGTTTCAGCAATTCAACCTGTTCCCACACCTGACCGTCGGTGAGAACGTGATGCTTGCGCCACAAGTGGTGCAAAAAGTGCCGAAGGCCAAAGCAGCGGAACTGGCGCGCAAGATGCTCGAGCGCGTGGGTCTGGGCGAGAAGTTCGATGCGTTCCCCGATCGGCTGTCCGGCGGGCAACAGCAACGGGTGGCGATTGCCCGTGCTTTGGCGATGTCGCCGAAGGTGCTGCTGTGCGACGAAATCACCTCGGCGCTGGACCCGGAACTGGTCAACGAAGTGCTCAGCGTGGTGCGCCAACTGGCGAAAGAAGGCATGACGCTGATCATGGTCACCCACGAAATGCGCTTTGCCCGCGAGGTCGGCGACAAACTGGTGTTCATGCACCACGGCAAGGTGCATGAGGTGGGCGATCCGAAGGTGTTGTTTGCCAATCCGCAGACGGCGGAGCTGGCGAATTTCATTGGTACCGTCGAAGCGACTGCCTGATGGATCCTCATTGCCTGTGATGCCCTGTTCGCGAGCAAGCCCGCTCCCACATTGGAACGCGGTCACCTGTGGGAACGGGCTTGCTCGCGAATGGCCACGCCGCGGTCTCAAGCTTTTATGCGCTGAATCAACGGTTTGTACCTTGCGCGTTGGCGTCAGCGTTTGATCGTGGCACGATGTCGGGGTTATCGACCGAGACCCCCTGACCATGCCGCAATCCCAAGCCAAGAATCTGTCCCTGATCGCCGCTATCGACCTGGGCTCCAACAGCTTTCACATGGTCGTGGCCAAGGCCCAGAACGGCGAGATCCGCATTCTCGAACGCCTCGGGGAGAAGGTACAGTTGGCCGCTGGCATCAACGATGAACGCCAACTCAACGAAGAATCGATGCAGCGTGGCCTCGATTGCCTCAAGCGCTTTGCCCAACTGATCAACGGCATGCCACTGGGCGCCGTGCGCATCGTCGGTACCAACGCCCTGCGCGAAGCGCGTAACCGCCTGGAATTCATTCATCGCGCCGAAGAAATCCTCGGCCATCCGGTGGAAGTCATCTCCGGCCGTGAAGAAGCGCGCCTGATCTATCTGGGTGTGTCGCACACCCTCGCCGACACCCCGGGCAAGCGTCTGGTCGCCGACATCGGCGGCGGCAGTACCGAATTCATCATCGGGCAGCGCTTCGAACCGCTGCTGCGTGAAAGCCTGCAAATGGGCTGCGTCAGCTTCACCCAGCGCTATTTCAAGGACGGCAAGATCACCCCGGCCCGTTACGCTCAGGCGTACACGGCGGCGCGGCTGGAGATCATGAGCATCGAACACGCCCTGCATCGCCTGACCTGGGATGAAGCCATCGGCTCCTCGGGCACCATCCGCGCCATCGGCCTGGCGCTGAAGGCCGGCGGGCATGGCACTGGCGAGGTGAATGCCGAAGGCCTGGCCTGGCTCAAACGCCGTTTGTTCAAGCTCGGCGATGTCGACAAGATCGATTTCGACGGCATCAAACCTGACCGTCGGGCGATTTTCCCGGCAGGTCTGGCGATTCTCGAGGCGATCTTCGACGCCCTCGAACTGCAACGCATGGATCATTGCGACGGCGCGCTGCGTGAAGGCGTGCTCTACGACCTGCTCGGCCGTCATCATCACGAAGACGTGCGCGAACGCACCCTGACCTCGCTGATGGAGCGCTATCACGTCGACCTGGAGCAAGCGGCACGGGTCGAACGCAAAGCCCTGCACGCCTTCGATCAGGTCGCTGTGGATTGGGAACTGGATGACGGTATCTGGCGCGAACTGCTCGGTTGGGCGGCGAAAGTGCACGAAGTCGGCCTGGACATCGCCCACTATCACTACCACAAGCACGGCGCCTACCTGATCGAGCACTCGGATCTGGCCGGGTTCTCCCGTGAAGACCAGCAAATGCTCGCACTGCTGGTTCGCGGCCACCGCCGCAACATTCCCAAGGACAAATTCGCCGAGTTCGGCGATGACGGTATCAAGCTGATCCGCCTGTGCGTGCTGCTGCGCTTTGCGATTCTGTTCCACCACATTCGTGGCACTCAGGCGATGCCGCAGGTGGTGCTGCATGCCAATGGCGACAGTCTGGAAGTGGAGTTCCCGGAACACTGGCTGGACGAGAACCAACTGACACAGGCGGATTTCGGGCTTGAGGCGGATTGGCTGGCCCGGGTCGGGATTGTCCTCACCGTGCACTGACACATTGAGCAGATACAAAAAAGGCGATCCCGAGGGATCGCCTTTTTTATTGCGCTTGAGCCGAAGCTTAGCTGCTCACCGGCAAAATCGGGCTGCCCAACCGATCCAGCAACGTCGCCTGCGCACTGCGCGGGTTCTGGTTGCCGGTTGGCGTGTTGCGGATGTAGCGGCCATCCGACTGCAGGCTCCAGCTGTGGGTGTTGTCGGTCAGGTACAGCTCCAGCTCTTTCTTCACGCGAGTCAGCAGCTTCTTGCCTTCCACCGGGAAGCAAGTCTCGACACGCTTGTCGAGATTGCGCTCCATCCAGTCGGCGCTGGAAAGGTACATCTGCTCCTCGCCACCGTTGAGGAAGTAGAACACGCGGGTGTGCTCAAGGAAGCGACCAATGATCGAGCGCACATGAATGTTGTGCGAAACCCCGGCGATGCCCGGACGCAGGCAGCACATGCCGCGCACCACCAGGTCGATGCGCACGCCTGACTGGCTGGCCTTGTACAGCGCGCGGATGATCTTCGGATCGGTCAGCGAGTTGAACTTGGCGATGATGTGCGCCGGTTTGCCGTCGAGCGCAAACTGCGTCTCGCGGGCGATCATGTCGAGCATGCCCTTCTTGAGGGTGAACGGCGCGTGCAGCAGTTTTTTCATGCGCAGCGTTTTACCCATGCCGATCAACTGGCTGAACAGTTTGCCAACGTCTTCGCACAAGGCGTCATCGGAAGTCAGCAGGCTGTAGTCGGTGTACAGACGGGCGTTACCGGCATGGTAGTTACCGGTGCCGAGGTGCGCGTAACGCACGATCTCGCCGGCCTCACGCCGCAGAATGAGCATCATCTTGGCGTGGGTCTTGAAGCCGACCACGCCGTAGATCACCACCGCACCGGCCGCTTGCAGACGACTGGCCAGTTGCAGGTTGGACTCTTCGTCAAAGCGCGCTCGCAACTCGATGACCGCCGTCACTTCCTTGCCGTTACGCGCGGCATCCACCAGCGCATCAACAATCTCGGAGTTGGCGCCGGAGCGGTACAACGTTTGGCGCACGGCCAGAACGTGCGGGTCTTTCGCCGCTTGGCGCAGCAGGTCGACCACCGGGGTAAACGACTCGAACGGGTGCAGCAGCAAAATATCCTGCTTGCTGACCACGCTGAAAATGTTCTCGCTGTTTTGCAGCAGTTTCGGGATCTGCGGCGTAAACGGCGTGTATTGCAGCTCGGGGTGGCTGTCCAGACCGGTGATGCTGAACAGACGCGTCAGGTTGACCGGGCCGTTGACCTGGTACAGCTCGGTCTCGCTCAGGTTGAATTGCTTGAGCAGGTAGTCCGACAGGTGTTTCGGGCAAGTATCGGCAACTTCCAGACGCACCGCATCGCCGTAACGCCGCGAGAACAGCTCGCCACGCAGGGCGCGGGCAAGGTCTTCGACGTCTTCGGAATCGAGCGCCAGGTCGGCGTTCCGGGTCAGGCGGAACTGGTAGCAGCCCTTGACCTTCATGCCCTGGAACAGGTCATCGGCGTGAGCATGGATCATCGACGACAGGAACACATAGTTGTCGCCAGCGCCGCCGACTTCTTCCGGCACCTTGATGATTCGCGGCAGCAAACGCGGCGCCGGGATAATCGCCAGACCGGAGTCACGACCGAAGGCGTCAATGCCTTCGAGCTCGACGATGAAGTTCAGGCTCTTGTTCACCAGCAACGGAAACGGGTGCGTCGGGTCGAGGCCGATCGGGGTGATGATCGGCGCGATCTCGTCGCGGAAATAACGGCGCACCCAGGTTTTGATCTTGGTCGTCCAGTGGCGGCGACGGATGAAGCGCACCTGGTGCTTTTCCAGCTCAGGCAACAGGATGTCATTGAGGATCGCGTACTGACGGTCAACGTGACCGTGTACCAGCTCACTGATCCGCGCCAGCGCCTGATGCGGTTGCAGACCATCGGCGCCGGCCTGTTCACGGGCGAAGGTGATTTGCTTCTTGAGGCCAGCGACGCGAATTTCGAAGAATTCGTCGAGGTTGCTGGAGAAGATCAGCAGGAACTTCAATCGCTCCAGCAACGGGTAGGACTCGTCCAGCGCCTGCTCCAGCACGCGGATGTTGAACTGCAATTGCGAGAGCTCGCGGTGGATGTACAGGCTGCTGTCATCCAGGCCCGGAATAGCGATCACCGGCGCTGCCGCAGCGGGTTCGGCGACCGGCGCGGGCGGCGCAGGCTCGAGTTCCGGTGGGGTTTCGGTGATCTGCTCCACCACCGGCTGAGCTTCTTTTACTGCAACTTCAGTGAGTCCTTCGGTATTCATTGAATGTTCCTGGGAGGGCTATTTCTGCTCTCGTAACAATTGAGCGGCGCGGACAGCAAAGTAAGTCAGGATGCCATCAGCGCCGGCACGTTTAAAGGCGGTCAGTGATTCAAGAATCACCGCCTCGCTCAACCAGCCATTCTGGATCGCCGCCATGTGCATGGCGTATTCGCCGCTAACCTGATAGACGAAGGTCGGCACTTTGAAGGCATCTTTTACCCGCAAAAGAATGTCCAGGTACGGCATGCCGGGTTTGACCATGACCATGTCCGCGCCTTCAGACAAGTCCGCACCGACTTCGTGCAGCGCTTCGTCGCTGTTGGCCGGGTCCATCTGATAAGAGGCTTTGTTCGCCTTGCCCAGGTTCGAGGCCGAACCCACGGCATCGCGGAACGGGCCGTAATAGGCGCTGGCGTACTTGGCCGAGTAGGCCATGATCCGCACGTTGACGTGGCCGGCGATTTCCAGCGCTTCGCGGATCGCCTGAATGCGCCCGTCCATCATGTCCGATGGCGCGACTACCTGAGCGCCGGCCTCGGCGTGCGACAAGGCCTGGCGCACCAGTGCGTCGACGGTGATGTCGTTCTGCACGTAGCCTTCTTCGTCGAGAATGCCGTCCTGACCGTGGGTGGTGAACGGATCGAGCGCCACGTCGGTGATCACGCCCAGTTCCGGGAAACGAGCACGCAGAGCGCGAGTGGCGCGCTGGGCGATACCTTCAGGGTTCCAGGCTTGGGCGGCGTCGAGGGATTTGAGTTCTGCGGGTGTAACCGGGAATAACGCCACTGCCGGAATGCCCAGTTCGACCCATTGGGCGGCTTCTTCAAGCAACAGGTCGATGGTCAAGCGCTCTACACCCGGCATCGAGGCCACTGCTTCGCGACGATTTTCACCGTCAAGCACAAAGACTGGCAGGATCAGATCATCGACCGTCAGCACATTTTCCCGCACCAGCCGACGCGAAAAATCATCGCGGCGATTGCGACGCAGGCGGGTGGCGGGGAACAAACGGTTGGCAGGGGTAAAGCTCACGGCAGACTCCTGAGCCCGCGCAAACGGGCGAGCGTGACAGTTATAGACGGCCATTATGACCAACAGATGACAGTTGTGTGAGACCTGTGACAGGTAGGCGTATTCCATTCTCAGTGTAGGAATTGTTCACGTCGAGACACATCTCGATACTTTCCTGAATGTGTCCGAAGGGGTAGGCTGCGCGTTCATTTCGCCAGCACCCAGACAATGCTCCAACAATTTCTGCATGACTTCGGCTACTTTGCCCTTTTTCTAGGCACGTTCTTCGAAGGCGAAACCATCCTGGTGCTCGCAGGCTTCCTCGCGTTCCGCGGTTACATGGACATCAACATCGTGGTGGTCGTGGCGTTCCTGGGCAGCTATGCCGGCGATCAGCTGTGGTACTTCCTCGGCCGCAAGCATGGGCGCAAATTACTGGCGCGCAAACCGCGCTGGCAACTGATGGGTGACCGCGCGCTGGAGCACATTCGCAAGCATCCTGATATCTGGGTCCTGAGCTTCCGCTTTGTTTACGGCTTGCGCACAGTGATGCCGGTGGCGATCGGCCTGTCGGGGTATCCGCCGGGCCGTTACTTGCTGCTCAACGGCATTGGCGCGGCGATCTGGGCCACTGCGCTGGCCGCGGCGGCTTACCACTTCGGAGCGGTACTGGAAGGCATGCTCGGCAGCATCAAGAAATACGAGCTGTGGGTACTGGGTGCATTGCTGATACTGGGCGTTGGCCTGTGGCTGCGTCGCCGCTTCAAGAATGCTCGTCTGGCGAAGAAGATCTACGAAGACGAGCAACTCCAGAAAGCTCAATTGGCCAAATCAGCGGAGCCTAAGACGCCAGCCGAGTAAGTCGCAGGCGACACACGTACAGCCCGATGCCACTGAGCAGGCTGTAACTGAGCACGCCAGCCCACGCCACCGGGCTGGCCGGCCAAAGCCCAACCAACGGCGCCAGCCACACCAACGCCAGGTTCGATGCCAGCCGCAGCAGCTCGACCTTCAGCGCCCACGGCCGATTCTCCAGGGCCACGCCCAACGCAAACACACCGAACGCCACAGCCCCCCAGCCGAGTATCAACGCGGCGACCGGCAAGCTGCGTTCCAGATTCATCAAATAACTGCCCAGCGCGATATAGACGCCAAACTGAGCCACCACATACCACTGCTGGCGGCTGTCGATCGACACTTCAAACTTGCGGAACTGGCTCAAGTCCGGCTTGTTCATCGGGTACCTGGCCGCGACATCCGCTGGCCGCCACCCGGTGCGCATGAACCAGATCCGCAGCTTGTCCCATTTGCGCTCGGCACGGCGCGCGTCGTTCCACAACTGCGCATAAAACTGCAGATTGGCCCACAGCGGATTCCAGCTCGCCAGCGGCGTGGTCACGCCAAAAATCACCGGTTCGTTGTCGTCCTCTTCCTGAAACGTGCCGAACAACCGATCCCAAAGAATGAACACCCCACCGTAGTTGCGATCCATGTAGAGAGCATTCTGTGCATGGTGAGCCCGATGATTGGACGGCGTGACGAAGAACCACTCGAACCATCCGAGCTTGGGGATGTGCCGGGTGTGCACCCAGAATTGATAAAGCAGATTCAGCGCCGCAACGCTGACGAACACCAGCAGCGGCACGCCGAACACGGCCATCGGCAGGTAGAAGATCCAGCTCAGCAGAAAACCGGTGCTGGTCTGGCGCAACGCCGTCGAGAGGTTGTACTCCTCGCTCTGGTGATGCACCGAATGCGCGGCCCAGAGGATGTTTCGCTCATGGCCCATGCGGTGCAGCCAGTAATAGCAAAAGTCGTAAAGGACGAAGGCCAGCACCCAGACCCAAACGCTGTCCGCCGGCAGCCTGAGCAGCGCCAGATGTTCCAGGGCAAAGGCATAGGTCAACAGCCCCACGCCCTTGGTCAGCAGGCCGGTGGTGGTGGACAGCACGCCGGTGCTGATGCTGTTTACCGCATCGGCCAGGCGATAGTGGCTGACCCCACGCCAACGGTCAGCGATGAGTTCAACCACGATCAACACGAAGAAAAACGGCACCGCATAGAGAATGAAGTCCATGACGCGTCCTGACGGGAAACCTTAGGACAGATCCTAGGCTTGGCCGCCCATTAACCCTATGGCAACGCGCGACAAATTAGTGGACATTTAGCGCCATGAATCTGGAGAGAAACCCATGAGCAAAAAAGTTGCAGTGATCCTGTCCGGCAGCGGCGTGTACGACGGCGCCGAAATCCATGAAAGCGTCATCACCCTGCTGCGCCTCGATCAACGCGGCGCGCAGGTGCAGTGCTTCGCCCCCGACATTGCGCAATTGCATGTGATCAATCACCTGACCGGCGAAGAAATGCCCGAGTCGCGCAATGTGCTGGTCGAATCGGCGCGCATCGCCCGCGGCAACATCAAGGACATCCGCCAGGCCGACGTTGAAGACTTCGATGCCCTGATCGTGCCGGGTGGTTTTGGTGCGGCGAAAAACCTGTCTAACTTCGCCATCGAAGGCGCCGGCTGCACCGTGCAGCCCGACGTGCTGGCCTTGGCCGAGGCATTTGCAGAAGCGGGCAAACCGGTAGGGCTGATCTGCATCTCGCCGGCACTGGCCGCAAAAATCTATGGCCCTGGCGTGACCTGCACCATCGGCAACGATGCCGACACCGCCACAGCGATGAACAAGATGGGCGCCAGCCACGAAGAGTGCGCGGTGGGCGACATCATCGAAGACAAGGCGCGCAAACTGGTGACCACCCCGGCTTACATGCTGGCGCAGAACATCAGTGAAGCGGCGTCCGGGATCAACAAACTCGTTGACCGCGTACTTGAGTTGACCCACGAAAACGACGTCTGAGCCTGACTGCAAACAAAACCTGTGTGGGAGCGGGCTTGCTCGCGAAGGTGTCGTATCAGCCAACTTTGAGTTGAATGACTCAGCGCTTTCGCGAGCGAGCCCGCTCCCACCGGGTCAGTGCAGGACTCAGGTTTTGCGGGTGAGCCGGGTCAGAATCCGGTCCAATGCATTGGCAAACGCCTGCTTCTCGCGATCACCAAATGGCGCCGGGCCGCCGCTCATCTGGCCCTGTTCACGCAGATCGGTGAACAGGTTGCGCACCGCCAACCGCTCGCCCATGTTCTGTGCATCGAACTCCTTGCCCCGCGGGTCCAGCGCCGCCACGCCCTTTTTCACCAGCCGATCGGCCAGCGGAATGTCGCTGCAGATCACCAGCTCACCGGGCACGGCGTGCTCGACCAGATAATCGTCCGCCGCGTCCGGGCCGCTCGGCACCACGATCAATTTGACGATGGCCAACCCCGGTTTAATCTGCGGTTGCCCGGCCACCAGCACCACTTCGAACTGGCGCTTGAGCGCGAACTTCACCACCAGATCCTTCGCCGCCCGTGGACAGGCGTCGGCATCGATCCAAACACGCATCATCTATTCCTCATCCCGCGAGTGTGAGCGCAGCGAATGCTGTTAAGCGGCTACACGCTTGCTCTCAGCCCTGCGACTGCGGCTGTACAGCACAACAATCGCGACCATCGCCACCGCCTGCGCGGTCAGCGAATACGCATCGGCATGAATGCCCAGCCAGTCGAAATCAAAGAACGCCACCGGCCGCGTACCGAAGATCCCAGCCTCCTGCAACGCCTTGACGCCATGCCCGGCAAACACCACCGACAGCGCGCACAGCAGCGCAGCATTGATGCTGAAGAACAACGCCAACGGCAACTTCGCCGAACCACGCAGGATTACCCACGCCAGACCGACCAGCAGCACCAACGCTGTCGCGCCACCGGCCAGTACCGCGTTGTGTCCGGCCGGGCCGGCTTGCAGCCACAGGGTTTCGTAAAACAGGATCACTTCGAACAGCTCGCGATACACCGAGAAGAACGCCAGGATCGCAAAGCCGAAACGCCCGCCCCCACCGACCAGACTGCTCTTGATGTAATCCTGCCAGGCCGCTGCGTGGCGGCGATCGTGCATCCACACGCCGAGCCACAACACCATCACGCTGGCGAACAGCGCCGTAGCGCCCTCAAGCAATTCGCGTTGCGAGCCGCTGACATCAATCACATACGCCGCTAACGCCCAGGTACCGAGGCCGGCCAGCAATGCCAGGCCCCAACCGACATTGACGCTACGCACCGCCGATTGCTGGCCGGTATTGCGCAGGAACGCGAGAATCGCCGCCAGCACCAGAATCGCTTCCAGGCCTTCACGCAGCAGGATCAGCAGGCCGGAAATGAAACTCAGCGACCAGCTCAGGCCATCGTTACCCAACAGGCCGGCAGACTCCTTGAGCTTGGCCTTGGCCGCGTCGAGACGCTGTTCGGCCTGTGCCACCGGCAAACCGTCCTGCAACGACTGCCGATAAGCCATCAGGGATTTTTCAGTGTCCTTGCGCACGTTGGCATCGACGTTATCCAGCGAACTCTCGACCAGTTCGAAACCTTCCAGATACGCCGCCACCGACAGATCGTAGGCCTGATCGTGTTCGCCAGCGCGGTAGGCCGCGAGGCTCTTGTCCAGCGTCGCTGCGGTGTAGTCGAGCAACTGCGCCGGGCCACGCTTGACCTGCGGCGGCTGCGCACGCTGGGCGCGGAACGTCGCGGCGGCTTGCGGGCCTTCAGCGATCTGCACTTCGGCCGGAGTCTGGCGGGCCAGGTCGGCGATGTTATAGGTTTTCTCGGCTTTGGCGGCCGAGGCATCGGCGCTGAGCCCGGCGACATAGGTCGCCATGTCCCAACGCTGGCGGTCGTCCAATTGATCGGCAAAGGACGGCATGTCGGTGCCTTCGACGCCTTGACCGAGGGTGCTGTAGATCGCGTACAGACTCAGGTGGTCCAGACGTGCGGCATCGCGCAGGTTAGCCGGGGGCGGCACCAGACCAACACCGGCCGGACCATCGCCGGCACCGGTTTCACCGTGGCACACCGAGCAATGCTGGGCGAAGAGCGGTGCTGCACGCGCCGGATCGGGGGTGATGACCGGTGCCTGGCTGACTTCATAGGCCGCGGCCAGCTTCGCACCCAACTGCCGCGCCTGACGGGCAACGTCCGCGCCGTTCTGCCGTGCGGTGACGGCTGCACGCAAGGCAATCACGCCTTGTTCCAGTCCTGCCTTCTCCGGTTTGCCAGGCAACTCTGCGATCAGCCCCTGCAACACCTGAATGAATTCCAGCTGCTCGCGATACTCGGCGTCGTCGATGACCTTGCCCGCGTCCACCGTCGGCGGATAGTCGGCACTGATGTAATCGAGCATGTGCAGGGCTTGCGGCGCGCCTTCCACCGTATCGGCCAGCAGGTTGGAGCAACTCAGAGCGCACAACGGGAACAACAGCCAGGCCAGAAAACGGGACGGCGCAGTCATGAACGAATCTCAATTGGTAATACGAAGTAACACATTGTTCACTCCCAATGAGATTCACTCAAGCTTTGTCGGCGCTACGGTCGTTTTTTAACGTAACCACCTGCACTTTGAGCGCGACATGCCGGGCTTGAGGATACCGCGGGCAATAGTGTCGCTGGTCATATGCCCCGGCCTCTGCAAACCGCCACTATAATGCGTCACCTCGCCGCCCCGACGTTCAAGGAAGATGCTGTCTTGATGCGCCATTGCCTGCCGTTTTTTCTGTTGTTCAGCGCCATCGTGCACCTGAGCGGTTGCGCCGCTTACCGCGATTACGATTCGGAGATGCAGCAGACCATCGATGAGATGGCCAAGGGCGAACTCAACGAAGCGCTCTACCTGTTGGAGCTGCACAATCCCTGGGAAGACAAGGATCTGCTGTATTACCTGGAAAGAGGCGCCATTCTCAGCGCCGGTACGGCCTTGCCGCAAAGTCAGGAAGCCTGGCGCACGGCTGACCGGATGATTTTCCAGCGCGAAGAGGCCAACCCATCCGGCGCCATGAAGCTGCTGACCCGGTTCGGCAACGAAATGGGCACGATGCTGGTCAATGACAAGTTGCTGCGCTACGAAGGCTACGACTACGAAAAAGTCATGCTGACCACAGAGATGGCCCTCAACCAACTGGCGGAAAACGATTTCGACGGTGCGCGTGCCGACATCAAGAACACCCACGAGCGCGAAACCCTGATTGCGCGTCAGCGGGAACGGCAATACGAAGAAGCTGAAGAGCAGGCCAAGAGCCAGGGAATCACGTTGCATTACAAGGATCTGCAAGGCTATCCGGTTGCCGTCCTCGACGCCCCGCAAGTGGTTGAACTGAAGAACGGCTACCAGAGTGCGTTCAGCCATTACCTGGCGGGTTTCACGTATGAAGCCTTGGGTGAACGCGGCCTCGCGGCACCCGGTTATCGGCAGGCTATCGAATTGCGTCCGGGTGTGCCGTTTCTCGAAAAAGCCTTGCGCAATCTGGACAAGCCCCCGCCGGCAGCAGATGAAAGCGAGGTTCTGGTCGTTGTCCAGGCCGGGTTTGCTCCGGCGCGCAGTTCGGTGCAAGTGCCGATCCCGGTGCGGTTGAACGAAAACCTGACGATTGTCGCGCCGATCTCGTTTCCGGTGATGCTGCCCGATACCATCACACCTCCTGTACCGAGCGTGCTCGTCGACGGACAACAATACCCGTTGACGATGATCAACAGCGTTACTGACATGGCCATGCGTACCTTGCGCGATGACATGCCGGCGATCATTTCTCGCGCCATGTTCCGCGCCAACATGGCCGCCATCAGCCAGGCTCAAGAGAACGAACGCAATCCGGCCAAGGCTTCGCTGGTAGTCACCGAGCATGATCCTTTCGAAGAGGCTGACACGCGGACCTGGCGCACACTGCCGGACAAAACCCTGGTCGCCCGGCTACGCCTGAAAAAAGGCCTGCATCGCGTGCGCTTTCCGTACTTCCGTGCAGAGGACGGGTTCACCGTGCGCGTCGATCAGCACCATCAAGTGCTCAATCTGCGGGTATTCATGGGCAAGAACTACTACGTGGGGTCTACGCTGGTGCTACCCGAAGCACCAGCACCTACGAACGTTGCCAGCGCCGGGCAGTAATGGCACCTAACTAACCAGTGAAATTAAAAAGCTATTACATAGCCAGCACCACACGCCTATAATGCCGCGCCCGCGCTATCGCGATGCGGCATTAAAGCTCCTCTGGTTATGAGGAATTGGCAGGAGGCCAACGCCACTGTCGATGGGTCACACCAGCCCGACCAGCATCCGCGGCTGTAGCTACTCCAGGGAAGAAGTACCCCCATGGCATTCCGCGCCCCTACTCTGATCGCGCTCAGCGCTATCACTCTGCTGTCCGGCTGTTCGGCGTTTCGCAACTACGACTCCGAACTGGCCCAGACCAACCAGCAACTAGCTTCCGGCAACGTCGATGCCGCGCTGACCCTGCTGGAAAAGAACAACGCCGGCCCAGACAAAGACCTGCTCTATTACTTCGAAAAAGGTGAATTGCTGCGCGCCAAGGGCGACCTGTCCGGCAGCCAGAATGCCTGGACCAGCGCCGACCAGGTGGTTGGTCAGTGGGAAGACTCGGTCAAGCTCGACACTGGCAAATATCTGGCCCAGTTCGGCAGCTTCATCGTCAATGACAAAGTGCGCCGCTACGAAGGCTACGACTACGAAAAAGTCATGCTGACCACGCAGATGGCCCTGAACCTGCTGGCGGTCAATGACTTCGACGGCGCACGCACTGCAATCAAGAGGACCCACGAACGTGAAGCGGTGATCGCCGACCTGCGTGACAAGGAATACCTCAAGAGCGAGGAAGAGGCCGAGAAAGAAGGCATCAAGACTCAGTACAAAGACCTGCAAGGCTACCCGGTCGCCAGCCTCGACGCACCGGAAGTGGTCAGCCTGAAGAACAGCTACCAGAGTGCGTTCAGCCATTACCTGGCCGGTTTCGTCTACGAAGCCCTGGGTGAAAAAGACCTGGCTGCGCCGGGCTACCGCAAAGCGGCCGAACTGCGCCCGAACACCCCGCTGCTGGAACAGGCGCTGGTCAACCTCGACAAGCCGACCAAGAGCGACGACAGCGACATCCTGATCGTGGTGCAAAGCGGTCTGGCGCCATCGCGCGACTCCATCCGCGTGCCGCTGCCACTGCCAATCTCCAACAACGTGGTGATCACGCCTTTGTCGTTCCCGATCATCAAACCTGACACCTCCACCGCGCCGTTCGCACAGATCGGTGTCGACGGCCAGCAGGTCAACCTGACGGCCCTCAACAGCACCACCGCCATGTCCCGCCGTGCTCTGCGCGATGACATGCCGGGGATCATCCTGCGCACCACCGTGCGTGCGATCACCAAAGGTGTGGCGCAGAAGAAAATCAACGAAACCAACCCGCTGGCCGGTCTGGCCGTCGGTATCTCTTCAGCGGTGCTCGAAGGTGCCGATACCCGTACGTGGCGCACCTTGCCGGACAACACCCAAGTGGTGCGTCTGCGCTTGAAGAAAGGTGAACACCAAGTCACCCTGCCGAGTGCCGTAGGCGGTTCAGTGGTCAAGGTCACTGTTGATCAGCGTTATCAGGTGATCAGCCTGCGCGCCGTGGGCAATCAGGTGTTCGCCGGCGGTCTCGCCGCCCACGTGATCCCGAGCGCCGGCGCGACCAACGTCGCCAGCATCAAACAACCTTAAGAACGGAGTCTTTGCATGCACTTCAAACTCATCGCCGTTGCCGCCCTCGCCTTGTTGGCCACCGGCTGCGCTACCCCGCCGCCACCGGAGCCGGGCAGCGCCGCGAGCAAGGTCGTGGCCATGGGGCCGCAGAAACACATCGTCGTCGGCGCCATGCGCGTCGCGCGCGAAAACGGCTTCATGACCGTCAACGTGCAGTTGAGCAACACCCTCAACAGCAACAAGACGTTCTACTACCGCTTCGCCTGGCTCGGCCCGGAAGGTTTCCCGATTGCCGAGGAAGAAGTCTGGAAAAGCCAGATGATGTACGGCGCGCAGACCAGCTTCATCCAGGGCATCGCCCCGACCCCGAAAGCCGTGGACTTCCGTCTGGAACTCAAGACGCCTTAAGCCCGACCCACTCTTCCTGTTTTAGAGAGCATTCCCATGTTTGCACGCTTTTCCTGCATCGCCGTCATCGCCCTGCTGGCCTCCGGTTGCGCCAATACTTCGCCGACCCTGGGCAGCAAGAACATCAGCTACGGCGACACCAAAGCGGTTGAAACCGTGACCAACGAATTCGGTTCGACCGACCTGCAAATGATCGCCGAGTCGATGACCCGCTCCCTGGCCCAGTCCGGCATTCTGCAGGGCCGTCCGGTGGTTCAGGTCTACGACGTGAAGAACAAGACCAGCGAGTACATCGACACCCGCGAAATCACCACCAGCATCAAGACCCAACTGATGAAGACTGGCGTTGCGCGCTTTGCCAGCGACAACAACGCGATGCAGAGCCAGGTTGACCAGCTCAAGCTGCAAAACCAGAGCGGCCTGTACAAGAAGAGCACCGTGGCCAAGACCGGTAACATGATCGCCGCCAAGTACCGCATCGAAGGCTCGATCAGCTCGATCGTCAAGCGCAGCAGCGATTACAAGGACGTCTTCTACAAATTCAGCCTGCAATTGATCGACGTTGAAAGCGGTCTGGCCGAGTGGATGGACGAAAAAGAGATCCGCAAAACCACGGAGCGTTAATCGATGCGCACATGGATTGGCATGATGGCCCTGGCTTGCGCGCTCAGCGTGCAAGCGGCCCCGAAAGTCGCGGTGACGGATCTGGCGTACCAGGAACGTGTGGAGCAATACATCCACATCGTTTCGGCGCAGAGCAATTACCGCGAGGGTTACTACAGCTCCAGCGGTTCTTCGAACTACAACGAGCTCGAAGCGACCACCAGCTACATCGAACAAACCGAACTGCGTAAATTCACTGGCGACATCAAAGGTGAAATCCTGCGCACCGGCATGTTCCAGCTGGTGCAAGGCACGCCGTACACCGCGTCGTCCAAGGGTGACATCTACGACGTGATCAAGCGGATCAAGGCCGGTAACTTCAAGGGCGCCGACTATGTTCTGTTCGGTACCGTGTCGGACATCGACTTCACCCAGGACATGAACGAGCTGGCGCACACCGACAGCTATTCGGCAGTGCTGGGCCTGACGTTGGTGGCGGACTTCAGCCTGATCAACACCAAGACCTTTGAGATCACGTCGGCCTTCACGGCGATGGGTGAAGCGCAGGACACCAAACTGGTGAACCACCGCGACATCAAGGTCTCGCTGAACCGCCCACGGGTGGTGCGTGAGGTGTCGAAGGCGCTGGGTGAGGACGTGGCCGGGCAACTGAGCCAACAGCTCGGCGGTGGCGGTTACGAGCAGCCGCGCGAGCCGCAGCCGCGCAACAATCTGCCGCGTGATACCGCGCCGGTGATTTTGCGCTAAAACCCCCTGCCACAAATGAAAAAGGCGACCTCAATAGGTCGCCTTTTTTATGCCTGCGGGTTTTTAAACCGCTGCTTTGCGCAACGTCGCCATAAACGCCGCCGCACCGATGAACAGCCCGGCAAACGTGCGGTTCATGCGTTTCTGCTGTTTGGGCGTGCGCAGCAACCGCAGCACTTTCGACGCCAGACCGGTGTAGCCGGCCATGACGATCAGATCGACGCAGATCATGGTCGCGCCGATCACCAGATACTGGATCAGCAGCGGTGCGTGGGGATTGATGAACTGCGGCAGCACCGCCAGCATGAAAATCAGTGCCTTGGGGTTGCTGATGTTCACCAGAAAACCACGGAACACCAGTGCCAGCGGCTTGCCGATCGGCCGCACCGCCGCGTCATCACTCATGTCCATGGGCAGCGCGCGCCATTGCTTGATCGCCAGATAAACCAGGTAGGCCACACCAAACCATTTGATCGCATGGAACGCCGTAGCCGAGGCGGTGAGGACTGCGCCGACACCGGCGCCGACAATCGCAATCTGCACCGCGAGGCCGATTTGCAGGCCGAGGGCATTCCAGTAACCACGCCAGAAACCGTATTGCAGACCGCTGGACATCGACGCAATGGCGCCGGCGCCCGGGGACAGACTGATCACCCAGCAGGCGGCAAAGAATGCCAGCCATGTTTGAAGCTCCATCGCACACCTCGACTCGGACTCGTACCAAACGTGCAAATTAATGTGGTTTCAGGCGGATGACTATCGTTTTTTTGTAGGAGGTTACGGACGCAACCCCGTATTGGCGGGCTACTTCTCGAAACTGCTCGAAGCAAACACATCACTGCCGCGCCAGCGCCGCACGGAACGCTGGAAGAACAGACTGTTCGGCACCTGCACCATCGCGCTACCCGTGCCCAATTCCTCAGCCTCGATCAGCGTGGTGTAGAGCAGATTGATCGCCACCACCCGGCCTTTGACACCGGGCTTGTCGGTGGTGTCCACCAACTCGACCACATCACCGAGCCGAAACGGCCCGACGGTAAAGATCAGAATCGCGCAGAGCAGATTCGACAGCACACTCCACATTGCGAAGAACGCCACCGCCGCCACCGCGACGAATCCCGACAGCGCCGTCCACAACACCGTGGCCGATACGCCAAGGCGCTCAAGCACGAAGATCAGCGCACTGCCCATGATCAGCCAGCGCAAGCCACCGCGCAGCGGCATCAGCAACTGCGGCGGAAACGGATAGCGCTCACCCAGACGGGTCAGGCATTTGGCGACAAAGCGCTGGGCGAGGTAGCCGGCCAGCAGGATCAGCAGAATCTGCACGCCGAGCCAGATCGGCTCGACCCACATGGCCGGAAGCGACAGCCTGAACGCGTCCATCAGGACAGCGCCTCCAGCTCCGCCTGCATGCTTTCCAGCGTCTCCAGGGCTTGCATCCACGCCTCTTCCAGCTCGGCTTCGCGCACTTTCAGTTTGGCCTGCTCGGCCAGCAGATCACGCAATTCGTTCTTGCGCGCGGGCTCGTAGATGTCGCTGTCGCCGAGGCTGGCATCGACCTTGGCCAGTTTCTCGTGGAGCTTGCCCAGTTCGGCTTCAAGCTTGTCGGCTTCACGCTTGTGCGGTGCCAGTTGCTGACGCAACGCAGCAGCGGCCTGGCGCTGGGCCTTCTTGTCGGTTTTGTCCGGGTTGACCGGGTTGTTGCTGACCGGCGCGTTGCGCTGACGGTATTCGACCAGCCAACGGGCGTAGTCTTCGAGGTCGCCATCGAACTCCTCGACCTTGCCGTCCGCGACCAGATAGAAGTTATCGGTGGTGCTCTTGAGCAAATGCCGATCGTGAGACACCACCAGTACCGCGCCACTGAATTCCTGCAACGCCATGGTCAGCGCCAGGCGCATTTCCAGGTCGAGGTGGTTGGTCGGTTCGTCGAGCAGCAACAGGTTCGGGCGTTCCCAGGCGATCAACGCCAGGGCCAGACGGGCCTTTTCGCCACCGGAGAAATTCAGCACCGGCTCATCGATCCGCGCACCACGGAAGTCGAAACCACCGAGGAAGTCGCGCAGGGTCTGCTCGCGCTCGGTTGGCGCCAGACGCTGCAAGTGCAGCAACGGGCTGGCCTTGGAATCGAGCGAGTCGAGCTGGTGCTGGGCGAAATAACCAACCACGGTGTTCTCGCCACGAGTCAGACGCCCGGCCAGCGGTTCGAGCTCGCCGGCGAGGTTCTTGATCAGGGTCGATTTACCGGCGCCGTTCGGGCCAAGCAGGCCGATGCGCGCACCCGGGGTCAGTTGCAGCTTGACCTTCTCCAGGATGGCTTTGTCGCCGTAACCCAGACGCGCATCGGACAGATCGATCAGCGGACTGGAAATCTTCGTCGACTCGCGGAACACGAAATCGAACGGCGAATCGACGTGGGCCGCCGACAGTTCCTCCATGCGCTCCAGCGCCTTGATCCGGCTCTGGGCCTGACGGGCCTTGGTGGCCTGGGCCTTGAAGCGGGCGATGTAGCTTTCCATGTGCGCACGTTGCGCCTGCTGCTTCTCGTAGGCCTGTTGCTGCTGGGCCAGACGCTCGGCACGGGCGCGTTCGAACGCGGTGTAGCCGCCACGGTAGAGGGTCAGTTTGCGCTGATCGACGTGAGCCACATGGTCGACGACTTCGTCGAGGAAATCGCGGTCGTGGGAAATCAGCAGCAAGGTGCCCGGGTAACTTTTCAGCCACTCTTCGAGCCAAATGATGGCGTCGAGGTCCAAGTGGTTGGTCGGTTCGTCGAGCAGCAGCAAATCCGACGGACACATCAAAGCCTGCGCCAGATTCAGACGCATCCGCCAGCCACCGGAGAAATCGCCTACCTGGCGATCCATCTGTTCGTTGGTAAACCCCAGGCCAGCCAGCAGCTTGCGGGCTCGGGCATCGGCGGTGTAGCCGTCGGCGCTGTCGAGCTCGGCGTGCAGGCGGGCCAGCGCCACGCCGTCATGGGCCGCTTCGGCCGCGGCGAGGTCACGCTGCACTTCGCGTAGACGCAGGTCGCCATCGAGCACATAGTCGACCGCCAGGCGTTCGAGCGTGTCGACCTCCTGACGCATGTGCGCGATCCGCCAGTCGGCCGGCAGCAGGCAATCGCCCGAGTCCGGGTGCAACTCGCCGCGCAGCAAGGCGAACAGGCTGGATTTGCCGGCGCCGTTGGCGCCGATGAGGCCGGCTTTGTGGCCGGCGTGCAGGGTCAGCTCGGCGTCTTCTAGCAGACGTTGCGGGCCACGCTGTAAAGTCAGGTTCTGAAGTCGGATCATAATGGCGGCGGAGTCTACCAGCTTCGCTCACAACTGGCGCGAGTAGCACGATGTCCTCTGACCTGTGGAGCTTTTCCCTTGCCACCTACGCCCGCCCGGGCGTGGAAAACACCTGCCTGCACATGCAAGCGGCGGGCACCAATGTCTGCTTGCTGCTTTGCGGCCTATGGCTGGAACAACGCGGGGTGACCTGCAGTGAGCAACGCGTGCGGCAACTGCAAATGCTGGTGGAGCCTTGGGACGCGGAGGTGGTGCAGCCACTGCGTGCATTGCGCACTCAATGGAAAAGCCTGGCGAAGGAAGATCCGGTGCTCAAGGGGCTGCGCGATCAAATGAAGGCGCTAGAGCTGGAAGCCGAACGGCATCTGCTGTGGCAGTTGGAGCAAACGGCGCAGGACTGGCCGTTGCATGACGCCCCAGGGGCGGGAGAATGGCTGGAGAGCCTGGCGACAACCGCCGCCAGGCTGAACCGCGACGCGCTGCAAAGGCTGCGCGTCGCGGCAGCCGGCACTTAGGAAGCGCTGGTCGGGTTGCTGGTGCTGCTCGATGCAGCGGCTGGCGTTGGTGCGGTCGTGGTGGTCGAAGCACTGGCGGCCGACGAGGCCGGGGCTGTCGGCGCAGCAGGCTTGGCAGCCGCAGCGGTTGCCGGTTTTGCAGCGACTGGTTTGGCAGCAACTGGTTTTTTCACGGCAGGCTTGGCAGCCGGTTTGGCTGCTGGCTTGACGGCAGCAGTAGCCGGTTTGGCGGCGGGTTTAACTGCTGGTTTTGCAGCTGACTTGGCGGCGGGTTTCGCCGCAGCTTTGGCAACTGGTTTGGCGGCTACCGGTTTAGCGGCAGTCCTGGCAGCCGGTTTAGCAGCGGTTTTTACCGCCGGTTTAGCGGTTGGTTTTGCTGCTGTGGGTTTAGCTGGAGCAGCTTTGGCAGCGGCTGGTTTTACAGCGGCTTTCGCAGCAACGGTTTTGGCCGCAACTGGTTTTGCAGCAGTCGTTTTTGCAGCGCTTGCCGCAGCCGGTTTTTTCGCCGCAGGTTTCGCAGCCGCTTTCACAGGTGCTTTTGCAACCGGCTTAGCTACCGGCTTTGCAGCGGGTTTGGCTGCAGCCGTTTTCGCCGGTGCTTTGGCAGCGACAGGTTTGGCTGCTGCTTTCTTCGCAGGTGCTGCAGCAGGCTTCGCTTCACGGGAAGACAGAACCTTGGCCACTGCTTCTTGCACACGGCCAACACCCTGGGCCAGTTTCAGGCTTTCCTGAGCATCGCGCTTGAGTTGCAGAATGTAGTTGCGAGTGTCGGACTGACGTTCTTTCAGAGCATCGAGCAGTTCTTCGAGTTCTTTCACTGCGCCTTTGGCTTTGGTCTGTGCCTTGGCTTTACCGGCGGCAGCAGCGTCCTGCAATTTGGTGCGCGACTTGTGCAGTTTTTCTTGCGCCTTGCCGCGTTGCTTTTCCAGTTTGGCGAGCAGTTTTTCAGCATCAGCCAAGGCTTGGGAGCAAGCGTTTTCCAGATGCTCGAGCAAGCTGCCCGAGAGTTGTTGGAGTAAGTGCAACGGAGTGTTTACAGGCTTCTTGGTGGCCGACATGGTTTACCTCCTGGCTGACGTGAGTGCGGCTCATACTAGACCTCTGCTGCTACCGCCGCTAGGTCATCTTGACAGTAAGGAAAGCGCTGCGTTGCACCGAAGTGAAAATGTTCTGCGTTAAGTCAAAAGCAGTTCACCGTTGCAGACGTTCGCGCTGGCATAATCCACCGCATCTCAGGTCGGAGAGTGCCTATGTCGCGCTACCTTTTTTTATCCCTCTGCATGATTTTTTCAGCGGCCCACGCCGACGAAAAAACCACCGCGAACGACGCTCATGATCTGGCCTACAGCCTCGGTGCCAGCCTGGGCGAACGCTTGCGCCAGGAAGTCCCACAGTTGCAGATCCAGGCGCTGGTGGACGGCTTGCAACAGGCCTATCAAGGCAAGCCGCTGGCGTTGAGTGAAGCGCGGATCGAACAGATTCTGGCCGATCATGAATCGCAGAATGCCGAGCACGCCGCGATGCCTACGAGCGACGCCGCGATGGAAAACGAGCAGCGCTTTCTGACCGCCGAAAAAGCCAAACCGGGGGTGAAGGAACTCGCCGACGGCATCCTGCTCACCGAGCTTGCGCACGGCACCGGCGCCAAGGCTGGTCCCGATGGAAAAGTGCAGGTGTTGTATATCGGTCGTTTGCCAGACGGCACGGTGTTCGATCAGAACACTCAGCCGCAATGGTTCAACCTCGACAGCGTGATTGCCGGTTGGCGCACCGCTTTGCAGAACATGCCGGTGGGTGCCAAATGGCGACTGGTGATTCCATCGGATCAAGCCTATGGCGCCGATGGTGCTGGCGACTTGATCGCGCCATTCACACCACTGGTGTTTGAAGTCGAATTGCGCGGTGCGACGAGTTGATCAGGCATAAAAAAACGGTGCGCTTTGGGCGCACCGTTTTTTATTGAAAAAGCCAATCAGGCCTGAACCGGATCCTCTGTTTTGTGTGCGGTATGCAGCACTTCAATCAGGCAGTCTTCCAGCTCGAAGCGTTCGTGAAGCAGTCCACCGAGTTCCTTGAACTTCTCTGCAACGCATTTACCGTCATCGCAAAGATCGTTGAACGCGAGGAGTTTTTCAGTGATGACATCAATGCGCGGATAGATCCTTTCGGCGAGTTCAAGACCGCGAGTGTCGCCGAATGCCTTGGCCTCACCGGTCAACTGTTCGTAGATTTCGAAGTGTCCAGCCGATACGTAGTCGACCAGCACGCCGCAGAACTCCTGCAAGGGTTTGCGATTCTCGGACAACGCCTGAGGCTCCGCACCGAGCTTGTCGTAGGCGCCAATCAGCTCCTCACGCTCTTGCAACCAGCGGTCGATCAGCAGATGAACTCCACCCCAACGTTCCTGAGCATTCTGACAACTTTCGAGCATGGCGATCTCTCTTCCCTTGTGGGTCATGCTGCTCTACACCCGCGTCCCGCTTTTGGTTTTGGCTTGGGGGACGGCCGGGCAGAGCGTCATCGAGCAACATAAATCCAATGACACGTGGGGGCCAGATTATGCCCGCACGCCTGTGGCTTCAAGGTACGCAGGAGATAAAGTTCATACAAGTGTTTAATCCCTGATCAGCTTCCGGTGCGACGCTTCGCCGCCGGGCGGTCGTTGCAGAGCACTCCAGACCAGCCGCAACAATTGATAAACGGCAAGAATCGACACCGCTACAAAGAACAACAAACTCCACTCCGGGATACTCAGATCGAACAGGGTCCAGGAGATTTCGGCGCAATCGGCACCGCCGTTAAACATCTTTTGCAACGCGCAGATCCACGGCAAAGCGCTGAACATCGTTTCCGGCGGCGGGGCACAATTGAGCATTTGCAGCACAGGATCACTTTGAATCAATACTTGCCGCCAGGCCGCTGTGGTGCCCCCCAGACTCGCGCCCAGCGCAAACAGCCAGTAGAGCCACAGACCGACACGTTTGGGACCGTGCACCGCCGCCAGACCACAAGAGGCGCACAGCAGCGTGAGGAACAGGCGCTGCACCAGGCATAGGCTGCACGGCGTCAGGCCGACCGCGTATTCAAGATAATAGGAAGCTCCCAGAGCAAAGGCCCCCGCAGTGAAAGCCATGAAGAACAAGGAGCGTGAGCAGGCCAACGACATGGCTTTTCCGTAACAGTAGAGACAGACGGTTACGGTAGAGGAAAGCGTGTCAGCCTTTCAAGGCAACGCCCTGCCGACAGTTCACCAGATGTGTAGGGAAAACCCGACAGGTTCGAGAGGAATAGGTGTAGTCCACTGTAGGACTTTGCCCCTGACGCGCCTTGAAGTTAAATTTTCGGTCGCCAAACGGGAACGAGGGAGCGACCTCCCTCGTGACTTCAGACGTGCGCCGGGACCGGCAGAGGCGCGGCCAGCAGGCGCTCGTCCAGCAGCCCCAGTCCTTCCTGAAACAACTGATTGCTGCGATCAGTGTCGCCCAGTTGCGCGAGCAAGCGCGCCAGTTCCGCACAGGCTTCCGGATTGCGCTGCACACGCAGGCTGCTTTCCAGATAATCCCGCGCCTTGCCCCATAGACTGGTTTGCAGACACAGACGCCCCAACGTCAAGAGCAGGCCTGGATCGTTCGGATGATCCTTTAGCCAGCCTTCAGCGGTTTGCAATTGACGCGCCGGATCGCTGCCGCGAACCAGGCCATAAAGACGTGCCAGATGGCTGTCGTAATTGCGTTTGAGGGCCGTACGCAGCACTTCTTCTGCCTCCACCTGAGCACCTAGCTGACGCAATTGCTCGGCGTAAGCCAACACCAGCGGCGACTCCTGGCGCTGCGCCGAAGTCAGTTGCTGCCAGGCGCGATTGAGGGACTGCAGGCCCACGGAGCCATCCTCTTCGCGCTGTGCAGCCAACGACAGGTTCTCACCCCAGGCACGGCGTTCCAGTTCAGCCAGCTCGGCGCGTGGCAGGACTTTGTCCTTGCGCAGTTCAGGCAGCAATCGAATCACCGCGGACCATTCGCCGCGCTGTTGATACAGGCGCTGCAACTGGCGCAGCGTCTGCACATTGTGTGGATGACGCTCGTGCATCGCTTGCAATGTCACCAGCGCGCCGTCGGTATCGCCGCGGTCGGTCTGCAACTGTGCATGACTCAGAGCAATCGCCAGCTCAGCTTGTGGCTGACGCTCCAGAGCGCGCTCCAGCAGGCCATCACAATCCTCGTAATTGCCTTGTTCGTTGGCCGCGCGGGCAGCACCGAGATAGTAAAGGAGAGGCTGGCGCTCGGCTTCGGCAGCACGATACAAATGACGCTGAGCACTGGCCCAGCGACCTTCTGCCAGATCCAGTTGGCCATGCTCGATTGCCACCTGTACCCGCCGACTGCGGTTGCGCCGCGACCATGGATTGACCACGCCACTGGACGTCATGACCAACTCGACCAACGCCTTGATGCCCCAGACCAGCAACCACAACACCGCGATCAGCGCCAACGTCGCCCACAGACTCGACTCGTAGCGGAAGGACTTGTAGGCCACCAGCACGTAACCGGAATGCTCGGCAATCGCCAGGCCCAATGCTGCCGTCGCGGCGATCACCAGAAACACGATCACATACAGACGTTTCATGGTGTGGCCTCCTGCGCGGTGTTGGCGGCAGGTTTGGCGAAGGGTTTCACCGATTCCTCGGCGTTGACAGTGCGCCGCTCCAGATAGGCTTGCACCGCACTCAGGGTGCCGGTCAGATCCGGGGTGTTGACCGTGACCGGCTCCTTGCTCAGCTCGGCAACCTGCTCAAGCATCACTTTGCTTTGCGGATTGTCCGGGTTGAAGTTGCCATGCAACACGTCCCGCGCCTCGGTCAGCGCCTGGCTGTACACCGGCGCCTGACCATTGAGCGCCGCCCACTGCGCCTGTTCCAGCGCCAGGCTCAGCGCCAGGCGCACCTGGCTCAGGCTCTGCCCGGCCAGCAGTGGCTTCACATTCTTGTCAGCGTTGAAATCAATACGAATGTAGCGAGAGACCTCATCCCACCACTGTGCCCAGCGACTGGCGCCGTCACCATCGGCCGTCAGGCCGAGCAGCGACTCGCCGCGATCCTTGTACTCCGGCGCCAGTTCGGTAAGGCCGATGACCTGATCACGCAGCGCCCCCAGACGCAGGAACAACCCGGTGCGATCCGGCTGCTCGGTGCTGCGCAATGCGACGAGGGTTTTGGCCACTTGCTCACGAGCAGCGAAAGAGCCGGGGTCGTTTTGCTCGCGAAGAATTTCGTCGGCGCCCTGCACCAGGGCTTGAGCGCTGCTGATGTCCTGCAACGCCGAAAGACGCAGGCTGGCCAGACGCAGCAGGTGTTCGGCCTCGGCCAGACGCCAATCCTTGCGACTGGCGCCAAGGACGGTTTCCAGACGTTGACTCAGTCGTTGCTGATCACCCTGAAGCTGAGCCACCAGCCGCTGGCGATCAGCAAGTTCGTCGGCGCCCGGCAACTGCGCGAGACGCTCGCTCAGCCGCTGCTCGCTGAGCTTCAGGCTCTGCGCTTGATCATTCAACGCCTGGACCTGACCCGACTGCTGCTCAGTGTTGGTTTGCAGGTGACGCACCTGCCAGACACCCCAACCACCGATCGCAACACCGGCAGCACCGAGCAACAGGGCGACGATGGCCAGTCCATTGCCTCGGCGCGGCTCTTTGGCCGGCGGTGGGGTTTCAACCTGCTTTTCAAGCACAGGCTGGACGTCATCTTTAGGCAAGGCTGTTTCGCTCACGTATCCATCCTTTGCATTAGAAAACGGGCACGGGATGCTCCCGTAGCGCCGTCAGCAAAGCCGCGGCACTCGCGCCGCGACAATCCACAACTGTTTGGGCCCCGGCGGCAACTGCCAGCTCGGCGACCCTTGGGCTTGGAACAAACAACGGCAACTGCGCAATCGCAGGCCATGCATCACCGGCCATCCGGCGCAGATGCTCAAAACCCTGTCCACTGCTGACCACCAGCCCATTCAAGCGTTCCGCTTCGATACGCCACGGCAACTCTCGCGGCGCATACGCTGGCAGATCGCGTCGATACAACTCCAAGTACTCGACACTAGCACCAAGCTCGCGCAAGCGCTCGGCGAGCAGCTCGCGGCCGCCCTCCCCACGCAGGATCAAAACCTGCGAACCGGGCCGGGCCACAGCTTCACCCAGACGCGGCAATTGCAGCAAGGCTTCGCTGTCATCGCCTTCTGCCGGGAAGCTCACATCGAGGCCGTGATCCTTGAGAATCTGCGCAGTCGCCGCACCGACGCTAAACCACGGCATCGCCAGAGACTGCATGCCATGGGCCTTGAGCAGATCCACTGCAATTCTTGCCGCCGGTTTGCTCACCACGATCACCGCGCTGCAACCGGGCAGCCTCGTAATCGCCTGACGTATTTTGTCAGAGACCGGCAGTGGTGCAATTTCCAAAAGCGGCAGGCAATTGCTGAAAACCCCCTGCGCGGCCAACGTCTCGGCGAGCGCCGCACAGTCATCGGCAGGGCGCGTCAGCAGCAGGCGCCAACCGGTCACTCGTGACCTGCCTCGCCGTACACCGCTTTGAGAATGTCAGCGGCACCCTGGCTGAGCAGGTCTTCAGCGACCCGCACGCCCAAGGTTTCGGCATCCGCGCGCGGCGCCCGGGCTTGGGCGCTGAGCAGCTTGCCGCCGCTCGGTTCGCCCACCAGACCACGCAACCACAATTGCTCGCCTTCGAGCACGGCGTAGCAGGCGATCGGCACTTGGCAGCCGCCATTCAAATGTTTGTTGAGTGCGCGTTCGGCCGTGACACGCGAAGTGGTATCGGCGTGATGCAGTGGCGCCAGCAAAGCGTGAATTTCAGTATCGGCGCTGCGGCACTCGATGCCGACCGCGCCCTGACCACCGGCCGGCAGGCTGTCGTCGACACTGATGGCCGACGTGATGCGGTCTTCGAAACCGAGGCGAATCAGCCCGGCCGCCGCGAGGATGATCGCGTCATACTCCCCGGCATCGAGCTTGGCCAGACGAGTGTTGACGTTGCCGCGCAGGAAACGGATTTCCAGATCCGGGCGGCGGGTGAGCAACTGCGCCTGACGACGCAGACTGGAGGTGCCGACGATGCTACCGGCTGGCAAGGCATCAAGACTGGCATAGGTATTGGAAACGAAAGCGTCGCGCGGATCTTCACGCTCGCAGATACAGAACAGTCCCAGACCTTCAGGAAAGTCCATCGGCACGTCTTTCATCGAATGGACGGCGATGTCGGCTTCGTTTTCCAGCAGCGCGGTTTCCAGTTCCTTGACGAACAGGCCCTTGCCGCCGATCTTCGACAGCGGCGAGTCGAGCAGCTTGTCGCCGCGACTGACCATGGGCACCAGCGTCACCAGCAGACCCGGATGGGCCGCTTCCAGACGGGCTTTGACGTATTCGGCCTGCCAAAGGGCCAGTGCACTTTTTCGGGTGGCGATGCGGATTTCGCGAGAAGACATGGATCAATCCGTACTGAATAGATACGGCGGATAATAACAGCTCAGTCAAATCCACTTTGACTTGAATCAGAAACGGCGCGGCCTCCCTGGCCTGCGATGCCCGGTAAAGAGAAATGTGAACCGCCCGGAAAGGCCAGGTTACAGGCCCTGCATCATTTTGCGCACACCCGCCACATGCCGGCGGCTGACAATCAACGCGTCGCCATTGAGCCCTTTCAGAAAGAGCTGGAAATGCCCCAGCGGCGTGCGTTGCAGACGTTCGATCCGGTCGCGGGCGACCAGCGCGTTACGGTGGATGCGCACAAAGCGTTCACCAAATTCGTCTTCAAGGGCCTTGAGCGGTTCGTCCAGCAGCACCTCGCCAGACTCGTGGCGCAAGGTCACGTATTTATGGTCGGCGATGAAGTAGACCACCTGATCCAGCGGGATCAGTTCGATACCTTTGCGGGTGCGAGCGCTGATGTGACTGCGCGGGCCGTTGCCGCTTTCGGCAGCGGGACGGGTCAGGGCCGAGAGTTGCGCCCGGCTGGGACGCTCAGCCCGTTTCAGGGCGTCATGCAAGTGTTCGGTTCGCACAGGTTTCACCACATAGCCCACGGCGCTGGCCTGCAGGGCTTCCACGGCAAATTCATCGGGACTGGTGCAAAACACCACGGCCGGCGGCGTTTCTCGTTCGCACAGACGGGCAGCGACCTGCAGGCCGTCCAGGCCCGGCATGCGGATATCGATCAGCACGATATCCGGTTTGTGGCTGTCGATCAGTGCCAACGCCTCTTCGCCATTCGTAGCGCTGGGCTCCAGGACTGTATAACCCTCAAGCTCGCTCACCATTCGGCTGAGGCGCTCGCGAGCCAGTGGTTCGTCATCAACGATCAGGACATTCATATTGCGCTGGATTCCTGCGTGAGTCTCGCACAAGGATAGCGTAGACAGGTGGAGTGACGTCCGTCACCGCGATCCACGCTAAGACTAGTCCGAGCACCAAAAAGTGCCGTACGTCGGCCAGCAATATTTGCCAGTGTCCGGGTCGTACTGCTCAAAGCCCGCTGTTTCCCGCGTTTTTCACGCCGTTTGTCCAAGGACAATACACCCACCCCCTTATTATCAGTCGGCGGCCAGACCCTTTCGCGATCTGCACTCGCGCCGACCCTTATGTCCAACTGTAGACGCTCGTCGGGCCGATATTGCTCAATCGGAAAATATCCTTGCGCAAATCCCCCGGCGACCGCGACGACTATGGACGAGCAGATGAGAAAAAAACGTATCGACCAGTGTCAGCGACAGCAATGGCAACCCTGTTATTATCCGCGCCAGCGTTTCACGCCTTTTTCTTCAAGCCGATACGAGCGAATTCATGAGCACTGACAAGACCAATCAGTCCTGGGGCGGCCGCTTCAGTGAACCCGTCGACGCCTTCGTCGCCCGCTTCACCGCCTCCGTCACTTTCGACCAGCGCCTGTATCGCCACGACATCATGGGCTCGATCGCCCACGCCACCATGCTGGCCAAGGTCGGTGTGCTGACAGATGCCGAGCGCGACAGCATCATCGACGGCCTGAAGACCATTCAGGGCGAAATCGAAGCCGGCCAGTTCGACTGGCGCATCAAACTCGAAGACGTGCACATGAACATCGAAGCGCGCCTGACTGATCGCATCGGTATCACTGGCAAGAAGTTGCATACCGGGCGCAGCCGCAACGACCAGGTCGCCACCGACATCCGCCTGTGGCTGCGTGACGAGATCGACCTGATCCTCGCCGAAATCACCCGCCTGCAAAAAGGCCTGCTGGAGCAAGCCGAGCGCGAAGCCGCGAGCATCATGCCGGGCTTCACCCATTTGCAGACTGCACAGCCAGTGACCTTCGGGCACCACATGCTGGCCTGGTTCGAAATGCTCAGCCGCGACTACGAACGCCTGGTCGACTGCCGCAAGCGCACCAACCGCATGCCCCTGGGCAGCGCCGCACTCGCTGGCACCACCTACCCGATCGACCGCGAATACACCGCGCAACTGCTGGGCTTCGACGCCGTGGGCGGCAACTCGCTGGACAACGTATCCGATCGTGATTTCGCCATCGAATTCTGTTCGGCCGCGAGCATCGCGATGATGCACCTGTCGCGTTTCTCCGAAGAGCTGGTGCTGTGGACCAGCGCGCAATTCCAGTTCATCGATTTGCCGGATCGTTTCTGCACCGGCAGTTCGATCATGCCGCAAAAGAAAAACCCCGACGTGCCAGAACTGGTGCGCGGCAAGACCGGCCGTGTGTTCGGTGCGCTGATGGGCTTGCTGACCTTGATGAAAGGCCAGCCGCTGGCCTACAACAAGGACAATCAGGAAGACAAAGAGCCGCTGTTCGACGCCGCCGACACGCTGCGCGATTCGCTGCGTGCGTTCGCCGACATGATCCCGGCGATCAAGCCGAAACACGCGATCATGCGTGAAGCGGCGCTGCGCGGTTTCTCCACCGCAACCGATCTGGCCGACTACCTCGTACGCCGTGGCCTGCCGTTCCGTGATTGCCACGAAATCGTCGGCCACGCCGTGAAGTACGGCGTCGACACCGGCAAGGATCTGGCCGAGATGAGCCTGGAAGAACTGCGTCAGTTCAGCGATCAGATCGAGCAGGACGTGTTTGCCGTGCTGACCCTGGAAGGCTCGGTGAATGCCCGTGACCACATCGGCGGCACTGCGCCAGCGCAGGTCAAGGCAGCGGTTGCGCGCGGACAGGCACTGATCGCCAGCCGCCAAAAGGCCTAAAGCTTCGCGAGCAAGCCCGCTCCCGCAGGGAATTTATGGTGTTCACACATTGGGTGTTCACCACAGGTTCTGTGCGGGAGCGGGCTTGCTTGCGAAGGGTGACGTGAAAACGCTACAGAACCTACTTCTTGGCCGCGATCATCGCCAAAAACGCCGGCATCGCCGCCTCTTTATCCGCCGCAATTTTCTGCACATGCGGATTCTGCTCAAGCCGCTCCAGTAGCGCTTTCGCCTGCGGCATCTCTGCCAGCAAATCAATGCCGAACAACTTCTGCCCTACTGCGCAGGACAACGGCACGCTGTAGAGGAAGTACAGATCCGCGATGCTCAGGCTGTCGCCGGCCACATACGGGGCGAATTTGCCATGTCGGCCCAGCGCCGCAAAACCCAGCAGCAACTCGGTCCCGGTCTTTTCCTTGATCGCCTCCGGCAGCGTCATGCCGAAGAAGGCTTCGCCATAACAGGCGCGTCCCGGCAGCTCGATATACAACTCGATCTCTTTGGCAATCGCCAGCACCTGCGCGCGCTCGAATGGATCGCTTGGCAGCAGCGGCGTGCCTTTGTGCGTCTGTTCGAGGTATTCGAGAATGATCGCTGTTTCATTGATGAACCCGCCGTCGACGCCCAGCACCGGCACTTTGCCGCGCGGGCTGATCGCCAGCGAATCCGGGGTCTGCGCGGGGTAAAACGTGACCTCTTCGAACGGCAGGCCTTTTTCCATCAACGCCAGCTTGACCATGTTGTAGTAGTTACTGACAGAGAATCCATAAAGCTTGAACATCACATAGCCTCCAGGCCGTGCGGGGGGAGTGGGCAGTGCCTGTTTATAGATCGCATACGCGATTCCCGCCAGCAGCATCACGCCACTGAATGCGGGTAAACTGGCGACTTTCCTTGAGGAGCCTGCCATGAGCGAGCCGACAGACATCAATACTGACGACGACGAAGAGTTCACCGAGACCACGCTGATCGAAGCCATCGAAAACCAGATCGAAAGCGACAACCCGCCTGCGGCCAAGGCAACCTTCAACAAGTTGACCCTGGTCGGTTACGAGCGTGAGGATATCCTCAACTTGATGGCCCACGTTCTGGCCTACGAAATCGACGCCATGCTCGATGACGACCGCGCCTTCAATACCGAATGGTATGAGACCGCGTTGCGTGCGCTGCCTGAGTTGCCACCCGAAAAGCAATAGTCGCCGCTTGCCCTGTGGGGGCCTGCTCGCGAAAAGGCCGAACCATTGGAAATATGCGGTGCCTGACGCGCCGCATTCGCGAGCAGGCTCGCTCACACACAATTTCTCACCCCTCCATCCGGCCTTCTGCCAGCCCCTGACTACACTGGAATTCGCCCCCAGACAAAAACCCTGACGCGCACACTGGACAGTCCGCGCCGGCAGGTTCACCTTAGGGGCGCTGTCGTCCAATTCCTAGAAAGTCTGGAGTCCTTATGTCGCTTACCCCTGAGCTGGTTGCCGAACTGGAAGTCCTCGCACTCTTCAACCTGGACAGTTCCCAGGAAGGTTTGAAAATTCATCAGACCGCTGCCCCGAAACACATCGCCGCTGCCAAACGCCTCTTCGAAAAAGAACTGACCGACCAGCCTGATGGCGGGTATCTGACCAGCCTGGGTCGCGATGCTGCGCAAAACGTGCAAACCGTGCTGACGATTCTGAGAGAGCAAGAAACCGCCTGACCCTTCCCGACTTTGCCCACGGGAACTCCTGCCACGGGATTTCCGCGGGCCCATCCGTTCGCCAGCCATCACCTCGCGATATAAATCTGACGTCAAAAAACAAATTCAGCTTAAAAGTCCCTCTGCGCAAAGGCTAAACTGCCCCACATTCCGAGCCCCTTAACGTCCGAGCCCGCGAGCCGGTTTGAGCTGACATGACGCGCACCCACGAAATCCGCCCCGACCTGGACGAGGGAATTGACCGCAAGGTCCTCAGCCAACTGCGTGCGCGTTTTCTCAAACTCAATGAAGGTCGTCTGGGCCGCGCACTGGAAGGTCTGTCGACGCGCCAGCAAAGCGTGCTGACGCTGTTGCCGCTGTTCTTTCATGTCAATCATCCGCTGCTGCCGGGCTACGTTTCAGGCAGCACGCCGGCGGGCCTGTCCAATTACGAGCCAGACGCCAACGCCCTCGCCGAAGCCCAACGCCTGACCCGATCGTTCTCCTACAAGCCGCGCCACGGCAGTAATCCACCGCGCCCGATTCACGGCCTGTTCCTGATGGGCAGCCTCGGCACGCTGGCCCAGGCCGATCAGAGCGACATGGACGTGTGGGTCTGCCACGCGCCGGACCTGAACGAAAGCGAACTCGCCGAGTTGCGCAAAAAATGTCAGTTGCTGGAAACCTGGGCGGCTACCCAGGGCGCCGAGGCGCATTTTTTCCTGATCGATCCGGTCCGCTTCGTCAAAGGTGAGCGCGACACCCAGCTCAGTTCCGAAGACTGCGGCACCACTCAGCACTATCTGCTGCTGGACGAGTTCTACCGCACCGCAATCTGGCTGGCCGGGCGCACGCCAATCTGGTGGCTGGTGCCGGTTTACCAAGAAACGGCCTACGATACTTACACTCACACGCTGATTTCCAAGCGCTTCATCCGCGCCGACGAGACCCTCGACCTCGGACATCTGGCGACGATTCCGCCGGGGGAGTTCATCGGCGCCGGGTTGTGGCAGCTGTTCAAGGGCATCGAGTCACCCTACAAGTCGGTGCTCAAACTGCTGCTGACCGAGGTCTACGCCAGCGAACACCCCAAGGTGCATTGCCTGAGCCTGCGCTTCAAGCAAGCGGTGTTCGCCAACCGGCTGGATCTGGATGAACTGGACCCGTACATGGTCGTGTACCGGCGCATAGAGGAATACCTTACAGCCCGCAACGAGCCAGAGCGCCTGGAACTGGTGCGCCGAGCGCTGTACCTGAAGGTCAACCGCAAACTCACTGGCAATAGCCGCACTCAGAGTTGGCAGCGCGCCTTGCTCGAACGTCTGGCCAGCGAGTGGCATTGGGATCAACGGCAACTGGCGCTGCTCGATAGCCGTAGCCAGTGGAAAGTCCGTCAGGTCAGCGCCGAACGCCGGGCGCTGGTCAACGAGTTGAATTACAGCTATCGCTTCCTGACCCAGTTCGCCCGTACCGAACAGACCGTCAGCCTGATCAACAAACGCGACCTCAACGTTCTCGGTCGTCGTCTATATGCAGCCTTCGAGCGCAAGGCTGACAAGGTCGAGTTCATCAACCCCGGCATCGCCCCCGATCTGGCCGAAGACACCCTGACGCTGGTGCAGTCGCCGAACAAAAAAGAGCCGGGGCAAACCCAGTGGGGGTTGTACAACGGCAGCCTCACGGCACTTGAGTGGGAACACTTCGCGCCGATCAAGCGCAGTCGCCAGCTACTCGAACTGCTGACCTGGTGCCACCGCAACGGCGTGATTGACAGCAGTACCCGACTGGCCCTGCACCCGGGCACGAGTGACCTGAGCGAGTTCGAGCTGTTCAACCTGCTCGGCAGCCTGCAACAGAGCATCGCCCTGCCCTTGCCCACGGTGGCGGAAGAGCCCTTGCTGCGCGCCGCCGTGCCCGGCGAAGTGCTGATTCTGGTCAATGTCGGCGTCGACCCGCTCAAGCATCACCGTGACCTGAACATCGTGATGACCACCGAACGCACCGACTCGCTGAGCTACGCCGGGGTACGCGAAAACCTCGTGCTGACCCTCGATCAGGTCACGCTCAATAGCTGGAACGAAGTGCTGGTCAACCGCTTCGACGGCCCTCATGCGTTGCTTGATTGCCTGCGCGACTATCTCAACAACCTGCCTCGCGGGCCGATGCAACCGTCGCTGAAGGTGCGTTGTTTCTGCCACAACCGCGCGCAGTTCATCGCCCGCCGTGTTGAAGAAATCGTCGACACGGCACAGCATCTGTTGCTCAGCGAGTTGAATCACCGCTACCTGATTCAGGTGCAGCAGCACTATCACGTTCTGGAGTTGGTGCCCGGCCAGGTCAACCATGTCGCCCTTGCCACCCTGCCCGCCTTGCTCGACTACCTCGGCGAAGAACAGCCGAGCTACAGTCCGTTGCATCTGGACCCGATGGCGCTCGATGAACATGACCTGGCGCTGATCCTGCCGATGGGTCAGCCCGAGTCCATTCAGGTGTTCTACCGGATCACCGAGCAACAGGCCGAGTTGTACGTGCTGGATGAGTTCAACGCATTGTGGCAACAACATTTGCCGTATCACGACGAACAGAGTCTGCTGGTGCCGCTGCAACGATTCCTGCAATCGATCCAGTTCCGGCGTGAAGCGGTGCTGCCGATGGATGCCGGCTCCGCTGCCAGCTTCGAGACGTTGTATTACCAGTTATTGCCGTCTGGCCCGGGACGGGCGCGGCGGGTCGAAGCGCGGCCAGCACCGCAGACACCGATCAACAAACCGTTCTACGACGTGCAGGCAATTGTCGGCAAAGCCGCACCGGGGCAAGTGCAGGTCACGCTGTATTGCAATCAACGGGAATTCAGCGAGCTGGAACATGGCGACCAACTGTTCAGCGTGGTCGCCCGGGAAATCGTCGAACAGCGCCGCGAGACCGAGCGCTATCGCTGCTACATCACCGACCTGGACCTGTCGGGCCTGCTCGGTGATGGGCAAAGTTCAAGCAATCTGTATCTACGCTACAAGGCGGATCTGGAGCGCGCCCTGAACGAGGCGCTCGAACAGGTCTGAGGCAGGCTTATTCGCGGAAATCGCCGCCGTTGGCCGGCTGCGATTCGACTTCCAGCAAGGTCAGTTTCAGGGTCTTGCCACCGGGTGCCGGCCAGTCGATGTGCTGACCGACCTTCAGGCCCAGCAGCGCACTGCCAACCGGCGCCAGAATCGAGATCTTGCCTTCATCGGCGTTGGCATCCTTGGGATAAACCAACGTCAGGTGATAATCCTTGCCGCTGCTTTCTTCGCGGCAATGCACGCGGGAGTTCATCGTGACGACATCGGCAGGCACTTCTTCGTGGCTGACCAGGGTATCGGCGCGATCCAGTTCGGTTTGCAGCGCGATAACGCCCGGCAGCGTGTCGTCCAGGCTGTCGATCAGGCGTTCCAGACGCTGCACGTCCAGACGAGTAAGGGTGATGGAAGGTGCGGTCATGATCCGAGCAGACTCCTTTCTTCTGCACACAAAAAAAGCAAAACCCCGCCAAAAAAAGACGGGGTTTTCATCAGGCCTCGATGGGTTGAGGCGTGTTCGGACACTATCACAGCTCAAAAAATATACAAGTCACGCCCTTGTGGCGCGACGTTGCTGTGCCTGCGCGCAAATCACCCGCCGCCGCTCATCGTCTGCCGAACGCCACTCACGAATATCTTCGACATGCCGGAAACAGCCGAGGCAGACCTTTTGTTCGTCCAGCCGGCACACCCCGCTACACGGCGAAGGCACCGCCGGACTGATGTTGCTGTAGAGCGGCTTGGGCGGACGAACGGGAGCGGTGTCAGTCACGGAATCACAGACCTTCGAAGTCGAATTCGGCACCGGCCTGCTGCTTGACGATGCGCTCGAGCATTTCGCCCAACTGCTCTTCGCTCTTGTCGCACATCCAGCGCTCGCTCTCTTCGTCGTAGTCGAAGTGGAAACCACCGGACACGGCCGCCAGCCATAGCTGACGCAATGGCTCCTGACGACTGAAGATCAGCTGCGAGCCGTTTTCGAACTTGACGCTCAGCACGCCGGCCGAACTTTCCAGATCGATATCCAGGTCACTTTCATCAAAGATGTCTTCCAGTTTTTCCTGGGTTTCATCGACCAGATCGTGGAAACGGGCTTCGGACAAACTCATTGCGGCAACCTCAAAAAATGTCTGATCAGGCTCAAGCGCCGAAAGATACGGACGCCGCCGGCCGATTGCAAAGGATAACGACCAAGGACCAAACGCACTACCGGCGGGAGCGGGCTTGCTCGCGAAGAGGCCGGCAAGTTCAACCTGTTCTCGGCCTGACACACCGCTTTTGCGAGCGAGCCCACTCCCACAGGGCATGATGCGTATCCGTGCCCCCGCCGGACGGGAACCCCGTCGCATAGGCAAGCTGCCGGGTGGCCGGTATACTCCGGCGCAATTAACGCATTTTCAAGGATTTCGCCATGAAGCGCCTGATCTCTTCCCTTGCTGCGCTCGTCGCGGTTGCCTGCCTCGTTTCGGCCTGTGGTCAAAAAGGCCCGCTGTACCTGCCGGATGACGATCAGGACCCGGCCGAGCAAGCCCAGTCTTCGCAAAAGCAGCCGTCCAAAGCACACAAGCACGACGTTTACCAATAAGGGATCGCCATGGACGCTTTTAACTACCGTGGCGGGGAGCTGTTCGCGGAAGGTGTGGCGCTGTCCGCCATCGCCGACCGTTTCGGTACGCCCACCTACGTTTATTCGCGCGCACACATCGAAGCCCAGTATCTGGCCTTCGCCGATGCGCTGGCCGGCATGCCGCACCTGGTTTGCTTTGCCGTCAAAGCCAACTCCAACCTCGGCGTTCTGAATGTCCTGGCCCGCCTCGGCGCCGGTTTCGACATCGTTTCGCGTGGGGAACTGGAGCGCGTACTCGCCGCTGGCGGCAGCCCCGACAAGATCGTGTTCTCCGGCGTTGGCAAAACCCGTGACGACATGCGTCGTGCCCTGGAAGTCGGCGTGCACTGCTTCAACGTCGAATCCACTGACGAACTCGAACGCCTGCAAGTCGTCGCCGCCGAGCTGGGCGTTCGCGCCCCGGTTTCATTGCGTGTGAACCCGGACGTCGACGCCGGCACCCACCCGTACATTTCCACCGGTCTCAAAGAGAACAAGTTCGGCATCGCCATTGCCGACGCCGAAGACGTGTACGTGCGCGCCGCGCATCTGCCGAACCTGGAAGTGATCGGTGTCGATTGCCACATCGGCTCGCAACTGACGACGCTGCCGCCCTTCATCGACGCGCTCGATCGCTTGCTGGCTCTGGTCGACCGTCTCGGCGATTGCGGCATTCACCTGCGCCACATCGATCTCGGTGGTGGTTTGGGTGTGCGTTATCGCGATGAAGAGCCGCCATTGGCCGCTGACTACATCAAAGCCGTGCGCGAGCGCCTGGACGGTCGCGATCTGGCGCTGGTGTTCGAGCCGGGCCGTTTCATCGTCGCCAACGCTGGCGTGCTGCTGACGCAGGTCGAATACCTCAAGCATACCGAACACAAAGACTTCGCCATCGTCGACGCGGCCATGAACGACCTGATCCGCCCGGCGCTGTATCAGGCCTGGATGGACGTCACCGCCGTCAAACCACGCGACACGGCCGCGCGCAAGTACGACATCGTCGGCCCGATTTGCGAAACCGGCGACTTCCTCGCCAAGGACCGTGAGCTCGCGCTGGAAGAAGGCGACTTGCTGACCGTGCATTCGGCCGGTGCCTACGGCTTCGTGATGAGCTCCAACTACAACACCCGTGGCCGTGCCGCCGAAGTGTTGGTAGACGGTGACAAGGTATTTGAAGTGCGCCGCCGCGAAACCGTGGCCGAGCTGTTTGCCGGCGAAAGCCTGCTGCCGGAGTAACCCATGCTGCTGCGTTTTACCAAAATGCACGGCCTGGGCAATGACTTCATGGTTCTCGACCTGGTCAGCCAGCACGCGCACATTCAGCCCAAACACGCCAAGCAGTGGGGCGACAGGCACACCGGCATCGGTTTCGACCAGTTGCTGATCGTCGAAGCGCCGAGCAATCCGGACGTGGATTTCCGCTACCGGATCTTCAATTCCGATGGCTCCGAAGTTGAGCAGTGCGGCAACGGTGCGCGCTGCTTCGCCCGCTTCGTGCTCGACAAGCGTCTGACCGCCAAACGCCAGATCCGCGTCGAGACCAAGGGCGGCATCATCGAACTGGACGTGCGTAACGACGGCCAGATCGGTGTGAACATGGGCGCTCCACGCCTGGTGCCGGCGGACATTCCGTTCGAAGCACCGGCGCAGGCTATCAGCTATCAGCTCGAAGTCGACGGCACCACGGTCGAACTGGCCGCCGTGTCGATGGGTAACCCACACGCCGTGCTGCGTGTGCAGGACATCAACAATGCACCGGTGCATGAACTGGGGCCGAAAATCGAACACCACCCGCGCTTCCCGGCGCGGGTCAATGTCGGTTTCCTCCAGGTCATCGACCGCCACCGCGCGCAGTTGCGCGTCTGGGAACGTGGCGCCGGGGAAACCCAGGCCTGCGGCACCGGCGCTTGTGCCGCGGCGGTTGCTGCAATCAGTCAGGGGTGGATGGATTCGCCGCTGTTGATCGACTTGCCCGGCGGGCGTCTGTCCATTGAATGGGCAGGCCCTGGCCAACCGGTGCTGATGACCGGTCCGGCAGTACGTGTATACGAAGGACAAGTGCGTCTTTGAGTGAGCAGAAGCCATGACCGATAAGCCTCAGGTACCCGCCCGACAGTCCGACGAATCAGCGTCCGAGAGCCTGGAGGCGGCAGCGGTTGCCGCATACCTTGAGGCTCATCCGGACTTCTTCGTCGAACACCAGGAACTGCTGCCGGCGATGCGCATTCCCCACCAACGCGGTGACACCGTGTCGCTGGTCGAACGCCAGATGACCATTCTGCGCGACCGCAACATCGAGATGCGTCATCGCCTTTCGCAGTTGATGGACGTCGCCCGCGACAACGACCGGCTGTTTGACAAGACCCGCCGCCTGATCCTCGCCCTGATGGACGCCAGCAGCCTCGAAGACGTGGTCATCTGCGTCGAAGATAGCCTGCGCCAGGACTTTCAGGTGCCTTTTGTCAGCCTCATCCTGCTTGGCGACAACCCGGCCCCGGTCGGCCGCTGGGTCAGCCACGCCGACGCGCAAACCGCCATCGGCGGCTTGCTCACCGAAGGCAAAAGTGTCAGCGGCACCCTGCGTGAACATGAGCTGGACTTCCTGTTTGGCGAAGAACAGCGCAAGCAGATCGGCTCCACCGCCGTGGTCGCCGTCAGCCATCAAGGTATCCACGGGATTCTGGCCATCGCCAGCCGCGACCCGCAGCATTACAAGAGTTCGGTCGGCACGCTGTTCTTAAGCTACATCGCCGAAGTCATGGGCCGCGTGCTGCCACGGGTCAACAGCTCCCTGCGCTCGGTACGCTGAGCATGGAACGGCAACTGGACGCTTACTGCGAACACCTGCGCAGTGAGCGACAGGTGTCGCCGCACACGCTGTCGGCCTACCGCCGCGACCTCGATAAAGTGCTCGGCTGGTGCATCAAGCAGAACATCGCCAGTTGGAGCGCACTGGACATCCAGCGCCTGCGCAGCCTGGTCGCTCGCCTGCATTCACAGGGCCAGTCTTCGCGCAGTCTCGCCCGCTTGTTGTCGGCAGTGCGCGGGCTCTATCACTATCTCAATCGCGAAGGCCTTTGCGACCACGACCCGGCCACCGGTCTGGCGCCCCCGAAAGGCGAACGCCGCCTGCCGAAAACCCTCGACACCGACCGCGCACTGCAACTGCTTGAAGGCGCCGTTGAGGATGATTTTCTGGCACGGCGTGATCAGGCGATTCTGGAGTTGTTCTATTCCTCCGGCCTGCGCCTTTCCGAGCTGACCGGGCTCAATCTCGATCAGCTCGACCTCGCCGACGGCATGGTCCAAGTGCGCGGCAAGGGCAGCAAAACCCGTTTGCTGCCGGTGGGTAAAAAGGCCCGCGAAGCACTGGAGCACTGGCTGCCGTTGCGGGCGATGACCAACCCCGCTGACGACGCCGTGTTCGTCAGCCAGCAAGGCCGGCGCCTTGGCCCGCGAGCGATTCAGGTGCGGGTCAAACTCGCCGGCGAACGCGAACTGGGGCAGAACCTGCATCCGCACATGCTGCGGCACTCCTTCGCCAGCCACTTGCTGGAATCCTCGCAGGATCTGCGCGCGGTGCAGGAACTGCTCGGCCACTCGGACATCAAGACCACGCAGATCTACACCCATCTGGACTTCCAGCACCTGGCGGCGGTCTACGACAGCGCCCATCCACGGGCCAAACGCATGAAAGGCGATGATTCATGAGCATTCAGTTGATCACCTTCGACCTCGACGACACCCTGTGGGATACCGCTCCGGTGATCGCCAGCGCCGAAGCGGTTTTACGCGAATGGTTGAGCGAACACGCACCGAATCTGGGCGCGCTGCCGGTGGAACACTTGTGGTCGATCCGCGAGCGGGTGCTGGCCAATGAACCGGGCCTCAAACACCGCATCAGCGCGCTGCGTCGGCGAGTGCTGTTCCATGCCCTGGAAGAAGCGGGATACACCCACGGCGAAGCCTCGGTTCTGGCGGACAAGAGTTTTGAAGTGTTTCTGCATGCACGGCATCAGATCGAAGTGTTTCCCGAGGTCGAGCCGGTGCTGGAGATTCTCGCCAACCATTACGCCCTCGGCGTGGTCACCAACGGCAATGCCGATGTGCGTCGTTTAGGGCTGGCGGATTACTTCAAGTTCGCGCTGTGCGCCGAGGACATCGGCATTGCCAAACCAGATGCGCGGCTGTTTCACGAAGCCTTGCAGCGTGGTGGCGTGAGCGCTGAGGTGGCCGTACACATTGGCGATCATCCAGGCGACGACATCGCCGGGGCGCAGCAAGCGGGATTACGCGCGGTATGGTTCAACCCGGCGGGCAAAGTCTGGGAAGCGGAGCATTTGCCGGATGCCGAAATTCGCAGCCTGACTGATTTGCCGGCGGTGCTCGCACGCTGGAATGCTTCCTCAAATTGACACACCGCATTCGCGAGCAAGCCCGCTCCCGCGAGGGATAGCGGCGCACCCAAAAAACTTTATTTCAGACATGAAAAAGCCCGCAGCGACGGCGGGCTTTTTCAGCAAGCAAGCGGCACGCCTCAGATAGGGCGGCTGCCGTACTTGTTGTCCGGCTTCTTGGGCGGATCGGCGACCACATTGGCCTCCACTTCCTGCACTTTTCCGCCTCGCGACAGGAACTCTTCCATGGCCTTGGCCAGGGCGTCGCGCTCCTTGTTCTTGGCTTCAATGCTCGGCAACTCGTCAACCGACACCGCAGCCTTGGCTTTGCCTTTGGCAGCCGGGGCCGGCGTATCGTCACCGCCATCGTCGTCAGCAACGTCTTCCGCTGCTGCTTCCAGGCCTTCCTCGGCCTCGTCTTCGTCGCCTACTTCGAGGTCGTCGTTTTCCAGATCATCGTCGCTCATGTTCTACCTCATGACTTGCGAAAAGCAGATTAGTTATAGACCAGCTTTGGCAACTGTCGAAAGTCGCCGTTAAAAAATCATTCGCCGCTGCTGATCAGCGGCTATGCCCCTTCACCGTGCAAGGTGGCAAGGACTTTACGGGCACCGCCATGATCACGGTGCTCGCCCAGATAAACGCCTTGCCAGGTGCCCAGTGCCAGTCGACCTGCCGAAACCGGCAGACAGATCTGGCAACCCAGCACGCTGGCCTTGAAGTGCGCCGGGAGGTCGTCCAGGCCTTCGTCGTTATGCTCATAGCCGTCTGTTCCTTGTGGGATCAGACGATTGAAAAATCGTTCGAAGTCGCGACGGACCGCCGGATCGGCGTTCTCGTTGATGGTCAACGACGCCGAGGTATGTTGCAGCCACAGATGCAAAAGACCGACCCGGCACGCCTTGAGTTCAGGCAGGCCATTGATCAACTCGTCCGTCACCAGATGAAAGCCCCGGGGTCGCGCCCGCAGGGTTATCAGAGTCTGCTGCCACATACAGTTCTCCGCACGTTCGGGGCGCATTCTAGCGCGCTCTGGGAAAAAACAAAGGCCCTAATATTCCTGCAATGGTGTAAGCCATTGCCCGCAGAAAAACACCCTTCATAAACACGACAAAAGCCGTACGAAAAATCCTTTCAGCTTGTCCTTCAATGACAAATCCCAGACAAAAAAATGCCCGGCGAACCGGGCAAATTCTTGAGTGCGCGTACTTACAGGTTGTAGCCGCGTTCGTTGTGTTGTGCCAGATCCAGGCCCACCGACTCTTCTTCGTCAGTCACACGCAGCCCCATCACGGCGTCCAGTACCTTGAGGATGATGTAAGTGACGATCGCGGTGTAGATCACCGTGAAGCCGACGCCTTTGCACTGAATCCATACTTGAGCGGCGATGTCGGTGACAGTGCCGAAGCCACCCAGCGACGGTGCAGCGAACACACCGGTGAGGATCGCGCCGAGAATACCGCCGATACCGTGTACGCCGAACGCATCCAGGGAGTCGTCATAACCGAGTTTGCGTTTCAGGGTGGTGGCGCAGAAGAAGCACACCACACCCGCCGCCAGACCAATGACCAGTGCGCCCATCGGGCCCACGGTGCCGGCAGCCGGAGTGATCGCAACCAGACCGGCCACCACACCCGAGGCAATGCCCAGTGCGCTAGGTTTGCCGTGGGTGATCCACTCGGCGAACATCCAGCCCAGCGCCGCCGCAGCGGTAGCGATCTGAGTGACCAGCATCGCCATACCGGCGGTGCCGTTGGCCGCCGCAGCGGAACCGGCGTTGAAGCCGAACCAGCCGAACCACAGCATCGCCGCGCCCATCAGGGTGTAACCGAGGTTGTGCGGAGCCATTGGAGTGGTCGGGAAGCCTTTGCGCTTGCCCAGCACCAGGCACGCCACGAGACCTGCGATACCGGCGTTGATATGCACAACGGTGCCGCCAGCGAAGTCGAGTACGCCCCAGTCCCACAGCAGGCCGCCGTTACCGGACCAGACCATATGTGCGATCGGCGCATAAACGAGGGTGAACCACACGCCCATGAAGATCAGCATCGCGGAGAACTTCATCCGCTCGGCGAACGCACCGACGATCAGCGCCGGGGTGATGATTGCGAAGGTCATCTGGAAGGTGATGAACACCGCCTCAGGGAACAGCGCGGCGGGGCCGGTCAGGCTGTCAGGTGTAACGCCAGCGAGGAACGCTTTGCCCATGCCGCCGAAGAACGAGTTGAAGTTGACGACGCCCTGCTCCATGCCGGTGGTGTCGAACGCAATGCTGTAGCCATAAATGACCCACAGGATGCTGATCAGACCGGTAATGGCGAAGCACTGCATCATCACGGAAAGAATGTTTTTGGAGCGAACCATGCCGCCGTAGAACAGCGCCAGGCCCGGGATGGTCATGAACAGCACGAGGGCTGTCGAGGTGAGCATCCAGGCCGTGTCGCCGGAATTGAGGACTGGGGCCGCCACTTCGTCTGCCGCCATTGCAAGGCTTGGCATTACGATGGACAACAGGGCTCCTAGCCCTGCGAATTTACGCAGAGTCATATTGTTTTCTCCTGGGGCGTTGGGGTTTGTGGCGGCTTAAATCGCGTCGGTATCGGTTTCGCCGGTACGGATACGAATCGCCTGTTCCAGATTGACCACGAAGATCTTGCCGTCACCGATCTTGCCGGTGTTGGCCGCCTTGGTTATCGCCTCGATAACGCGATCCAGATCCTTGTCGTCGATGGCCACGTCGATTTTCACCTTGGGCAGAAAATCGACCACATATTCCGCGCCGCGATACAGCTCGGTGTGACCCTTCTGCCGGCCGAAGCCTTTGACTTCAGTAACGGTAATGCCCTGCACGCCGATTTCGGACAGCGACTCGCGCACGTCGTCCAACTTGAACGGCTTGATGATGGCAGTGACTAGCTTCATGAAACTTTCTCCCGAATTGGTGGACTTGCCCCAGGAAAACAAACCCGACTCAAGTCTAAGCGCAGTGCCTGGCTTTGTAACGCATCGTCGGCCTTGACTGCCCGACTGACGCCAGCTAACCGCATCAGACGAAACTCCCCGTTCCGCCTGCCGCACTGCATTCGTCACAGCGACTGCATCAGTGCATGGGTCACAGGTCACTAAGCAGAAACCTTGCCATCTCGCCAAAACCCACTGATTTCAATCGCTTGGCCGCTGTCGCAAGCACCTTCGTGCAAAAGGCCATCCGGTTACGCACAACAACGGTGCGCTGCCGCCCATGCTCTTGCGCGAAAAGCGTGCATCCCGGCCTGCGAGATTGACTATAGACACTGCGTGATACACTGCCGGCCATTGTTTCCAGGACACTTCCCATGCTCGCGCCCAAAGACTTCCTCGACGCCCTGAGCGGCACCGCTTCTCGCCTGTTCAGCGGCGACACCCCGCTGCCGAAAGCCGAAATCGAAAGCCAGTTCAAGATGCTGTTGCAAAGTGCCTTCAGCAAACTCGATCTGGTCAGCCGTGAAGAGTTCGATAGCCAGATGGTTGTGCTGGCGCGCACTCGCGCTCGCCTTGAGAGCCTCGAAGCGAAGGTGGCCGAGATGGAAGCGAAGCTGAATCCGCCAGCCGAGTAACCCTGCTCCCCCTGTAGGAGCTGCCGAAGGCTGCGATCTTTTGATCTTCAGCCCTTCAATGATCTCGGCAACGTCCTACAACCTGAGTGACCGCCGTCCGATTGCGCCGAAAAGCCCCGGTTCCTAAGCTCACCCTATGCTGAATATTCAGCACTGAGTTTGGCGACCTGGAAAGCTTAAGGCGCACGACCACCATCTGATGGCGGCTAGATGTAACGCCTCATCGAGTTATGGCGGTTGTGCGTGGGAGATCTTCGGGTCTGCCGGGTTCCTTTTGCTCCGGCTCGCCAACCCGCGTACAACTGCCACCCGATCGTTTGGCGACGATCGAGGGCAGCCCTAAAGCAAGAGGAGCTGTTCGATGAATCAAGATGACACTTACCTAACGCCTTACAGCTTCACCCGCCCTGATGGTTGAGGCCTGCAAACAATTGTCAGTAGTCGATAACCTTCAGGTTTGGCCATACACCCAGCCAATCCTTGGTACGTAAACGATCCAGGTAAACTGCATGCTTCTCGGTTTGGAACCTCGCAGTAGGCCGAACAACAAGATCGAAGAGGTCATCCAGACCAAGCGGTGCTGCGACCTCCAGAACGCCCTGCGTACCGAGCCTTATGGCAATTGCCGTCGCTGTTTCCGGCCAGAACCTGATGGCATCAATTGCGCTCGCATAAGGCGCATCAGCATTTCGCAGATGCATACGCGCCTGGTTCTTCACTGACCAGTTGTATGAGGCGTCAATATTCCGTAAGCAAGCCTCCAGTTCAGTGTCTGATTCAACAGTGGCCCGCTCTTGATCGAACCAGATGACATCAATGTCCGATGGCAATGGCGAATAAACGCGCTGGTGTAATCGATCCCATACGGCGCTACGCAGAAATCCCGCCCCTATCCAGCAATCAGGTAATCCAAGGCTCTGCACCAGACGCAATATCCGCATACGCACTGGATCCGCCTCGATTAGCACTTGGATTTGCTCTATCTGTTTCACGGCCGTTGTCACGTTTCAACTCTTCACGATTTCGACACAGGCCAGTGTAACCACCGCAGGTTCAAGGCTGGCGGCCACAAGACGACATCCAATAGTCATTTCCCGGTTGCGACCAGAGCCATACGTTCGCAACATCCCGTGAAAGTTTACCCACGCCCCCACCCCTCCAACTCCCCCGCCCCCTACTACCCTTCAAAAACCCGCAGGAAGCGGCCCCCCGATTCAGCTCAAGGAACGACCATGTCCCTCTCCATCGTCCACAGTCGCGCCCAAATTGGCGTGGATGCTCCCGCCGTTACCGTCGAAGTCCATCTGGCCAACGGCCTGCCGTCGCTGACCATGGTCGGCCTGCCCGAAGCAGCGGTGAAGGAGAGCAAGGATCGGGTGCGCAGCGCGATCATCAATTCCGGGCTGCAGTTTCCGGCGCGGCGGATCACTTTGAATCTGGCGCCGGCGGATCTGCCCAAGGATGGCGGGCGGTTTGATCTGGCGATTGCCTTGGGGATTCTGTCAGCGAGTGTGCAGGTGCCGTGTCTCACGCTGGACGATGTGGAGTGTCTCGGTGAGCTGGCATTGTCCGGCGCCGTGCGGCCAGTGCGAGGAGTGTTGCCGGCAGCGCTGGCGGCGCGCAAGGCCGGGCGGGCGCTGGTGGTGCCACGGGCAAATGCCGAGGAGGCGTGTCTCGCTTCAGGGTTGAAGGTGTTTGCGGTGGATCATTTGCTGGAGGCAGTCGCCCATTTCAATGGGCATACGCCGGTCGAGCCTTACGTTTCTGACGGTTTGATCCATGCCGCCAAACCCTACCCCGATCTCAATGAAGTGCAGGGACAATTGTCGGCCAAACGCGCCCTGCTGATTGCAGCGGCGGGCGCGCACAACCTGTTGTTCAGCGGGCCACCGGGGACGGGCAAGACCTTGCTGGCGAGTCGCTTGCCGGGGCTGCTGCCGCCGCTGTCTGAATGCGAAGCGCTGGAAGTGGCAGCGATTCAGTCGGTGGCCAGCGGCATCCCGTTGACCCATTGGCCACAGCGACCGTTTCGCCAACCCCATCACTCAGCGTCCGGCCCGGCACTGGTCGGTGGCTGTAAAACCTATTGATAAATGCGACCACACACCAGAGCATGATAAATTCCATTTTTATCTGATAATGATGTTTTGGAAGTGGCGTGAAATTCATACACCAATTAGCAAACGACTCTCGTACCTGGGAAATCCTCGGGATCAGAGAAATCAGCTGTATTGACGAAGATCCTTCTGCTCTCTCCCTGCAGTTTTTTTGTTTTTGTGATGAGGATCCCCCGCCGCGGACCAAGCGGTACGTCCGAGTGTTAAATCTTCCGGTATCTGCCATTAAGCACGTGAAACCCGGCTCTCGCTGGAAAAACGGCAGGCAGGCCACGGGCACGATCAGATGGCGCCAGACACGGCCGATATATCCGTCTCAGGCAAAGCTGGTTATCTCTCGACAGGCCGAATCTACAGAGGATGTAGTAAAAATAATATCTCGTGCGAAAGACCCCCATCTTTCGTTCACGAAATTCATTAATCATATATTTTGCAGAGGCATCCACTACACTGTTCGGATACCATGCTCAGAAATAATCAGACATTTTTTATTTCCCACACTTCGATTCGGGTTATCAATTATGAAGGGGAAATTTGACGAATATGTAGGGATTAATATAACCGAGATTACTACCTCCCTGCGCAGTCCAACCAAAAGAGAAAAATTGACAACTAAATACTTAAGCTCCTCCCCAGAAGGCCTAAGAGCTGCGCGACACCCCTTCAAAGCAATTCAAATGTCATATATCAATAGAATGGCAACTCGTAAGAAACTTCCTATTCTATTGTCAGCCGTCCTCCCCACTCCCCACAGGATCACCGTTCGAATGAGCGTAGTAGGAGGCAATAGTGAGGACACCATCGCCGTGCAATTACATGGCAGTACGGCGGAGTCTCCACGCTAATACGGCGATTAGTAAATCTTTGGACACGCGGCTGTCTTACGATACTGACTTACTTAGCGCACCTTCTCAAATTGAGGATATTTTCTCTATATTGACAGGCGCATTTTATTGCCACCTGCCATACATCACAAACCGATTACGCTTGACTCCATGCGCTCAATAATATCCATCTTCGAATTTTTCGAAGTTAAAAACCTATGGATAACATCTGAGTTGTTCTTATTGAGCCATGAGCTATGCTCAACAACGTCGGCTGCCCGAGAAATCATCAACTCACCCGACGCTGCAACCTTGTGCATATCAAGCGTGATCTTATATATTCTCTTGCTATTTTTTCCAACTTCCAACGTCACATTGCTATTAACGTGCTCAGTGGATTTAGGCTCATTTCCACCCAAATATTTAAATTCCACTTCAGCAATATTGCTACTCTCATGGGTAATACGCCAAGCGGTCGGAAGGTCGGCGGGGGCCACCATAAACTGGAGTTTAAGGCCACGCTGCTCCTGAGACTCGACCTCATTCAGCTCATGTTGGGAGACCAAAACCCACTCTTCAAGTGATGTGTGCATTAGGCTCTCTCCAAAAGGTGCCCAATAAGGGCAACGGTAAGCGTGTAATGCTCTACTGACTCCTGCGTAACTCCTAATGGATCCAAACTATCCAAAACAATCACCCCCCAGAGCTTTCCATTGCATTCTACGGGCACCGCTGCCATCGAGCGGGGCGGTGTTTTCCCTTCGGTAAGATATCTTTCCAAAAATCTTACTGACGATTTAGTCACCTTAGCATAGGTCTCTTTGGATTTATTACTGCTGGTCGGCTTTATCTCGGGAAGGTCTGGAAGGATAGCAACCTGGCGCGATGACCATGCAAGGCCTGCAACTCCTTGAGTTTTGGCACTATTTTCATTGTCGATGAAAAAAACTGTTTTGGTGTTTAGGGTCAGATGCGCTGATCGCATATAGGGCACTAGGTAACTCCCGCACCACCTCCTCGTCTTAAATGGACTCCACTTCGAAGTGCTCTGCTCCTGCCAATGACGTTTGAAAAATAGCCGTTCACGGTACTTAAATAGAGTTACTCTATTATGATCCTTTGGGACATTAAGATTCTTGAAAGCCTTGCCTTGGTATTCGTCCAAAATAAATTGGAGTTTTTCCACGACCCAAGGATCCGACAAATGCTTGACAAATCCCGTTACTATGACGATAAGAGCGATCGCCAAAATTAGCCATATTCCGAACTCTTGGAAACGATCGATCAGCATCCAGACTATGGGCTTTTGTTCGATCCATCTGTCGTCCTTTTCTACATCCATAAGCCAGATGGTGCCCGACGATAGCAGGCCAGCCAAAACGTAGATGTAACCAGAAACGGCATAAATTACTTTTCTTTTTGGGCCTGTCCGTAACATCGCTCTGAACTTCCTGCCAGTTTTATACGACTCCGACATCCGCGCGCTAAACTCAAGAGTCTCTATTCTTTCGGATTCATGTGACAAGTCAAACCTAACACCATAACTCTTGGGATAGGAGAAAGTCGACATAAGGTGGTAGATGAATCTCTTAAGATCAAAAAAGCGGCGTGATATTTCCGACTGTAGCTCAAGTTGAACAATTTACTATACTCGAGAGCAAAATCATTTTTACCCAAGAGTCACCCGTTTTTAAGCGGCATGATGTCTATGTTTGATTCTTGCAGTCGAATACCTTACGAGGGTAGACGGCTACGGCTCTCGGATAATCTTTCGCTGAAAATTCAGCAACCCTTCGCCACATTTTTCGATGGGATTTGAACACATCGGGAAATGCACGCCGCCAGGATGCCGCTAGCTACACGCCCTGAGCCTAGAGGCCCGCCGGTTGAGTCGGGCTATCGTCTCTGGTGGAAACGTACGAGTGCATTGGGGATGCTTTTTGCAAAGCGATCAAAGATTCAAGGTAAGCGGCCAGCGAACACACCTTCAGAAATCCGGAATTAAGGGCGATGGTGTCCGCCTATTTTTAAGCGGACGCGATCACCCTTATCGCCAGGATTTCCATGCGCCAACGAAGCTCCTATCCCAA
>NZ_CAXAPL010000016.1:0-122170 GCF_963970845.1 Pseudomonas sp. RA_105y_Pfl2_P56
ACTACCCAAGCACTGGTCGCACTAGCCCGCAAGCTTGCCCGGGTGGTATTTGCTCTGTTGAAAAACCAGAGCGAATACTCACCTAAAGCGGTTTAGGGGCTAGGCATGAACCATAGAATCTCCCACAGGTTCAGCGTGTAGACACCGGTTTGTGATCGACACCGATCCCCTGTGGGAGCCTGCTCGCGAAAGGGCCGGTCCAATCAGCGAAAATTCCTTGAACAAACCCCTCTATTTCATTCCCCGGCAAAAGTTGGAAAGCTTCTTGCAGTACCCGCCGTGAGCCCGCTCTGGGCGTCAAAAGTTTGCTTTAAAGGAACGAGGAAAACCGGTGGATCGCTCTCAGTTACTCAACAGTGCTCGCTCGAACGTTGCCGATCTCAGTCGAGGCAATCTGGGCGTGCCGCTGTTGCTGCTGGTCATGCTGGCCATGATGATGTTGCCGGTGCCGCCGTTTTTGCTGGACGTGTTTTTCACCTTCAACATAGCCCTGTCAATCGTCGTCCTGCTGGTTTGCGTTTACGCCCTGCGGCCGCTGGATTTCGCGGTGTTCCCGACGATTCTGCTGGTCGCGACCTTGCTGCGGCTGGCGCTGAACGTGGCGTCGACGCGGGTGGTGATGCTCAACGGTCAGGACGGCCACGCGGCTGCCGGTAAGGTGATCCAGGCCTTCGGTGAGGTGGTGATCGGCGGTAACTACGTGGTGGGTATCGTGGTGTTCGCGATCCTGATGATCATCAACTTCGTCGTGGTGACCAAAGGCGCCGGGCGGATCTCCGAGGTGAGCGCGCGCTTTACTCTCGATGCGATGCCTGGCAAGCAAATGGCGATCGACGCCGACCTCAACGCCGGTCTGATCGATCAGAACCAGGCCAAGGCCCGCCGTTCGGAAGTCGCCCAAGAGGCCGAGTTCTACGGTTCGATGGACGGTGCGAGCAAGTTCGTGCGCGGTGACGCCATCGCCGGTCTGCTGATTCTGTTCATCAACCTCATTGGCGGCGTGGCCGTCGGTATCTTCCAGCACCACATGAGTTTCGCCGAAGCGGGCAAGGTTTACGCCTTGCTGACCATCGGTGACGGTTTGGTGGCGCAATTGCCATCACTGTTGTTATCGACAGCGGCAGCGATCATGGTGACGCGTGCTTCCGGTTCGGAAGACATGGGCAAACAGATCAGCCGTCAGATGTTCGCCTCGCCCAAAGCGCTGGCGGTTGCAGCGGGGCTGATGGCGGTCATGGGCCTGGTGCCGGGCATGCCGCACTTCTCGTTCCTGAGCATGGCCGCGCTGGCCGCCGGTGGCGCCTATCTGTTCTGGAAAAAACAAAGTGTCGCCAAGGTTCAAGCGCTGCAAGAGGTCAAGCGTCAGCAAGAGTTGCTGCCATCGCCGGCCCGCGCCATGGAAACCAAAGAGCTGGGTTGGGACGACGTGACCCCGATCGACATGATCGGCCTGGAAGTGGGCTATCGCCTGATCCCGCTGGTGGATCGCAATCAGGGTGGACAATTGCTGGCGCGAATCAAGGGCGTGCGCAAAAAGCTCTCGCAGGATCTGGGCTTCCTGATGCCGACCGTGCATATCCGCGACAACCTCGATCTGGCGCCGAGCGCCTATCGCCTGACCCTGATGGGTGTGATCCTCGCCGAGGCGGAGATCTACCCGGATCGCGAGTTGGCGATCAATCCGGGGCAGGTCTACGGCGCGCTCAACGGTATCAACGCCAAAGATCCGGCTTTCGGACTGGAAGCGGTGTGGATCGAAATCAGCCAGCGGGCGCAGGCGCAATCGCTGGGTTACACGGTGGTCGATGCGAGCACCGTGGTCGCCACTCACCTGAACCAGATTCTGTACAAGCATTCCAGCGAGTTGATCGGCCACGAAGAAGTGCAGCAACTCATGCAGTTGCTGGCCAAAAGTTCGCCGAAACTGGCTGAAGAGCTGGTGCCGGGTGTGCTTTCGCTGTCGCAACTGCTCAAAGTATTGCAGGCGCTGTTGGCCGAACACGTGCCGGTGCGCGACATCCGCAGCATTGCCGAAGCTATCGCCAACAACGCCGCGAAGAGTCAAGATACCGCCGCGTTGGTGGCTGCTGTGCGGGTCGGCGTATCGCGCGCCATCGTCCAAAGCATTGTAGGCACTGAGTCCGAGCTGCCTGTGATCACCTTGGAACCAAGGTTGGAACAAATATTGCTCAATAGTCTGCAGAAGGCAGGACAAGGCTCGGAAGAGGGCGTTCTGCTGGAACCAAGCATGGCCGAGAAGCTGCAGCGTTCGCTCATCGAAGCGGCGCAGCGTCAGGAAATGCAAGGTCAACCGGTGATTCTGTTGGTAGCAGGTCCGATCCGCGCGATGCTCTCGCGTTTTGGTCGCCTCGCCGTCCCAGGGCTGCATGTGCTGGCCTACCAGGAAATTCCGGACAACAAGCAAGTGACGATCGTTGCGACAGTAGGGCCCAACGGCTGAGGTAGTGGTTTATGCAAGTTAAGCGTTTTTTCGCCGCCGATATGCGTCAGGCCATGAAGCTGGTTCGTGATGAGCTGGGCGCTGATGCCGCCATCATTGGCAACCGCCGCATTGCCGGCGGCGTCGAGCTGACGGCGGCGCTGGATTACAAATTGTCGGCGCTGGCGCCGCGGGTTCCGAACATTGAACTCGAAGATGAGCTGCGCAAGACCCAGTCGCGCATCGTCACCGCTCAGGCCGAGTTGAGCCTGCGTGGCGAAGCCGATGGCAATAGCAATCGCCAGATCTTCGCCGGCCTGCCGTTGACCGCTGCTGAACCGCTGAGCGAGCCGACTTACGCCGCACCAGCGCGTCCGGCCCCGGCGCCTGCGCAGTCTTCCGGTGGTGTTGATCCGCGTGCACTGGATTCGATGCGTTTTGAATTGAACAGCCTGCGCGAACTGATGGAAGTGCAGCTTGGCACGCTGGCCTGGAATCAGTTGCAAGGCAAGCGTCCGGCGCAAGCCAACCTGTATCGTCGTCTGCAACGTATCGGTCTCTCCGGTCCGTTGTCGCGCGATCTGCTGGCGATGATCACCGATATCGAAGAACCTCGTCAGGCCTGGCGCATGCTGCTGGCGCACCTGGCGCGGATGATCGCCGTACCGGAAGTCGAGCCGCTGGAAGAAGGCGGGGTGATCGCCATGGTCGGTCCGGCAGGTATGGGCAAGACCACCACGCTGGCTAAACTCGCTGCCCGTTATGTGCTTAAGTACGGCGCGCAGAACGTTGCGCTGGTGAGCATGGACAGTTTCCGTATCGGCGCTCAGGAACAATTGAAGACCCTGGGTCGTATCCTCAATGTGCCGGTGACGCACGTCGACCCGGGCCAATCGCTGGTGCAGGCGCTGGATCCATTGCTGCGCAAGCGCGTGGTGCTGATCGATACCGCGGGCCTGCAAGCCAGCGATCCGGCACTGCGCATGCAGCTCGAAAGTCTGGCCGGGCGAGGCATCCGTTCAAAAAATTATCTGGTCTTGGCAACCACCAGCCAGAAACAGGTTCTAACCGCCGCTTATCATAGTTACAAGCGTTGCGGGCTTGCCGGGTGCATCCTGACTAAACTGGATGAAACGGCCAGCCTTGGCGAAGTGTTGAGCCTGGCGATCAGTCATGAATTGCCGGTCGCGTACCTGACCGATGGCCCACGGATTCCGGATGATCTGCATCTGCCGCGCCGTCATCAACTGGTCAGCCGCGCCGTCAGCGTGCAAATGCAGGAAGAACCCAGCGAAGAAGCCATGGCTGACATGTTCGCTGATATCTATCACAGCCCGACCAAGCAGGTAGGCTGAGGTATTCATGAACAGTTTTTGTACCTACATCGATGGTCTGCCATGCATTGTTCAGGTTGTGAACGCGCAGCCAGTAATGTGGCCTCCGTCTATGCAAGACAAGGTAAAGAAATAACATGGGCAGCATGCATCCCGTACAGGTGATCGCGGTGACCGGCGGCAAAGGTGGCGTCGGGAAAACTAACGTGTCAGTGAACTTGTCGCTGGCGCTGGCAGAGCTTGGCCGTCGGGTCATGCTGCTGGACGCCGATCTGGGACTGGCAAACGTCGACGTTCTGCTGGGGCTGACCCCCAAACGCACGCTGGCCGATGTGATCGAAGGCCGCTGCGAACTGCGCGACGTGCTGTTGCAAGGCCCGGGCGGAATTCGCATCGTGCCGGCGGCGTCCGGCACCCAGAGCATGGTTCACCTGAGCCCGGCGCAACATGCCGGCCTGATTCAGGCCTTCAGCGACATCGGCGACAATCTCGACGTGCTGGTGATCGACACCGCTGCGGGCATTGGTGACTCGGTAGTCAGTTTCGTGCGCGCGGCGCAGGAAGTGTTGCTGGTGGTTTGCGACGAGCCGACTTCGATCACCGACGCCTACGCATTGATCAAACTGTTGAACCGTGATTACGGCATGAACCGCTTCCGCGTCCTGGCCAACATGGCCCAGAGCCCGCAGGAGGGCCGTAACCTGTTCGCCAAGTTGACCAAGGTCACGGATCGCTTCCTTGATGTGGCCCTACAATACGTCGGCGCCGTGCCCTACGACGAAAGCGTGCGCAAGGCCGTGCAGAAGCAGCGTGCAGTCTATGAAGCCTTTCCGCGTTCCAAGTGCGCACTGGCGTTCAAGGCCATCGCGCAGAAGGTCGACACCTGGCCACTGCCGGCCAACCCGCGTGGCCACCTTGAGTTTTTCGTCGAGCGCCTCGTGCAGCAAACGGCAGGGCCCGTGCTATGACAGCCAGCGGTATGAATTACTACAAGAAGTCGGCGCGTGACGCGCAGTACGAACTGATCGAGCGTTACGCGCCACTGGTCAAGCGCATTGCCTACCACTTGCTGGCACGCCTGCCGGCCAGCGTGCAGGTCGAGGATCTGATCCAGGCCGGCATGATCGGTCTGCTTGAAGTCTCGACCAAATACGACGCCAGCAAAGGTGCCAGTTTCGAAACGTACGCGGGCATTCGAATCCGCGGCGCGATGCTCGACGAAGTGCGCAAAGGGGACTGGGCGCCACGCTCGGTTCACCGCAACACCCGTATGGTCAGCGACGCAATTCGCGCAATTGAAGCTAAAACCGGCCGTGATGCTAAAGATCACGAGGTTGCGGCCGAACTCCAATTGAGTCTCGACGATTACTACGGGATTTTGAATGACACCCTGGGCAGTCGCTTGTTCAGTTTCGACGACCTGTTGCAGGACGGCGAACACGAAGGGCTGCACGAGGATGGCGCCAGTGCTCATCTTGAGCCGTCACGCGATCTGGAAGATGAACGCTTCCAGGCAGCGCTGGCGGACGCGATTGCCAATTTGCCGGAGCGTGAGCGACTGGTGTTGGCGCTGTACTACGACGAAGAGCTGAACCTCAAGGAGATCGGTGAAGTCCTTGGCGTCAGTGAATCGCGGGTCAGCCAGTTACACAGCCAGTGCGCGGCCCGTTTGCGGGGGCGTTTGGGGGAGTGGCGAGCGCGCTGAAGGCAGTGTGGGGACACTGCGAACGAGGCCGGTGCGGTGATGAGCGGCACCGGTCTTGCTCCGTTGTGTTCCAGACAGTCTTCGAGTGCTACGCCGGAATGATTGAAATGGCGCGTCCAGGTGCTGGGCGCGTTTAAGACTGCTTGGAGGTCGAATTGGACAAAAACATGAAAATCCTCATCGTTGATGACTTCTCAACGATGCGGCGGATCATCAAGAACCTGCTGCGTGATCTGGGGTTCACCAACACCGTCGAGGCCGACGATGGCATTACCGCCATTCCGGTACTCAACAGCGGAAACATCGACTTTCTGGTAACGGACTGGAACATGCCGGGCATGACCGGTATCGACCTGCTGCGCCACGTGCGTGCCGATGAAAAACTCAAGCACCTGCCCGTGCTGATGGTGACCGCTGAAGCCAAGCGCGAACAGATCATCGAAGCGGCCCAGGCCGGTGTTAACGGCTACGTGGTCAAACCTTTCACGGCCCAGGCGTTGAAAGAAAAAATCGAGAAGATTTTCGAACGCATCGGCTGATGAACGCGCGGGGGAGCTATGGAGCATAACGAATCTTCACAGGGCGATTTCGAGTCGACCCTGAAAAAACACGCGGTCGAACTGGTCGAAAGCCTTGAAAAAGGCAGGTTCGGCGACGCTGTGCAACTGATCCATGAGCTCAATCAGACCCGTGACCGCGGCCTGTATCAGGAAGTGGGCAAGCTCACGCGCGAACTGCACAGTGCGATTGTCAACTTTCAGATCGATCCGCACATGCCGCAGGCTGAGGAAGTGTCGCAAATCACCGACGCCACCGAGCGTCTGGGCTATGTGGTCAAGCTGACAGAAGCCGCGGCCAACCGCACCATGGATCTGGTGGAAAGCGCCACGCCGCTGGTCAATGGTCTGGCTGACGAAGCCCAGGCCTTGAGTGCCGATTGGGGGCGCTTCATGCGTCGCGAGGTCGGGGCTGAAGAGTTCCGTGAACTGGCGCGCCGGGTCGACGGTTTTCTGTCGCGCAGCAGCACGGACAACCGTGCGGTGTCGGGCAATCTGAACGACATCCTCCTCGCCCAGGATTACCAGGACCTCACCGGTCAGGTGATCAAGCGTGTGACGCAACTGGTCACCGAAGTCGAAAGCAATTTGCTCAAACTCGTGCTCATGGCCAGTCAGGTGGACCGCTTTGCGGGCATCGAACATGACCGTGAGGCGATGCTTGCAGAAAAAGATCCACAAAAACATCTCTCGCAGGGTGAAGGTCCGCAGATTCATGCCGATAAACGAGAAGACGTTGTGTCCGGTCAGGACGATGTGGACGATTTGTTATCCAGCCTTGGGTTCTAGAGTTTTGGAATTTTAGGTTTTTTGGGTTTTTAGACCTGTAGGAGCACCCCATTAATGAGCTTCGGCGCCGATGAAGAGATCCTTCAGGATTTCCTGGTTGAGGCCGGCGAGATTCTTGAGCAACTGTCCGAACAACTGGTCGAGCTGGAAAGCCGTCCGGATGATGCAGATCTGCTCAATGCAATTTTTCGCGGTTTCCACACTGTAAAAGGGGGCGCCGGCTTCCTTCAGCTCAACGAGCTGGTGGAGTGCTGTCACATCGCCGAAAACGTGTTCGACATCCTGCGTAAGGGTGAGCGGCGCGTTGATGCAGAACTGATGGACGTTGTCCTCGAAGCACTGGACGCGGTGAACAGCATGTTCAGCGAAGTCCGCGAACGTGCACCGATCACGGCGGCCACCCCGCAGCTGCTGGCCGCCCTGGCGCGTCTGGCCGAGCCGCAAACGGCGGACGAAGCCCCGGCATCTCCCGTGGCCGAGATGATCGAAGACCTGGTCGTCGAAGGCGATTCGGGCGACGTCACCGATAACGAATTTGAACAACTGCTGGACTCGCTGAACGCCGTCAAGGCTGAAGCCCAAGCCCCGGCGGCTGCTGCGCCTGCGCCAGCTGCCGATGCGGCCGCCAGCGATGAAATTACCGATGCCGAGTTCGAGTCATTGCTCGATCAGTTGCACGGTAAAGGCCAGTTCGCGGCTGACGCTGTAGCACCGGCGGCTCCGGCGGCTCCGGCAGCACCGGCGGCGGGCGACAGCTCGGACATCACCGATGACGAATTCGAAGCGTTGCTCGATCAGTTGCACGGCAAAGGCAATTTCGCCGTTGATGCGCTGGAGTCGGCGATTGCCTCGGCACCTGCTGCGCCAGCCGCACCGGCGGCCGCCGCTGCCGGCAGCGATCTGATCAGCGATCACGAGTTCGAATCGCTGCTCGACGAATTGCATGGCAAAGGCAAGTTCTCTGAAGTTGGCACCGCTGCTACGGGTTCCGCTTCGACTGTTGCCACGCCAGCCGCCAAGGCCCCGGCCGCTGCTGCGCCCAAACCTGCGGCCAAGCCTGAACCAAAAGCCGAAACGCCAAAACCGGCTGCCGCTGCCGCACCGGCGCCTGCCCGCGCTCCAGCAGCACCGCCACCGGAAAAACCGGCGAGCGAAGCCGAGACGACTGTGCGGGTCGACACCGCGCGTCTCGACGAAATCATGAACATGGTCGGCGAACTGGTGCTGGTGCGTAACCGTCTGGTGCGCCTGGGTCTGAACAGTGGTGACGAAGCCATGTCCAAAGCCGTGTCGAACCTGGACGTGGTGACGGCTGACTTGCAGACCGCGGTAATGAAAACCCGGATGCAGCCGATCAAGAAGGTCTTCGGGCGCTTCCCACGCCTGGTTCGAGACCTGGCGCGTCAGCTCAAGAAAGAGATCAACCTGGAACTGGTCGGCGAAGAAACCGACCTGGACAAAAACCTTGTCGAGGCTCTGGCCGACCCGCTGGTCCACTTGGTGCGCAACGCGGTCGACCACGGTATCGAATCGCCGGAAGAACGTGAAGATTCAGGCAAGGCGCGGGGCGGCAAAGTCGTTCTGGCGGCCGAGCAGGAAGGCGATCACATTCTTCTGTCGATCTCCGATGACGGCAAAGGCATGGACCCGAACGTTCTGCGTGCCATCGCGGTAAAACGCGGTGTGATGGACAAGGACGCGGCCGATCGCCTGAGCGATAGCGAGTGCTACAACCTGATCTTCGCCCCGGGCTTCTCGACCAAGACCGAGATCTCCGATGTGTCCGGCCGCGGTGTCGGCATGGACGTGGTGAAGACCAAGATTTCCCAGCTCAACGGTTCGATCAACATCTACTCGACCAAGGGCCAGGGCTCGAAGATTGTCATCAAGGTACCGCTGACGCTTGCGATCATGCCGACCCTGATGGTGATGCTCGGCAATCAGGCGTTCGCGTTCCCGTTGGTCAACGTCAACGAAATCTTCCACCTCGACCTGTCGACGACCAACGTCGTGGACGGCCAGGAAGTGGTGATCGTGCGGGACAAGGCGCTGCCATTGTTCTACCTCAAGCGCTGGCTGGTCAGCTCCGCCGCTCACGAAGAGCAGCGCGAAGGCCATGTGGTGATCCTTTCGGTGGGCACTCAGCGGATCGGCTTCGTCGTCGATCAACTGGTCGGCCAGGAAGAAGTGGTCATCAAGCCATTGGGCAAAATGCTGCAGGGCACTCCGGGCATGTCCGGCGCCACCATCACCGGTGACGGCCGCATTGCACTGATTCTCGATGTTCCAAGCATGCTCAAGCGTTACGCCGCACGGCGTATTTGAATCCGGGGCAGCGGGGCGATAACGTCCCGCTGCACCTAATGGAGTGTTTATGGCAGTCAAAGTCCTGGTGGTGGACGATTCGGGTTTTTTCCGCCGCCGCGTCTCGGAAATTCTTTCTGCGGATCCGAGCATCCAGGTTGTCGGCACGGCAACCAACGGTAAAGAGGCGATCGATCAGGCCCTGGCCCTCAAGCCAGACGTGATCACCATGGACTACGAGATGCCGATGATGGATGGCATCACGGCTGTGCGGCATATCATGCAGCGCTGTCCGACCCCGGTCTTGATGTTCTCCTCGCTGACACACGAAGGCGCCCGGGTCACCCTGGATGCGCTGGATGCCGGCGCGGTGGATTTCCTGCCGAAGAATTTCGAAGACATCTCCCGCAATCCGGAGAAGGTCAAGCAACTGCTGTGCGAGAAGGTGCACAGCATCTCGCGCAGTAATCGTCGTTTCAGTGGCTATAGCGCACCGGCTCCGGTGGCTGCGCCTGCGCCGACACCCACGCCAGCGGCGTCGAGCTTCAGCAGCCACAGCAGCGCTGCGGCTCGTCCGGCACCTGCTCCGGCGCCCACCCGCACTTCGGCCGCCAGCGCATCATCGCCCGCGCCGAAACGCAAGGCCTACAAACTGGTTGCCATCGGTACGTCGACTGGCGGCCCGGTTGCCCTGCAACGCGTCTTGACGCAATTGCCGGCCAACTTCCCGGCACCGATCGTCTTGATCCAGCACATGCCGGCGGCGTTCACCAAGGCGTTCGCCGAGCGACTCGACAAGCTTTGCCGCATCAGCGTCAAGGAAGCCGAGGATGGCGACATCCTGCGTCCGGGCCTCGCGTTGCTGGCGCCGGGTGGCAAGCAAATGATGATCGACGGCCGTGGTGCGGTGAAAATCCTCCCGGGCGACGAGCGCCTGAATTACAAGCCGTGTGTGGACATTACTTTCGGTTCTGCCGCGAAATCCTACGGTGACAAAGTTCTGGCGGTGGTACTGACCGGCATGGGCGCCGACGGCCGTGAGGGCGCGCGTCTGCTCAAGCAGGGCGGTAGCTCGGTGTGGGCGCAAGACGAAGCCAGTTGCGTGATCTACGGCATGCCGATGGCCATCGTCAAAGCCGATCTCGCTGACGCGGTGTACGGTCTGGACGATATCGGCAAGCACATCGTCGAGGCGTGTATCTGATGGATGTTCTAAGCCTTATCGGGATCATCATGGCGTTCGTCGCCATCATCGGCGGTAACTACCTTGAAGGTGGTCACCTCGGTGCGCTGGCCAACGGCCCGGCGGCACTGATCGTACTGGGCGGCACCATCGGTGCTGCGCTGCTGCAATCACCGATGAGCGCGTTCAAGCGCGCGATGCAGATCCTCGCCTGGATCTTCTTTCCGCCGCGAGTCGACCTGGCGGGCGGCATTGATCGGGTGGTCAACTGGAGCCTCACTGCGCGCAAGGAAGGTTTGCTGGGGCTGGAAGGCGTGGCTGACGCCGAACCCGACAGCTACTCGCGCAAAGGCCTGCAACTGCTGGTCGACGGTGCCGAGCCGGAAGCGATCCGCAGCATTCTTGAAGTGGATTTCTACACCCAGGAAGCGCGCGACGTCGAAGCGGCCAAAGTCTTTGAAAGCATGGGCGGCTACGCGCCGACCATCGGCATCATCGGTGCGGTAATGGGCCTGATTCATGTCATGGGCAACCTTGCCGATCCGACGCAATTGGGTAGCGGCATCGCCGTGGCTTTTGTCGCCACCATTTATGGTGTGGCCAGCGCCAACCTGATCCTGCTGCCGGTGGCGGCCAAACTGAAGTCAATCGCGTTGCGGCAGTCGCGTTATCGCGAAATGTTGTTGGAAGGGATCCTGTCGATCGCCGAAGGTGAAAACCCTCGCTCCATTGAGTTGAAGCTGCAAGGCTTCATGGATTAAGGGACTGACCTCATGGCTCGTCGTCGCCACCAGGAAGAACACGTCAACCACGAGCGCTGGCTCGTGTCCTACGCGGACTTCATCACCTTGCTGTTCGCGTTCTTCGTGGTGATGTACTCGATCTCGTCGATCAATGAAGGCAAGTACAAGGTCATTTCCGAAGCGCTGATCGGCGTCTTCACCGACTCCGACCGCTCGCTCAAGCCGATTCCGATTGGCGACGAACGACCCAAGACCGTGACCCCGGCCAAGCCGTTGGTCAAGGATGCCGATCAGGTCGACGCCGGTATCGCCGGTGCCAGTGATCCGCTGAAAAGCATCGCCGATGACATCAGCGCCGCGTTCGGCGACTTGATCGCCTCCAACCAGATGACCGTGCGCGGTAACGAGTTGTGGGTCGAGATCGAACTCAATTCCAGCCTGTTGTTCGGCAGCGGTGACGCCATGCCGAGTGACGTCGCCTTCAACATCATCGACAAGGTCGCGGCGATCCTCAAACCGTTCGACAACCCGATCCACGTCGAAGGTTTTACTGACGACCAGCCGATTCGCACTGCGCAGTACCCAACCAACTGGGAGCTGTCTTCGGCGCGCTCGGCGAGCATCGTGCGTATGTTGGCGATGCAGGGCGTGAACCCCGGTCGCCTGGCGTCGGTGGGTTACGGCCAATTCCAGCCGGTAGCCAACAACGCCACGGCCGAAGGCCGAGCGAAAAACCGTCGTGTGGTGCTGGTGGTGTCGCGAAATCTCGATGTGCGTCGCAGCCTTACGGGCACCGGAACGGCCAACGCCAAACCGGATGCCGCACTCAAGCGTGCTGGCACACAAACTGCACCGACCGTGGTCAAGACGCCGGGACGCGAGAGTGCCGTCAATTCTCCGTCGCCCGCATTAACACGCTGAGCTATGTCTCGGTCGAGCATATCGGCCGGGAGGAACGAACCGAATGAGAGTCTGGGCAGTCGCCAATCAAAAGGGTGGTGTTGGTAAAACCACATCTTCCATCGCTTTAGCCGGGTTGCTGGCCGAGGCGGGCAAGCGCGTGGTTGTGGTCGATCTCGACCCGCACGGCTCGATGACCAGCTATTTCGGCTATGACCCCGACAGCCTGGAACACAGCAACTACGATCTTTTTCTGCACAAGGGCAGCGTGCCGCAAGGCCTGCCGGGGCAGTTGCTGCTGTCGACCAGCGACGAACGTATTTCCCTGCTGCCATCGAGCACCGCACTCGCGACCCTTGAGCGTCAGTCGCCGGGGCAGAGTGGTCTGGGGCTGGTGATCGCCAAGAGTCTGGCGCAGTTGTGGCAGGATTTCGATTACGCCGTGATCGACAGCCCACCGTTGCTCGGCGTGCTGATGGTCAACGCCCTCGCGGCGAGCCAGCAACTGGTGATTCCGGTGCAGACCGAGCATCTGGCGGTCAAAGGCCTGGAACGCATGGTCAACACCCTGGCAATGATCAACCGCTCGCGCAAACAGGCGCTGCCGTTCAGCATCGTGCCGACCCTGTTTGACCGCCGCACCCAGGCGTCGCTGGGCACCTTGCGCGTACTGCGCGACAAATTTCCGGACGAGATCTGGCAGGGTTACATCCCGGTCGATACGCGTCTGCGCGATGCCAGCCGTGCCGGTGTCACGCCGTCGCAATTCGACGGCAAGAGCCGTGGCGTGCTGGCCTACCGCGCGTTGCTCAAGCATCTGCTGGCGCAACAACTTGTTCCGCAGGTGGCCTGAGCATGAATCGGCCGCTGAAGTTGACGTCCAAGCCGCAGTTGGCTTTGCAGTCTTATCTGGACAGTTTGTTGGAGGAAATTCCCGACGAATTGCCGGCGCAGGTGGCGGCGCAGCCTGAGGTGATTGAAAGCGCTGAAGCGCTGGATGAATTTCAGGCGGCGGTACTGGAAGAGCAGGCGCGTGATGCACAAAAAGCTGTTGCGCCTGTGGCCGTGCCTGCCGTCGCACCCGTCGCCAAGGCGCCAGTGGCGTTGATCGAAGAAGCCGAACCGGTTCGCGCCTCGGTTTCGACGTTGGCACCGCTGCTGCAAACCCAATTGCTCAAGACCGCGCCAGAACCGGCAGTGATCGAGCCTGCACCGGTCGTCCCTGCACCCGTCGAACAGACGCTGGTCCCGCCACTGGTTGAAGTGCATCTGCCGCCGAGCAACACACCGCCACCGGTGGAAACCGACGGCCGTCCAGCGTGGGCATCGGAAGCTTTCGAATGTTTGCTGTTCGACGTTGCCGGATTGACGCTGGCGGTGCCGCTGGTGTGCCTCGGTTCGATCTATTCGCTGGCCGGTCACGAGCTGACGCCGCTGTTCGGTCAGCCAGAATGGTTTCTCGGGATCCTGCCGAGTCAGGCTGGAAACCTGAAAGTTCTCGATACCGCGCGGTGGGTCATGCCGGATCGCTATCGCGATGATTTCCGTCAGGGCTTGCAGTACGTGATTTCGGTACAAGGTTACGAGTGGGGCCTGGCGGTGCATCAGGTCAGTCGCTCGTTGCGTCTGGACCCGAATGAAATCAAATGGAGAAGTCACCGGGGTCAGCGGCCATGGCTCGCCGGCACGGTGATTGAGCACATGTGTGCATTGCTTGACGTTTCCGCGCTGGCCGAGTTGATCGCCAGCGGCGGGGCAAAGCAATTGGGCGGCAACAAGCCCCTACATAAACCGACATAGCAGCCGACATAACAAGTAGGCGATGGCATTGTTGAATGCCACCACACAGAACACACACCGCCCAGTGCGGTTTTTTCGAGGGGTCAGGGTATGAGTAGTCAGGCGACGAATGCAAAAGGTTCTGAAGATCCGATCCTGCAATGGGTGACCTTCAAACTGGACAACGAAACCTACGGCATCAACGTGATGCGCGTTCAGGAAGTCCTGCGTTACACCGAGATCGCTCCGGTGCCGGGTGCACCCAGCTACGTGCTGGGCATCATCAACCTGCGCGGTAACGTGGTCACCGTGATCGACACCCGCCAGCGCTTCGGCCTGAGCACCGGCGAGATCAGCGACAACACCCGTATCGTCATCATCGAAGCCGACAAGCAAGTGGTTGGCATCATGGTCGACAGCGTGGCCGAAGTGGTTTACCTGCGTCAGTCGGAAATCGAAACCGCACCGAACGTCGGTAACGAAGAATCGGCCAAGTTCATCCAGGGCGTGTGCAACAAGAACAACGAGTTGCTGATCCTGGTCGAGCTGGACAAGATGATGAGCGAAGAAGAATGGTCGGAACTGGAGAGCATCTGATTGATTCTCGAGGTGGCGGTCATTGTCCTGTTCCTTTTCTGGGCAGGCACGCTGGCAATGTTTCTGGCGTACATCAAGGCGCAAAAGGTTATCGCGGCACAACAGGCTCAGGGCGATGCGCTGCGTGATCAGCGCATCAAAGAGCTGGCCAAGCGTGTCGATGATTACCAGAACGGCAACGTGCGCATGGGTGAAGCCCTGCACGAGTTGCGCGCGGTCGTCGGTCCTTTGCCGGACAAGATTGTTCAGTTGGAACAGCGCGACCCTTCCAGCCTATCGTTCGCCCAGGCGGCGAAACTGGTGGGCATGGGCGCGAGCGTCGATGAGCTGACTCAGTCCTGTGGCTTGACCCAGGCTGAGGCGGAGTTGATGCGCAAGTTGCACAAGAGCAGCTAGAAGTTTCGAGTTTCGAGCGGCAAGCAATATCAAAAGATCGCAGCGTTCGGCAGCGCCTACAGGGGAAACGCTAATCCTGATGTAGGAGCGGTCGAAGGCTGCGATCTTTTCATTTATGCATAAAGTACCGCCTGTCGGGACTGTCAGATCTGACAGTAGATAACAATCTTCGATGCTCAACATACTCAAGATGAAATCAACTTCATCAGGGTGTGAATATGAAACTCTTACTGTTCTTGACTTTAGTTTTTTCCGCTGCTGTTAATGCCATGTCTGGTCCGGCGTTAGTGGCAGACTTGAATGCAAAATATCAAAACAATGTTGCGCAGTGTTCAAATGGCACTCCTGCCTATTATTGTTCCGGTGTTCTTTTGCGGGCGGTAGACTACAGCACATTTTTCAAATTCTGGGATTATGGTTCACAGGCGACAAAGCTTGGATCCGTTGCATTCACTTATATCCGCTCGGATGTCGGTAGTACTGCACTTAACGGAAACAGAAAAAGCGGCTTTATCTTGAGGGACCAGACTTCAGCATTGGCGGTGGGTAAGGCCGTGAGTCTGCGTTGTATTTTCCCTTTTCCGACCGAATCACTCAATGAACGGGCAGACCACGGTTGTGGATTTGCACCGAAAGTGGCACAAGCGGATCCTGATCTTGCCAATTGTGCAAAGTTATGGGGCTCTCCCACTACGGCTGCGGCATGGTTGAAAAATTTCAAGGAACATGATTCTTTGCCAAAGAACCAATGTTCGTTAAGTACGGTTGTCGCTGCGCAATTCAAGGCCAGTCTGGAAGCACACAAGCTCATGGATGCAACGTGGACGGCCAAGCCCACTGAGGTCCTGGTTGAAACCTGGGATGAAAGCAAGCCTGAGAAACTTCCAGTCGAGGCCGTGTTTTACGAGGCTTCATCACCGGCTAAATTGGCGGACGCGCAGAAATTTCAACGTGAGTATTATCTTGAGACGTCTTTGTACGTCCCTATTGTGAAAATCAATATGGCCGCAGCCAACAAGCAGATATTCAGTTTTGATGCGAAAGATCAACGATTCGGTCAGTTGGTCGCGGAAAGGCTGAACAGCCGATACAACAGTGTTTCAAATAACTGTAGTGCAAAGCCTGCGTATTATTGCAGTGGTGTGATAGTGCGTACCACTGGGGCCAAGCCGTCTTACCATTCCTGGAATCCAAGCCCTACGGCAATCAACAAGAAAGGGGTTCCTTTTTCTTACCTGCGTAAGGATTTAGGCATCACAAAACTGGTGTGGGGAGATCTTCACGGTTTTATTTTCAAGGATTTCGCGACTGCCGAGCGCTTGGAAACATTCCCGATCAGCCTGCTCTGCTCCTTCCCCACAGACGCCGCAAGCTGGTACCGATCAGGTGATGGCGGTTGTGGTCCGCACAGTAGTTATCCAGCCAATAGTCGTTCCTGTCCGGAAGAGGGCGTAACTACACTTGAGAAGTGGAAGGTTCATTACCGGGCGGTTGCGGGGGGCGGGCAATGGTCCAATAGAAATAAGCACCAATGTGGTTTTACATCCAGTGTCGAGCAATTTGCAATCAGCCTTCAGGCAAGAGGTCAATTTGAACCACCTGCTGGGGAGCGTCCATACCATAATGAAATCATCCTTTCTCTTTGGCCCCAGGATATTCCGAAGCAACTACCGCTTTACGCGTTTTTCTATCTTCAACGCCAAGACGGTGGTTCAGGGGTGACGGGGGCCAAGTACATCCAGCAGGACTATTTCAACATGACCGGTGATGTGTTGCCTGTTATCAGAGTGGATCTTGCACCCGGGGCAGCGGCCGCGTTCAGTTTTCATGAAGCAGATCAGGCCACAGCGGTGAAAGGACGTTAAGCGCGCTCGTCGCGATTGAGGTTGAAAGGCATAAGGTGTGGGTTATCTGCACTTTATGCCTTTTTTTTCGGGGGGATTCAAAGCGTGACGCGCAATACACGAGAAAACATTAGATTATCGTTAGAGCCTGAGCGGTGAACGCTGTAGTTTATCGGCACGACCTTGCCCGCGTTTTCTGTTACCCAGTGTGCCGGAATGTTAAAGGTCATTGACGAACTGTTTTGAATCGGCTGGCTCTCGGTATCCCGGACCACCACGCCATGCCACCTTACTCTTACGGTATAACCGGAAGTCATGTTCAAGAACTTGACGGTTACATTTTTTCTGTCTGCGGAAAGTCGCGGCTGACTGAGATCAAATAGTTGTGGGTCGATACTCAATGAGAGTGATTTGGAAATGAGCAGCGGCGCGCCAGGGGTCGGGCGGACGCTATAGTTGACAGTGACAAGGCTGTCAATGGAATCGATAACTTCCAGGCGAGGAATTCTAAAGTTCAGCTTTCCGGGGATGCCTACGGTCAGTGTCTCGGTGTCATATTTATAACGGCCATTTGTCCAGCGTACCCTCACGGTTTGCCCGCCGAGCATGCCGACGTAGTGTGGCACCTGCACATTGACATGTGTGCTGTTATAAACGTCGTTGAAGTTCAGACGTTTACCGTCAGCACCGTAGGCCTCCAGAACTTTGGGGGCAGTAAGGTCCAATGCATTGAGTTCAGTACTCATCTCTTTAACTCCTTTTGGGGACATCAAGTGCGCGGCGGATTGCCTGCACTGCTTACAGCTCTACTCTCAACACCTGAGAGAACTGGCTTTGCTCATCGATACCGATCTGATTCACGCTGTAGTTGATCAATACGGTTTTCCTTTGTTTTCTGATACCCAGTCCGCGGGGATTGAAAACTCTGCAGTGACCCCTGTTTTCATATCCTGCCATTGCGTCCGGCGGGTGATGATTCCGCCGAAACGGACGCGTGCCTGATATCCGTTGGCCATTGCCGGATATCGCACCGTCACTGTGGTTTGGTCGGGGGTAAGCCTTGGAGGGGGCAGCACGAATTCCTGGGCGTCTACCGCCAGGCTAAGCGGATCGGATCGGTGCAATGGGCCGTTCGGGTAGGTACGTACCGTGAAACTGACGGGAACGGTACTGCCTATGGAATCCACAACTTCCATGCGTGGAACGTTCAGGTTCATTGCGCCAACGGCCGTCACCGGTGTGATTGCACTGTCGTAGACATGCCGCGCGGACGCGTAACGGACACGAATGGTCTGCCCAATCGCCATTCCTACATATTGTTCAATCTGAACTGTTATGTGCCTGGCAGTGTAGATGTCGGACATTTTCAGGCGATCACCTTGCGCGCCATAGGCTTCCAGGACTTTGGCGGGCTTCAAGATGATTGTGGTTTTGACTGTGAAGGATTTAGCCTCGGACTCGGGCGATGCACTTCCACGAGCCACGCGCAAGGTGACATTGACCGCGCTTTGGTCGCTTTCATTGGCCCAGGCGAGGGGGGGCGGAAACACCAGCGTTCCGCTTCCTGAATAGGTTTTGGTTGCCGTTTCGCGCTCCACCCGCCCTTGCCAGTGAACCAGCACATTGTCGCCCTTAGCCAGACCGATACCGGAGGCGACGACCTGGATATCCGTGACGTATGCAGGATCCAGTACGCCACCTTGTTCACCTGTTACGGTCGGTGCCGGAATACGGTTCACATTTACGCTGACCTCAGTGGGAATTGACCAACGCGCATTCACATGCGGACGGTTCCCGCAGCGGTCGATCACCTGATAGGTAATTAAATGCTTGCCGTCACCCGCACGCTTTATCAGTTGCTCATCGAACTTGAGAAGAATCGGATGATTTTGCGGATCGCTGATTTGCTCAGCAGTGACAGGGTAATGGGTTACCTGCTCTTCATTACCCCATCGCGCGACGATGCGGTCGAATACAGTGATGTTTTCATAAGGCTCAATCCGCATGGCAATGCCTTGCTTCGCCATTTCGCTATCGACGCCATCCTTGATATCCGGAATGAAGGTGTAACGTAGCCCGGGATGACCGAGCGGTTCGGGTTTGTCGAGTACGCCTCCCGGTAACGTGGTTTTGACCAGAACCTTGAGTTTGAAAGAGTCGTTTTCGTTCCCGCTGGTACGTATGACTCGATAAAAACACGGAAATACGCTTCCATCCTTGATTTGAGTGGCCGGAATAAAAAATTGCAGGGGGTCAGTGAGTTCTTCGGGTGTATCGATAATCTCCGTGCTAATCGGGGTGATGTCGTCATCCCAGAAGAGCTGGCAGCTTTGGCCATATCCATTATCAAGCCAGGGACCAACGATAATGAGCAGATTGTCCTTCACGAGGTCGGCGCCTATGCCACCGTGATAGCCCTCATCACCAGCCATTGGTGAAATCCATCCGGGAATTGTCGGGGCATAAAGCGACTGCGCGCTGCTGTCCGCAGGGCTGTCATCAGCTTTTAAAATTGAGGTCATCGGGGCTCACCTGTTGAGGATAGCGCCGGGAACCATTCCGCCGGCGCTGTCAGCCCATCTGGCGACAGCGGCGAGTTTCTGCGCAACTGTCAGATCTGACAGTCGCGACGAACGGTGTTTAGCGAAGAGTTGTCTTGATTCAGGCGTAAACGGGCTCAGTAATCGTCGCCACGCGCGGTAACGTCCTTCTCGACCATCGGCGCCTCCGGATCCTGTCCATGCGGAAATTTCCCCTTCAGATTCCATGCGAACGCGATGATCTCGGCGATGGTGCGGTACAGCTCTTCGGGAATACTGTCGCCCAATTCCATCTGTGCCAATAGCCGTACCAGTTCGGCGTTCTCATAGATTGGCACTTCGCAGTCGCGGGCAATGCGCAGGATTTCTTCGGCCAGTTCCTCGTCACCCTTGGCGGTGAGGGTCGGGGCGTGGTTGCCGTCGTATTTGAGGGCGATGGCCTGGCGTGGAGCGGTAGCGTCGTTCATGCAGTTTCATCAACCCAGCGGTGTTCGAGACGGGTTTGGTTGCCTTGCGGCGGGGTGCCGTGGTGGCAGTCGAGATCGCCGACATTCAAGCCGCGATCCAGCAGGCGCTGGCGTAGCGCGGCCAGATTGTTTTCGATCAGGTCAGCGGTGTAAGGACGTTCGGCCCAGAGCTGACTCGACAGGCTGCCACTGATCAACTGCGCCTGAATCTGCATGGGCCCCAGCGGTTCCATGTCGAACGCCAGATCGACGCGCCACAATTGTTGCCTGGGTTCGCGTTCGTCGCGGCGCTCGTTGGATTGAGGCTCTTTTTCCGGCGCCTCTTCGCGCTGGAACTTGACCTGCAGCGGCACGATGTCCTGCAGGTTGCGCATGGGGATTTCCAGTTGCCAGGTGCTGAGCAGGCGCCCGTCATCGGTGACGCCAGTCTGTTCCAGGCTCGACAACTGATGGCTTTGCAGGCGTGAAACCGCAGCGGCCGCCAGGCGCAACAGATGCTCCAGATCGCCTTCGCCTTCCAGGCTTTGCAGCAAGCGGTCGGGCAGCGGAAAGCCGCCGGGCACCGGTTTGGCACTGACCTGGCCGAGGGTGCCGAGGGCGTTGCGCACGAAGCTCGGCAGCGCTTGCGCCAGTGTGTTGGCGGCGAGGATAGCGTTGAAACTGGTGCTGCTCGGCAACCCAGGCGTCAGTTGCGCGATCAGCTTGAGCAGATCGGCTTTCATGTCCGGAGCCAGCGTCGGGGTTTGTCCGGTCAGCAGTTTCGCTTCGAGGAACGCGCCGCTGTTGGCCAGCGCCAAGGCAACGCCTTTGGCCGTGCTCATTTGCTGCACATCCGGCAGGCCGGCGAGCAGTTTGTTGACGGCGGCGCGCACATCCGCCGACGTCTGATCGGTGGCTGGCGGCAGGCTTTGCAGCACCTTCAACAATCCATCCAGCGAACCTTGGCGGCTTTGCTGACCGACCAGTTGCTGGCTCACCGCCAATTGCTCCTGACGACTGCTCAGCGGTACGAATGTAAGGGTTTGGGAATCCTGTACCCGTGCCGAAAGCAAGGTGCCGATGCGCAGCGGCTGTGGGCTGTCGACGGTCAACGTGCTGCCGCTTAGCGCGGTATTGAGCAGGCTGACCATCGAACGAAAAACCGTCGCTTGCCCCGGTGGCTGCGGCAACGCCTGCGAAGTCACCACTTTGCCCTGTAGCAATGTGCCGACCGGCAATTGCGCGGTATCGATGCGGGTGAGGGTGGCGACGCTGCTGGCAATCGCCTGCTGCACGGTAATCGCCAGATTGCCCGCCGACGGCTGAGTGATCGCCAGACTGGTGCCTTGCGCCAACGGCAGGTTGCTGGTCGCTTGCACGGTGGTTTGCCGACCGCTGTCGAGGGTCACCTTGAGCAGCAGTTGAAAGGTCTGATCCGCCTGTTTGAGCGATAACACCTCGGCCTTGGCGCTCTGGCCGGCACCGATCAAGCCTTCGACCGGGGTCAGCAGTTTGAGCAACTCACCCACCTGCGGGCGAGCATTCGCCGGGGTGGTTGGCGGGAGCGGGAGGATGTTCATTTCGCCTGTCATACGCGGACACAACCTGAGGAAATTGCACTCTTGAGAGTAAGGCACGGCATGTATAATGCCGCCCGTCTTGCGCTTCGTTCAAAAAACATAGCAATTGTTTGACGCAGCTCTCTAGATCGAGCCGTCAATGCATCTATGCTGCATCTCTTTAACGGCCGTGCCAGAGCCGACTTGAACCGTATAAGGCCCGTGATCCCTTGACCAGTCCTGTCCTGCAAACTGTTGCCCTCGCGTGTGAACGTGATCTGCGGCTGCTTTTCGAAAATCTCGAATTGAGGCTGGCCAGTGGCGATATGGTGCAGATCAGCGGGCCCAACGGCAGCGGTAAAACCAGTCTTTTGCGGTTGTTGTCCGGTTTGATGCAGCCGACCAGCGGCCAGGTGTTGCTCAACGGTCAGCCCCTGACCGAACAGCCGGCCGAACTGGCGCGCAACCTGTTGTGGATCGGCCACGCCGCCGGAATCAAGGATCTGCTGACCCCGGAAGAAAATCTGTCCTGGCTTTGCGCCCTGCATCAACCCGCCGAACGCGAGTCGATCTGGCAAGCGCTGGCAGCCGTAGGATTGCGCGGATTCGAAGATGTTCCCTGTCACACGCTTTCCGCCGGGCAACAACGCCGCGTGGCGCTGGCGCGGTTGTATCTCGACAGCCCACCACTGTGGATTCTCGACGAACCCTTCACCGCCCTCGACAAGCAGGGCGTGGAGCAACTCGAAGCGCATCTGGCGAGCCACTGCGAACGCGGAGGCCTCGTTGTATTGACCACACACCACACACTGAGCCGGATGCCGGCCGGTTATCGCGACATCGATCTGGGGAACTGGGCTGTATGAGTGTGTTTGGCCTGCTGGTTGCCCGTGAATCCCGACTGCTGTTTCGCCGCCCGGCGGAACTGGCCAATCCGCTGATTTTCTTCGCCATCGTCATCGCGTTGTTCCCGCTGGCCGTCGGCCCGGAAACTCAAGTGTTGCAAAACCTGTCCCCGGGGTTAGTCTGGGTGGCGGCGCTTTTGTCGGTCCTGCTCTCGCTGGACGGGCTGTTTCGCAGTGACTTCGAAGACGGCTCCCTTGAGCAGTGGGTCCTTTCGTCGCACCCGCTACCACTTCTGGTCTTGGCCAAGGTGCTGGCACACTGGCTTTTCTCCGGTCTGGCACTGGTTCTGCTCTCGCCCTTACTGGCGTTGATGCTGGGTTTACCTGCCGCGTGTCTGCCGGTTTTGTTGCTTTCGTTGTTGCTGGGCACACCGGTGCTGAGCTTGCTCGGTGCGGTGGGCGCGGCACTGACGGTCGGTTTGAAGCGTGGCGGCCTGTTGCTGGCGCTGCTGATTCTGCCGTTGTACATCCCGGTATTGATCCTCGGCAGTGGCGCCTTGCAGGCGGCGTTGCAAGGCATGCCGGCGACCGGGTATCTGCTGTGGCTGGGTAGCCTGACCGCCCTGGCGATCACCCTGACACCGTTTGCAATAGCTGCTGGCCTGAAGATCAGCGTCGGCGAATAATAATGAGGTCTGATCATTTTTTGATCGCTTTTTTTAAAGAAAAAGCATGACCCTTTGCCAGCTCGCGACGATGAGCGGCACCCGTGATGGAAACAGTATGAACTGGACCTGGTTTCACAAGCTCGGCTCGCCCAAGTGGTTTTACGGCATCAGCAGCAAGTTGCTGCCGTGGCTGAGCATCGCAGCGTTGCTGCTGATTGGCGTCGGCGTGGTCTGGGGCTTGGCCTTCGCGCCGCCGGACTATCAGCAAGGCAACAGCTTTCGCATCATCTATATCCACGTACCTGCCGCGATGCTCGCTCAGTCGATCTACGTGATGCTGGCGGTGTGCGGTGTGGTCGGGCTGGTGTGGAAGATGAAACTGGCCGACGTCGCCCTGCAATGCGCCGCTCCGATCGGCGCGTGGATGACCGCCGTGGCGCTGGTGACCGGGGCGATCTGGGGTAAACCGACCTGGGGGTCGTGGTGGGTCTGGGATGCGCGGCTGACTTCAATGCTGATTCTGCTGTTCCTGTATTTCGGCGTGATCGCATTGGGCAATGCGATCAGCAACCGCGACAGCGCCGCCAAGGCCTGCGCGGTGCTGGCCATCGTCGGCGTGATCAACATCCCGATCATCAAGTACTCGGTGGAGTGGTGGAACACCCTGCACCAGGGCGCGACCTTCACCCTCACCGAAAAACCGGCGATGCCGGCCGAGATGTGGCTGCCGCTGCTGCTGACGGTGCTGGGTTTCTACTGCTTCTTCGGCGCCGTGCTGTTGCTGCGCATGCGCCTTGAAGTGCTCAAACGTGAAGCCCGCGCCAGTTGGGTTAAAGAAGAAGTGCAGAACAGTCTGGAGGCCTCGCGATGATTTTTGCTTCATTCGGCGATTTCCTCGCCATGGGCCATCATGGCCTGTATGTCTGGTCGGCCTACGGCATCTGTCTGGCGGTGCTGATCTACAACGTGGTGAAGCCCATCGCGGCCCGCAAGCACTATCTGCAACAAGAGGCGCGTCGTCTGCGCCGGGAGAACGGCAAGTGAATCCGCTGCGCAAAAAACGTCTGATCATCATTCTGGCTATTCTGGTCGGGGTCGGCGCTGCCGTCGGCCTGGCCTTGAGCGCCCTGCAGCAGAACATCAATCTGTTTTACACCCCGACCCAGATCGCCAACGGCGAAGCACCGCACGACACGCGCATCCGTGCCGGCGGCATGGTCGAGAAGGGCTCGCTGCAACGTTCGCCGGACTCGCTGGACGTCAAATTCGTCGTCACCGACTTCAACAAAGCCGTGACCATCACCTATCGCGGCATCCTCCCGGATCTGTTCCGCGAAGGGCAGGGCATCGTGGCCCTGGGCAAGATCAACGCCGATGGCGTGGTCGTCGCCGATGAAGTGCTGGCCAAGCACGACGAGAAGTACATGCCGCCGGAAGTAACCAAAGCGTTGAAAGACAGCGGTCAATCCGCGCCGACTCAAGCGAAGGAGGGTTGATCGATGACTTCGGCGATTTTTATTCCTGAGTTGGGTCATCTGGCGATGATTCTGGCGCTGTGTTTTGCGCTGGTGCAGGCCGTGGTGCCGCTGTTCGGTGCCTGGCGCGGCGACCGTTTGTGGATGGGCCTGGCCCAACCGGCGGCGTGGGGGCAGTTCGCGTTTCTGGTGTTTGCCTTCGGCTGCCTGACCTACGCCTTCATGACCGACGACTTCTCCGTGGCCTACGTTGCGATGAACTCCAACAGCGCCTTGCCGTGGTACTACAAATTCAGCGCCGTGTGGGGCGCCCACGAAGGTTCGTTGCTGTTGTGGGCGCTGATCCTAGGCGGCTGGACCTTCGCCGTGTCGGTATTTTCCCGCCAGTTGCCACAAGTCATGCTCGCCCGCGTATTGGCGGTGATGGGCATGATCAGCACCGGTTTCCTGCTGTTTCTGATCCTGACGTCGAACCCGTTCTCGCGCATCCTGCCGCAAATTCCGGCGGACGGTCGCGACCTCAATCCATTGCTGCAAGACATCGGCCTGATCGTCCATCCGCCGATGCTGTACATGGGTTATGTCGGTTTCTCGGTAGCCTTTGCCTTCGCCATCGCCGCACTGCTGGGGGGGCGTCTCGATGCCGCGTGGGCGCGTTGGTCGCGGCCATGGACCATCGTCGCCTGGGCCTTCCTCGGCATCGGCATCACGCTCGGTTCGTGGTGGGCCTACTACGAACTCGGCTGGGGCGGCTGGTGGTTCTGGGATCCGGTGGAAAACGCCTCGTTCATGCCCTGGCTGGTCGGCACCGCGTTGATTCACTCGCTGGCGGTCACGGAAAAACGTGGTGTGTTCAAGAGCTGGACCGTGTTGCTGGCGATTGCTGCGTTCTCGTTGAGCCTGCTCGGTACCTTCCTCGTGCGTTCCGGCGTGCTGACTTCGGTACATGCGTTCGCCTCCGACCCGGAGCGCGGCGTGTTCATCCTGATTTTCCTGCTGTTCGTGGTCGGCGGTTCGCTGACGCTGTTTGCGTTGCGCGCGCCGGTGGTCAAGAGCCAGGTCGGCTTTAACCTGTGGTCGCGGGAAACCCTGCTGCTGGGCAACAATCTGGTATTGGTTGTGGCAGCGTCGATGATTCTGCTCGGCACGTTGTACCCGCTGATTCTTGATGCCATCAGCGGCGCCAAACTGTCGGTCGGCCCGCCGTACTTCAACGCGCTGTTCATTCCATTGATGGCGTTGTTGATGATGGTGATGGCGGTTGGCGTGATCGTCCGTTGGAAAGACACCCCGGTGAAATGGCTGGCAAGCATGCTGACCCCGGTGTTGCTGGGCAGCGTCGCGCTGGCGGTGGTCGCCGGTGTCGCTTACGGCGATTTCAACTGGGCCGTTATCGCAACCTTCCTGCTCGCCGCGTGGGTGTTGCTTGCCGGCGTGCGCGATATTTTCGACAAGACTCGCCACAAAGGTCTGATCAAAGGTCTGCCGACCCTGACCCGCAGTTATTGGGGCATGCAGATCGCCCACCTCGGCATCGCCGTTTGCGCGCTGGGCGTGGTGTTGTCGAGCCAGAACAGTGCCGAACGTGACCTGCGTCTGGCGCCGGGCGAATCGATGGATCTGGCCGGTTATCACTTCGTCTTCGAAGGCGCCAAACACTTCGAAGGGCCGAATTTCACCTCCGACAGAGGCACCATTCGGGTGATCCGCGACGGCAAGGAAGTCAGTGTATTGCACCCGGAAAAACGCCTGTACACCGTACAGAGTTCGATGATGACCGAAGCCGGGATTGACGCCGGTTTCACCCGTGACCTCTACGTCGCCCTCGGTGAGCCGCTGGAAAACGGCGCGTGGGCGGTACGGGTTCACGTCAAACCGTTCGTGCGCTGGATCTGGTTCGGCGGTCTGCTGACCGGTCTGGGCGGATTGCTCGCGGCGCTGGATCGGCGTTATCGGGTCAAGGTGAAATCCAAAGTGCGTGAAGCGCTGGGCATGACGGGAGCGGCTGCATGAGACGTTGGTTGATGCTGGTACCCCTGGCGCTTTTCCTGCTGGTGGCAGTGTTTCTGTATCGCGGTCTGTACCTCGATCCGGCAGAGCTGCCGTCGGCGATGATCAACAAGCCGTTCCCGGAGTTTTCGCTGCCGGCGGTTCAGGGCGACAAGACCCTGACCAAGGCTGACATCCTCGGCAAACCGGCGTTGGTTAACGTCTGGGGCACCTGGTGCATTTCCTGCCGGGTCGAGCATCCGGTGCTGAACAAACTCGCCGAGCGTGGCGTGTTGATCTACGGGATCAACTACAAGGACACCAACGCCGACGCCCTGCAGTGGCTGGCCGAATTCCACAATCCGTATGTGCTCGATATCCGTGATGACGAAGGCTCGCTGGGGCTGAACCTCGGTGTCTACGGCGCGCCGGAAACCTTCTTCATCGACGCCAAGGGCATCATCCGCGACAAGTACGTCGGTGTGATCGACGAACAGGTCTGGCGCGAAAAACTCGCGGCCAAGTATCAGGCGCTGGTCGATGAGGCCAAGCCATGAAGCGTTTTTTAGCGGCTATTGTGTTGGGCTTGAGCCTGGTCGGTGTGGCCCATGCCGCGATCGACACCTACGAGTTCGCCAAGGAAGGTGATCGCGAACGTTTCCGCGAACTGACCAAAGAACTGCGTTGCCCCAAATGCCAGAACCAGGACATCGCCGATTCCAATGCACCGATTGCCGCTGACCTGCGCAAAGAGATTTTCCGCATGCTCGGCGAGGGCAAGGACAACCAGCAGATCATCGATTTCATGGTGGATCGCTACGGCGATTTCGTCCGCTACAAACCCGCACTCAACGCCAAGACCGCGCTGCTGTGGTTCGGCCCGGCCGGCCTGCTGCTCGGTGGTTTCGTGGTGATCGCGGTGATCGTCCGCCGCCGTCGCGCACAACGCGCCGACACCCCGCAATCGCTGTCTACCGAAGAGCGTCAGCGCCTCGACCAACTGTTGGATAAAAACCAAGAATGATTGATTTCTGGCTTGCCGCAGGGCTGTTGCTTCTGGTCGCCCTGAGTTTTCTGCTGATCCCTGTATTGCGTGAACGCCGCGCCCAGCGTGAAGAGGATCGTACTGCCCTCAACGTTGCGTTGTATCAGGAACGTGTCGCCGAGTTGCAATCGCAGCAGGCCGAAGGTGTGCTGGATGCCGCGCAAATGGACAGCGGCCGCGCCGAAGCCGCGCGTGAATTGCTCGCCGACACCGAAGGCGTTACCGCGCCGCGTGTCTCGAAACTGGGTAAACCGCTGCCGCTGCTGGCCGCCGTGTTGGTGCCAGTGTTGGGTTTGGCCCTGTACCTGCACTTCGGCGCCGCCGACAAGGTCGAATTGACCCGCGAATTCGCCCAGGCACCGCAGTCGATGGAAGAAATGACCCTGCGTCTGGAACGTGCCGTTGCGGCACAACCGGATTCTGCTGAAGGTCTGTATTTCCTGGGTCGTACCTACATGGCTCAGGAGCGTCCGGCGGACGCGGCGAAGATGTTTGAACGTGCCGCCAATCTCGCTGGTCGCCAACCGGAACTGCTCGGCCAGTGGGCGCAGGCGCAGTATTTCGCCGATGGCAAAAAATGGTCGAGCAAGATCCAGGCCCTGACCGATGAAGCGCTGAAGGCCGATCCAAAGGAAGTCACCAGCCTTGGTCTGCTCGGCATCGCCGCGTTCGAAGGCGAGCGTTATCAGGAGGCCATCGACTACTGGAACCGTTTGCTGGCGCAATTGCCTGCGAGCGACAAATCCCGCGAAGCGCTGCAAGGCGGGATCGAACGTGCCGCCGAGCGCCTGCAAGCCAGCGGCGGCAAGGTCGCCCAGGCACCGGCTGCCAAGCCTGCCGCACGGCTTAAGGTACGCGTCGATGTGGCTAATGAACTCAAAGACAAGGTGCAACCGGGCGACAGCGTGTTCATTTTCGCCCGCGCCACGTCCGGGCCACCGGCACCGCTGGCGGCCAAGCGCCTGACCGTGGCCGATCTGCCGGTCACGGTCGAACTGGGCGATGCCGACGCGATGATGCCGCAGTTGAAACTGTCGAACTTCCCTGAAGTCCAACTGGTTGCGCGCATCTCCCGTGCCGGTCAGCCGACCGCCGGTGAGTGGGTTGGCCGCAGCGGCCCGCTGGCCAGCAGCACCACCGCGCTGCAAAAACTGACCATCGACAGCCCGGACAAGTAACCGGGCAACACAGGAAAGCACCGCCATGCACACCATCGCCCGAATCACGGTTCTCACATTGGCCCTGGGCTTGAGTGCATGTGCGGTGCAACGACCGGAACGGACCACCCACCTGCCGCCGATTCCGCCGTCACAACCCAGCCCGACCCCTTCGACCTCGCCGATACCGGGCAAAAGCATTCCGGCCAAACCGGCCAAACCTGTCCCGCGCACCTCGGCCAGCTTCGCCCCGCCACCGGGCGGCAACAGCCATTGGGATCAAAAACTCGGCGTTTATGTGCTTGACGACCAGTCCGACACGTTCTACCGCCAGCGCACCTACTATCGCTGGAACAACGGCTGGAGCCGCTCGGTCAGCCCCAATGGCCCATGGGAAGACACCGACATCCACGGCGTGCCACCGGGGCTGGGCAAGCAGTTCGGGCAGTGATGAAAAACGGCGATCCCTGGATCGCCGTTTTGCTGTCTGTGGCTGCAATCAATCACACTCTGTAAAACAACCGGACGTCGCTCTTTGGATTTCTGTGCTTGAGTAAAGATAACTCTAGGGTTACTTTTAATGGGCCAGGGCAAGGAGGCGGTTGGTGCAGAGCAGGTTATTGATCAAGGAGCTGGAGGAGGCGGGTTGGACGCTGGACAGGATTACCGGCAGTCATCACCTCTTCAGGCACCGCTACAACCCATACACGATTCCCGTTCCTCACCCGAAAAAGGATTTGCCGTTGGGGACGGTCAAAAGCATCAGGAGGCGTGCCGGGTTGTACAACCCGCCAGCCAGTTTCGAAGGAGATCCATAATGCAATATCCAATCTGCATCGAGTGGGGCGATGAGAACACCGCCATCGGTATTCAGATCCCCGATATTCCCGGTGCCGTGACGGCAGGGGATAGCTTTGAAGATGCCTACAATGCAGCCGTTGAAATCGCCCACATCATGTTGCAGGAGATTGCGGCGGACGGAGAGGCGATTCCGATGCCGACCTCTGCTGCGGCGCATCGCAACAATCCGGAGTTCGCCGGGATGGGCTGGGGCATGCTGGAGCTGGATATCTCGCCATACCTGGGCAAGACCGAGAAGGTCAACGTGACCCTGCCCGGTTATGTGATTCAGCGAATCGACCGCTATGTGCGCGAACACAACGTCAAAAGCCGCTCCTCCTTTCTGGCGGATGCGGCGATGGAGAAGCTGGTCAGGTATTGAAAAGCATCGCGGGCCAGTTGGCCTGCGATGCTTTTTACGTGTTACGCAGTCGCCAGCGATCGCCGTTGCGATGCACCCAAAAAACGCAACAACGCCAACAATGGAAACGCACTGCCAACAATCACGATCCACAACCAGCCGCCATGCTCGAACACCGCGCTGGCGACCGACGAGCCGAAGGCGCCGCCGATGAAGATGCTGGTCATGTACAGCGCGTTCAAGCGACCACGGCTTTTCGCGTCCAGCGAGTACACCGCACGCTGGCCAAGCACCATGTTCATCTGTACGCAGAAGTCCAATACCACGCCGGTCACGGCCAGGCCGATCACGCTGTAGGCCGGGTGGATGAAGGCGGGCAGGAAGCTCAGGCTGGCGAACAGCATCGCCAGCAGCGAAGCGATGCGAGTGTGGCCAGCGTCGGCCAGGCGTCCGCTGATGGGGGCGGCGATGGCACCGATGGCGCCGACCAGGGCGAAGATCGCGATCTCGCTTTGTGACAGGCCGTGGTTGCGCGCCAACTCAAGTGGTACCGCTGTCCAGAACAGGCTGAACGTGGCAAACATGCACCCCTGATAAAACGCGCGCTGACGCAGCACCGGTTGTTGGCGCAGCAGCGTCCACAGCGAACCGAGCAGTTGCCCGTAAGAGGCGCTGTGATCCGGTTGGCGCTTGGGCACGGTCAATGCCAGCACCACGCTGATCGCCGCCATCAATGCTGCCGCAATCATGAACATCGCCCGCCAGCCGAAATGATCGGCAACCACGCTCGACACCGGCCGCGCCAGCAGGATACCCAGCAGCAGACCACCCATGATTGCGCCGACGACGCGCCCGCGAGATTCCTCCGGCGCCAGATGCGCGGCCAGCGGAATCAGGATCTGTACCGACACGGAACTGAAACCCACGAGCAGCGAGATCAGCAAAAACACGTTGGGCTGATCGGTAAATGCGGCGCCGAGCAGGCTGGCAATTGCCACCACCGTGGTGATGATCATCAACCGACGGTTTTCCAGCAGATCGCCCAGCGGCACCAGAAAGAACAGGCCCAGCGCATAACCGATTTGCGTCAGCGAGACGATGAAGCTGGCCATGGTGTCGGAGAGGCCAAGGTCCGGCGCAATCAGGCCGATGATCGGCTGGGCGTAGTAGATGTTGGCAACGATGGCGCCGCAGCAGAAGGCGAACAGCAGCACCATGCCTCGGGTCATTGCGTGAGTGGCGGTGGTCATAAGGTTTCTCGATCCAGCGAAAGGGAATGCGCAGAGGCTATGGGACAAATCGTATTGGCAGAAGAGGCCTTCGGTTGATATCGATTATTTCTTTGAGCAATGAATGGCTGCAGTCAGGTGGTTGCCACCTCGGTGAACCTTGCGTTCGACCATTGAGCGTCGATGATACATTCAGCTACATCTTCTTCGGTAGCGTGCGTATGTTTACTGCTGCGCTTTACTGTTCGTCATAGGGGACATGGTGGTGATTTCAAATTCCCACAAAAAAGGCGACCCGTTGAGATCGCCTTTTCATAGAGCCGCTTGACTATTACTGGCTGTAAATCTGGTCAAACACCCCACCGTCATTGAAGTGGGTCTTCTGCACGGTGCGCCAGTCACCAAAGGTTTTCTCCACCGACAGGAAGTCGACTTTCGGGAAACGGTCGGTGTATTTGGCCAGCACCGCCGGGTCACGCGGACGCAGGTAGTTGGCCGCAGCGATTTCCTGACCTTCAGGCGACCACAGGTATTTCAGGTACTCATCAGCGGCTGCGCGCGAACCTTTCTTGTCGACGACTTTATCGACCACCGACACCGGTGGCTCGGCTTCGGCGGAGACGCTTGGGTAGATGACTTCAAACTGATCACGGCCAAATTCGCGGGCGATCATTTCCGCTTCGTTCTCGAAAGTCACCAGCACGTCGCCAATCTGGTTGGTCATGAATGTGGTGGTCGCGGCGCGGCCACCGGTATCCAGCACCGGCGCTTGCTTGAACAGTTTGCCGACGAAGTCTTTGGCTTTGTTCTCGTCACCGCCGTTCTTCAGCACGTAGCCCCAGGCCGAGAGGTAGGTGTAGCGGCCGTTACCCGAGGTTTTCGGGTTTGGCACGATCACCTGCACGCCGTCTTTAAGCAGGTCCGGCCAGTCTTTCAGGGCTTTCGGGTTGCCCTTGCGCACAATGAACACGGTCGCCGAGGTGAACGGTGCGCTGTTGTCCGGCAGTCGGGTGACCCAGTTCTCCGGCACCAGTTTGCCGTGATCGGCCAGGGCGTTGATGTCGGTGGCCATGTTCATGGTGATGACGTCGGCCGGCAGGCCATCGATCACCGAGCGCGCTTGCTTGCTCGAACCGCCGAAGGACATCTGCACGGTGATGTTTTCGTTGTGCTCGGCTTGCCAGTGTTTCTGGAACGCAGTGTTGTAGTCCTTGTAGAAATCGCGCATCACGTCGTAGGAAACGTTCAGCAGGGTCGGTGCGGCTTGAGCCACGCTACCGAACGCAAGACCGGCGGCGAGAAGTGAGGCGCCAAAGAGTTTTTTCACTGCGCATTCCTTGTTCTGTGGGGGTGTTGTGCCAAAGGTGAGGCCACTTGCCACTGACTATAACGGGGCACGCATAGTCGCTTAAAGATTAAAAAGCACTTTGCTTATTCCATTTTCTTGAACAGTGCATTGCCGCATCGGGAGCAGAAAGCTGCGTCGTGTTCGTGGCTGTTTTTCTTGCACACCGGGCAATCGTGTTGCAGATGTTCGCCGCGCATGGCGTTGGCCAGTTCGGCGGTGAAAATCCCGGTGGGCACGGCGATGATCGAGTAACCGGTGATCATTACCAGCGACGAAATCACCTGGCCCAGCGGGGTTGTCGGCACGATATCGCCGAAGCCCACGGTGGTCAGCGTCACGATTGCCCAATAGATGCCTTTGGGAATACTGGTGAAGCCGTGTTCCGGGCCTTCGATCACGTACATCAGCGTGCCGAACACCGTCACCAGCGTGCAGACGCTGACCAGAAACACCACGATCTTCTGCTTGCTGCCGCGCAGCGCCGACATCAGATAGTTGGCTTGCTTGAGGTACGGGCTGAGTTTGAGCACGCGAAAAATCCGCAGCATCCGGATGATGCGGATGATCAGCAGATACTGTGCATCGCTGTAATACAGGGCGAGGATGCCGGGCACGATTGCCAGCAAGTCCACCAGCCCATAAAAACTGAAGGCATAACGCAACGGCTTCGGTGAGCAATACAGGCGAAGGATGTACTCACCGAGAAAGATAATGGTGAAGCCCCACTCGATGTACGCCAGTGCATCGGCATAGTTGCGGTGAACGCTGTCGATGCTGTCGAGCATCACGACCACCAGGCTGGCGAGGATGATCAACAGCAAAATGCCGTCGAAACGCCGCCCAGCCGTGGTGTCGGTCTGGAAAATCACTACGTAAAGCTGATCACGCCAACGCTTGCTGCTGTCCATATGTAACGCCTGAATCGAAGATCAGCGCAGCCTAGGTTGATTCTCCCCATGAGCGCAAGGCGTGCTGTTAACCGTTGCGTTGCCGAGCATCTGGATGCCAGCGCGGATCAGCCAGCAGGCGAGAATGAATGGCGCGGTCAGCGTGGCCAGACCGACGGCGGCAAACAGGGGTGTCACCAGCAGCGCGAGGACGATGCCGAGCAACGGCAGCCACGGTTGTTGACGTTGTGCACTGAAGGCGAGTGCGGCGAGTACGGCGTTGTAGCTGCCCAGGCCGAGCAGGGCGGTATTGGTTTCGTGGTGCAGCAGGCTTGAACCGAGGCCGATTGCACTTGCCAACAGCGCCCAGGCAAAGGCCCGACGATCAGCTATCAGCAAACCGATGGCGATCAAGGTGCCGGCGAGCGGATGACCGAGAAACATCACCTGACCCAACCCTCTGAACTCGGCGGCGAGCAGGCTCACGTTATTGAGTTCGACAGAAGGCATGGGCATGGGCGGCGCCGCGAAGAGAAGCAGCCCCCAGCTTATGCCCACGAAAGGCGAGGTATAGGCCGGTATGGATCGGCGGTGGTACACATGTTTGAGCCATTGCTGTGTGAGCATTGCGCTCAGGCCACCGGCAGCAAGAATCAACGGCGGCAGCATCGGCGACCACGGGAAGTACAGGCTCAGCAGCAGGCCGAGCAAGACACCGTTGTAGCTGAACAATCCGGCCTGGCGATCAGCCTTGGCATAGTTGCGTCGTTGCGCGGTGAGCAATCCGGCCATGGCACCCAGCAGCGCGCCGGCAAACAGCACCGGAGCGGTGAGCAGGATCGCCAGCAGGCACAGCAGGCCGCACAGCGGATGACGCTGGAAGAAGATTTGACTGAAACCGTTGAGCAAAGCCTCGGCCCAGTCGGGGCAGTGGGTGTTGAAAGAGTTGGCAGGCATGGCAGTTCTGAAAGTCAGTACTGATCGTTCCTTTGCTGCGCGTGGGAACGATCATGTTGGAGTTAAATCAACGTCTCAATGCGCAGCGAGTTGGTCGAGCCCGGCTGCCCGAACGGCACACCGGCAGTGATCAACAGCGTGTCACCGCGCTCGGCCATGCCTTGCGCCTGGGCGATTTCCAGCGCGGTAGAACACACCTCATCGACCTGACGCAGACGATCGTTGACCACCGAGTGAATGCCCCACGCCACGCTCAAACGGCGAGCGGTTTGCAGGTTCGGCGTCAGATTGAGGATCGGTGCTTTGGGCCGTTCCCGCGCCGCACGCAACGTCGAGGCTCCGGACTCGCTGTAGTTGACCAGCACGGCCACTGGCAGCACGTTGCTGATGCGTCGGATCGCGCAACTGATGGCATCGGAAACAGTCGCCTCAGCCTTGGGGCGGCTGACGTCGAGTTGCGTCTGATAATCCGGGCCGTTTTCCACCTGACGGATGATCTTGCTCATCATCTGCACGGCTTCCAGCGGGTATTCCCCCGACGCGGTTTCCGCCGACAGCATCACCGCATCGGCACCCTCGGCCACGGCGTTGGCCACGTCGGTGACTTCAGCGCGGGTCGGCGTCGCAGAGAAGCGCATCGACTCGAGCATCTGCGTTGCCACCACCACCGGTTTTCCCAATTCACGGCAGGTGCTGATGATGTTTTTCTGGATCTGCGGCACGCTCTCGGCAGGGACTTCCACGCCCAGGTCACCGCGAGCCACCATGATCGCGTCGCTCAGCTCGGCGATTTCGCGCAGTTGCTCGACGGCCGAAGGCTTTTCGATTTTGGCCATCAGGAAGGCTTTGTCGCCGATCAGTGCGCGGGCTTCGAGCATGTCTTGCGGGCGCTGGACAAACGACAGCGCCACCCAATCCACACCCAACTCCAGACCAAAACTCAAATCGCGGCGATCCTTGGCCGTCAACGGGCTGAGGTCGAGCACCGCTTGCGGCACGTTCACGCCTTTGCGGTCTGACAGCTCGCCGCCATTGAGCACGGTGGTGTCGATCGCATCGTCGTACTTAGTCACCACGCGCAGACGCAGTTTGCCGTCGTCGAGCAGCAGATCCATGCCGGCTTCCAGCGCCTCGATGATTTCCGGATGCGGCAGGTTGACCCGGCGCTCATCGCCGGGAGTCGCATCCAGATCCAGACGGAACGCCTGACCGCGATGCAACTGCACCTTGCCCTCGGCGAATTTGCCGACACGCAGTTTTGGCCCTTGCAGGTCCATCAGAATGCCCAGCGGATAGTTGAGCTGACTCTCGACTTCGCGGATCCACTGATAGCGCTTGGCGTGGTCGGCGTGGTCGCCGTGGCTGAAGTTCAGGCGGAAGATATTCACTCCGGCCTCGACCAGTTCGCGGATGTCTTGGATGCCATCGACAGCAGGCCCGAGGGTGGCGAGGATTTTGACCTTTTTATCAGGCGTCATGATTTAGAGCTCTCGAGAATCAGAATGGCGCGGAAGTCGTTGACGTTGGTGCGGGTCGGCTCGGTGACGATCAGCGCATCGAGCGCCTCGAAATAGCCGTAGCCATTGTTGTTATCCAGCTCGTCACTGGCGCTCAAGCCCAGTGCCGCGGCGCGCTTGTAGCTGTCCGGGGTCATGATGGCACCGGCGTTGTCTTCCGAGCCGTCGATGCCGTCGGTGTCACCGGCCAGGGCGTAGACGACGGGCAGGCCTTTGAGGCTATCGGTCAGGCTAAGGAGGAATTCGGCGTTGCGCCCGCCACGGCCATTGCCGCGCACGGTCACGGTGGTTTCACCGCCGGAGAGGATCACGCACGGCGCCGCCAGTGGCTGGCCGTGGTTGATGATCTGGCGAGCGATGCCGGCGTGGACTTTCGCCACTTCGCGCGATTCACCTTCCAGATCGCCGAGGATCAGCGTGCTGAAACCGGCCTGACGGCACTTCACCGCCGCGGCGTCCAGCGATTGCTGAGGACGGGCGATCAACTGGAAATGACTGCGGGCCAGGCTCGGATCACCGGGTTTGACGGTCTCCGATTCAGGGCTTTGCAACCAGGTGCGTACCGACGCCGGGATCTCGATGCCGTAGCGCTTGATGATCGCCAGTGCTTCAGCCGAGGTGCTGGGGTCGGCCACGGTCGGGCCAGAGGCGATGACCGTGGCGAGGTCGCCCGGTACATCGGAGATCGCGTAGGTATAGACCGTGGCAGGCCAGCAGGCTTTACCCAGGCGTCCGCCCTTGATCGCCGAGAGGTGCTTGCGCACGCAGTTCATCTCGCCGATGGTCGCGCCGGATTTGAGCAGGGCTTTGTTGATGGATTGCTTGTCAGCGAGGGTGATGCCTTCGGCCGGCAAGGCGAGCAGGGCAGAGCCGCCACCGGAGAGCAGGAAGATCACGCGGTCGTCTTCGCTCAGGTTACTGACCAGGTCCAGCACACGCTTGGCCACGGCCAGGCCGGCAGCGTCCGGCACCGGATGCGCGGCTTCGACCACTTCGATTTTTTCGCATGGGGCGCCGTGACCGTAACGAGTCACTACCAGGCCAGAGACTTCTCCCTGCCAGCAGCGTTCGACCACTTGCGCCATCGCGGCCGCGGCTTTACCGGCGCCGATGACGATGACCCGACCGGTGCGATCGTCTGGCAGGTGGGCTTCGAGGACTTGCTGCGGGTGGGCCGCGTCGATGGCTGTGGCAAACAGCTCGCGCAGCAGTTGTTGCGGATCGACCGACATGGCGGGCTCCCGGAATTCTTGTTATTCGAAAGGGCAACTCAGATCCAGTGTGGGAGCGGGCTTGTTCGCGAATGCGCGGGGTCAGTCAACCTTGGTGTCGACTGACATTGCCTCTTCGCGAGCAAACCCGCTCCCACATGGAAAGCGGGGCAAAGGCTTACTGCTTGTCGCGGATCGAGAAGTTGGCCATGTGTTCCAGGCCCTTGATCAGCGCCGAGTGATCCCAGTTGCTGCCACCGATGGCCGCGCAGGTGCTGAACACTTGCTGGGCGTTGGCGGTGTTCGGCAGGTTGATGTTCAGTTCCTTGGCGCCTTGCAGAGCCAGGTTCAGGTCCTTCTGGTGCAGGCTGATGCGGAAGCCTGGATCGAAGGTACCTTTGATCATGCGTTCGCCGTGCACTTCGAGGATCTTGGAGGATGCGAAGCCGCCCATCAGCGCTTCACGCACCTTGGCTGGATCGGCACCGTTTTTCGAAGCGAACAGCAAGGCTTCAGCCACGGCCTGAATGTTCAGGGCCACGATGATCTGGTTTGCCACTTTTGCGGTTTGACCGTCGCCATTGCCACCGACCAGCGTGATGTTCTTGCCCATGGCCTGGAACAGCGGCAGTGCGCGTTCGAAGGCATCGGCGTCGCCACCGATCATGATGCTCAGGGTCGCGGCTTTGGCACCGACTTCACCACCGGACACAGGTGCGTCGAGGTATTGCGCACCTTTTTCGTTGATCTTCGCCGCGAAGGCTTTGGTGGCGGTCGGCGAGATCGAGCTCATGTCGATCACGACTTTGCCTTTGCCGATACCGGCAGCGACGCCGTCGGCGCGGAACAGCACGTCATCGACCTGCGGGGTATCCGGGACCATGACGATGATGAACTCGGCTTCCTGAGCCACTTCGCGCGGGTTGGCCAGCGCGACGGCACCCGCGGCAACCAGGTCGGCAGGCGCGGGGTCGTGGTGCGCCGACAGGAACAGGCTGTGACCGGCTTTCTGCAGGTTCGCCGCCATTGGGTGGCCCATGATGCCGGTGCCGATAAATCCGATTTTAGCCATGAGAAAATCCTCTTGTTTTTGTCTTGCTCAAGCAAATTGGGGGTGTTGCTTTGGGTGGGAGCGAGCAAGCCCGTTCCTACAGGTTTTGCGTTGTTCTTAAATTGCGTTGTGGGTTTTCAACCAGCCGAGCCCTGCTTCAGTGGTGGTAAGCGGCTTGTATTCGCAACCGACCCAACCCTGATAACCGATGCGGTCCAGGTGTTCGAACAGGAAGCGGTAGTTGATTTCACCGGTACCTGGCTCGTTGCGCCCGGGGTTGTCTGCGAGCTGCACATGGTTGATCTCACCCAGGTGCGATTGCAGGGTGCGGGCCAGATCGCCTTCCATGATTTGCATGTGATAGATGTCGTATTGCAGGAACAGATTGGCGCTGCCGACCTGTTCGCGAATCGACAGGGCTTGCGCGGTGTTGTTCAAGTAGAAGCCTGGGATGTCACGGGTGTTGATCGCTTCCATCACCAGTTTGATGCCCGCCGCTTGCAGCTTGTCGGCCGCGTACTTGAGGTTGGCGACGAAGGTCTTTTCCACGGTGGCATCGTCCACGCCTTGCGCACGGATACCGGCCAGGCAGTTGACCTGGGTGTTGCCCAGCACTTGCGCGTAGGCAATGGCCAGATCGACACCGGCGCGGAATTCTTCGACCCGATCCGGCAGGCACGCGATACCGCGCTCACCTTTGGCCCAGTCACCGGCCGGCAGGTTGAACAGCACTTGGGTCAGACCGTTGGCCTCCAGTTTTGCCTTGATTTCGGCGGAGCTGAAGTCGTACGGAAACAGATATTCCACACCACTGAAACCGGCCTTGGCGGCGGCGTCGAAACGGGCAAGGAAATCCTGTTCGGTGAACAGCATGGACAGGTTGGCTGCGAAACGCGGCATGGTGGTCTCCCGTAAATCTTGTGAAGTTCCCCTTGTGGCAGCGGGCTTGCTCGCCAAAGCGGTGGATCAGCCAACATCATTGTCGGATGTGCAATTGCTTTCGCGGGCAAGCCCGCTCCCACAGGGAGAGCGGTCAACAGTTAATCAAGCAGCGAAATCGCCGTCGGTGCGTCGTTGCCGACGAGTGCCAGGTCTTCGAATTCGTTGACGGCGTTGATCTCGGTACCCATGGAGATGTTGGTCACACGCTCCAGAATGATCTCGACGATCACCGGCACCTTGAACTCTTCGATCATCTGTTCGGCCTTGCGCAGGGCAGGGGCGATTTCCGACGGTTCGAACACACGCAGTGCCTTGCAGCCCAGGCCTTCAGCCACTGCGATGTGGTCAACCCCGTAACCGTTGAGTTCCGGCGCGTTGAGGTTATCGAAGGACAGCTGCACGCAGTAGTCCATTTCGAACCCGCGCTGTGCCTGACGGATCAGACCCAGGTACGAGTTGTTCACCACGACGTGGATGTACGGCAGTTTGAACTGAGCGCCGACCGCCAGTTCTTCGATCATGAACTGGAAGTCATAGTCCCCCGACAGGGCCACGACTTTACGGTTCGGATCGGCCTTCACCACGCCCAGCGCTGCCGGAATGGTCCAGCCCAACGGGCCTGCCTGGCCGCAGTTGATCCAGTGACGCGGCTTGTAGACGTGCAGGAACTGCGCGCCGGCAATTTGCGACAGACCAATGGTGCTGACGTAGCAGGTGTCCTTGCCGAACACCTGGTTCATTTCTTCGTAAACGCGCTGTGGCTTGACCGGCACGTTGTCGAAGTGGGTTTTGCGATGCAGGCTGGCTTTGCGCTGCTGGCAATCCTGCAGCCAGGCACTGCGGTTTTTCAGCTTGCCGGCGGCTTGCCATTCACGCGCCACTTCGATGAACACGGTCAATGCGGCAGCGGCGTCGGACACGATGCCCAGGTCCGGTGTGAACACACGACCGATCTGCGTGCCTTCGATGTCGACGTGAATGAACTTGCGGCCTTCGGTGTAGACATCAACCGAACCGGTGTGGCGGTTGGCCCAGCGGTTACCGATGCCCAGTACCACGTCGGATTTGAGCATCGTTGCGTTGCCGTAACGGTGCGAAGTCTGCAGGCCGACCATGCCGACCATCAGCGGGTGATCGTCCGGGATGGTGCCCCAACCCATCAGGGTCGGGATCACCGGAATACCGGTCAGCTCGGCGAACTCCACCAGCAGATCGCTGGCGTCGGCGTTGATGATGCCGCCACCGGCGACCAGCAATGGACGCTCGGCCTGATCGAGCAGGGCCAGAGCCTTTTCCACCTGCACGCGGGTTGCGGTCGGCTTGGCCAGCGGCAGCGGCTGGTAGGCGTCGATGTCGAATTCGATTTCAGCCATCTGCACGTCGAACGGCAGGTCGATCAGCACCGGGCCTGGACGGCCGGAGCGCATCTCAAAGAAAGCTTTCTGGAACGCGTAAGGCACCTGGCCCGGTTCCAGAACCGTGGTCGCCCACTTGGTGACGGGCTTGACGATGCTGGTGATGTCGACCGCCTGGAAGTCTTCCTTGTGCATACGGGCGCGGGGTGCCTGGCCGGTAATGCAGAGGATGGGAATCGAGTCGGCCGAGGCGCTGTAAAGGCCGGTGACCATATCGGTACCGGCAGGGCCGGAAGTACCGATGCACACGCCGATGTTGCCGGCCTTGGTGCGGGTGTAACCCTCGGCCATGTGTGACGCGCCTTCAACGTGGCGAGCGAGGACGTGATCGATGCCACCGACTTTCTGCAGGGCGGAGTACAGCGGGTTGATTGCAGCGCCCGGGATGCCAAAAGCGGTATCAACCCCTTCACGGCGCATCACCAGAACGGCGGCTTCGATTGCTCTCATTTTGCTCATGGTTTTGTGCCTCTTTACGTTTTGTAATTGTATACAAGTGGCTTTGCGCAGAGTGTATTCACGGCGCACGGCGCAGGTCAATCCATTTTATCAAGCGTTCGTTTCATTCGTCGGAAGCCGATTCTGCTGTGGCTTTTCGTCGCATGTAGCGATTTTCGATAATTATTGTATACAAAAAAATAACTCATTGTGTTCTATTTGTCGCATTGGCCTGCGGCACAAAACCGCAGTCCCACGACTTTCCCTATAACAAAATGAGGACGGCACCATGAGCGCTTTAACCTTGAAAGTCGCAGTCAACCTGGTCAGTGAAGCCATCAGCGCAGGGCGAGGCATCAATGCCGCGCCGCTGACCATCGCGGTACTTGATGCCGGCGGTCATCTGGTCGCCCTGCAACGCGAAGACGGCGCCAGCCTGCTTCGCCCGCAAATCGCCATCGGCAAAGCCTGGGGCGCCATCGCGCTAGGTAAAGGCTCGCGCCTGCTGGCGCTGGACGCGCAACAACGGCCGGCCTTCATTGCCGCACTGAACAGCATGGGCCAGGGCAGCGTGGTGCCGGCACCGGGTGGTGTGTTGATTCGGGATCAGGCGGGGAACGTGCTCGGCGCGATCGGGATCAGCGGCGATCTGTCGGATATTGATGAGCAGGTGGCGATCAAAGCGGTGGAGGTGCTGGACTTGCGGGCGGATGCGGGGGTGGTTTCTTGATCTTTAGCGTCTGATTAACCGCTATCGCGAGCAGGCTCACTCCTACAGGATCGTGGTCAGGCACAAAATGTCTGAATGCCTCCGAGCCCTTATAGGAGTGAGCCTGCTCGCGATCGCGTCATCGCGGTGTCTCAGTCCGGTTCACACCCTTTGAGCACCAACCGAATAATCGTCTGCGCCGCCGCCTCATAATCCGCTTCGTCCAGCTTGTCCTTGCCGGTGACCGCAGAAATCTGCCAGTCGAAGTCGGCGTAGGTCTGGGTGGCAGCCCAGATACTGAACATCAGATGGTTGGGGTCGATCGGCGCGATCTGGCCGCGGTCGATCCAGGTCTGGATGCAGTTGATGTTGTGCTTGGCCTGGCCGTTGAGTTGCTCGACCAGGTCGGCGCTCAAATGCGGTGCGCCGTGCATGATTTCGCTGGCAAATACTTTGGACGCGAAGGGCAGGTCGCGGGAGATGCGGATCTTGGAGCGGATGTAGCCGCTCAGTACTTCGCTCGGTACGCCGTCCGCGTTGAACGGCGTCGACGCCTGCAGGATCGGCACGATGATGCTTTCCAGTACCTCGCGGTAGAGGTTTTCCTTGGATTTGAAGTAGTAGTAGACGTTGGGCTTGGGCAATCCCGCCTTGGCGGCGATGTCGCTGGTTTTGGTCGCTGCGAAGCCTTTGTCGGCAAACTCCTCGCTGGCGGCACGCAGGATCAGTTCTTTGTTGCGCTCGCGGATTGTGCTCATAAACCCGGTGGTTCCTTGCCTGTTCTGGCGGTGGCGCATGGTAGCACCGGCCTCGCGCAGCGCTCAAGAATGCCCCGTGTGCTCGGTGATGACCTGGCGCTCAATGCCCAGCAAGTCTGCGGCGTACATGCCGAGCGGGAAAGGTGGCTAAAGCTTCGTTCGTCAACAAGCTCTGGAAAGCCTTTAAAGGCTGAGCACGTTACCCCTGTGGGAGCGGGCTTGCTCGCGAAGGCGGCGTCTGAGTCAATGGACAGGTGACTGACACTCCCTTTTCGCGAGTAAGCTTGTTCCGACATTTGCCGGATGTGGCTCCCGTAAAAACGTTACTCGGCAATCTGCAACTTGCGCGACTCGGTGTACACGTAACGCACCTTTTCGTACTCGAACGGCGAGTTCAGTTGACCGTAGCGGAAACTGGTCTGATAGCGCTTGTCTACTGCGCGCAGGGCCCAGATCTCCGGATGGTTGGAGCTGACTTCTGACACGTTCAAGAAGTTGACCGCCGATTCGGCGCTGTAGTCCACGGCCAGACCTGCAGTGTCACGCAGGTTCGATGGGCCGAGGATCGGCAGCACAAAATAGGCGCCTCCCGGCACACCATAGAAACCCAGCGTCTGGCCGAAGTCTTCGCTCTGGCGTGGCAGGCCCATGGCGGTCGCCGGGTCCCACAGACCGGCGACGCCGATGGTGGTGTTGAACAACAGGCGTGCAGTCGTTTTCATGGAGCGCTCGCCCTTGAACTGCAACAGGCTGTTGATCAGGTTGGGTACGTCGCCCAGGTTGTTGAAAAAGTTGCTCACGCCGGTGCGCACGAAGCTCGGCGTGACGTAGCGATAACCGTCGACCACCGGCAAAAATACCCATTGATCGAAACGGTAGTTGAAGTGGTAAACGCGACGGTTCCACTCTTCCAGCGGGTCATACACGTTCAGCGCGTTGAGCGTGGAACGCTCGAATTCGCGTTGGTCCAGCCCCGGGTTGAATTTGAGTTTGGACAGCGGCTCCTTGAAACCGTCACTGTCGACCACCACCGGTGCATTGGCTTTGCTGTTATCGGCCTGGGCCATGCCTGCACAGAGGAGTGCTGCTATCAGCAGGAGATATTTAGCCACGGAAGAACTCCAGCATGGCGTCGCTGTTGACGCGGTAGTTAATGTTGCCGCAATGGCCGCCCAGTGGATAAACGGTCAGGCGATCGCCAAAGGTTTTGCGCAGGAAGCCCAGGTCGCCCGGGCCGAGGATCACGTCGTCGGCGTTGTGCATCACGGCGATTTTAGGGCTGTCGTGCAGGTAATCCTTGAGCGCATACAGACTGACCTGATCGATCAATTGCAACAGGCTGCCGCCATCGGTGCGCGCGCGCCACATCGGGATCACCTGTTCGGTCAGGTAGCAATCGAAGTCACATTGCAGTGCACGCTTGAGGAACGGCGTGAGGCTGGTGCCTTCGGTGATCGGGAATTTCGGCGGGGTGATCAGGCCGCGACGGTTGATCAGGTCCGAGGTGAAGGCAATATCGGCGGCCGAGAAACGGAACGAGGTGCCAATCAGCATCGCCATCTGTTCGTTGGTCAGGTGCTGTTTGGATTGCTGGAAGTCGTAGAGCAGGGCGTCGTTGAGGTCGATGTAACCTTTCTGCTGGAAGTAACGGGTCAATTTGCCCAGCACCAACTCATAGAACGTTGTGCTGTTGTTGATGCCTTTGACTTCGGTCTGTACCAGCCTGTCGAGGTTGGTGATCGAGGTGTAAAGGTTGACCGGCGGATTGAGCAGCAGGACTTTTTTGAAATTGAAGCTGCGGCGGGTTTCGTCCAGATGCGCGACGAAAGCCGCATCAAGCGCACCGAGGCTGTAGCCGGTGAGGTAGTAGTCAGTGACCGGCAGTTTCGGATTTTGCGCCCGCACAGCCTGCATCACACGGTACATGTCCTCGGCGTCTTCCTTGGTCACGCCCGGTGTGGCGAAGCGCGACGCGGCGCTGATGAAGTCGAAGCTGGTCGGTGAGGACAACTGCACGACGTGATAGCCGGCCTTGTAATAGAGTTTTTTCAGGTATTCGTTGAGCGTGCTGTCATAACGCGCACCAGTGCCGGCAATCAGGAAGATCAGCGGTGCTGGTTTGTCCTGGGTGGCGATGCGGTAAGTGAGTTTTTTTACCGCCCAGAAATTGTCCGGCAGGATGAATGCCCGCTCCGGGCGCAAGGTGACGCTGCGGTCGGACTGATTGATGTCGTCGTCCAGTGGCAGTTCCGGGCGCAGGTCCGGCGGAGTCGTGGCGATGGTCGCCTCGAACGGGTTGGTCAGGGGGTAGCCATAACTGGCGGCGTCGATATCCGCCGCCAGTGCGGACGCACTCAAGATAAGGCCGCTGAACAGCGCGGCGAAGCGCAAGGAACGGAGCATGACTGGATCCCTTAGAGGAAGGTGCCGAATGAGGTTCGCAGGCTATGACCACCGGGGTTGTGCCAAAGTGCCATGCCGCGGCATCAAACAGGCAGAATTCGGAGTAATAGTAGCCGGACGATACACTTTGCATCGCGCGGATGAATAGTTAACTGTTGTTAGCGCTTGCGTATGCCGGGCGGCAGATTAAGCTGGCCGCCGATTTTTGTTGATTGGAGTCATTCATGTCCCGCCGCGTGCCCGTGATGCTGTTGCTCGTTCTGCTGCCGTTATGGCTCGCCGCCAGTTATGGCGCGCGATACGGCTTCATGGAGGATGGCAAATGGGTGGGCATCTGCGTAGATGAGGCCAGTCGCTGGGAGTGCCAGATGCGTTCCAGCCTGGGGCTGATGACTCACTTCAAGGTGTTGGGCTGGGCGGCGTTGGGTGCGGCATTGATCGGATTCGTGTTGCCGGGCAGGGCCGGGTGGTGGCTGGCGGTGCTGGCGCTGGTGTTCGGGCTGCCGGCGCTGGCGCTGTACAACACCACGTTGGCGGTGTTTGCGCTGGTGATTGCCGGGTTGCGCCTGGTCCGGCAATCTCGCGGCGTCTGACAATCAGTCATCGCGGGCAAGCCCGTTCCCACAGGGATTTGTGTGCAGTCAGGTCCAAATGTGGGGGCGGGCTTGCTCGCCAAGGGGCCGGCGCAGACGCTGAAGATCAGCGAGTGCGAACCCGCAAGCATCGCCACAATGCCGCCACCATCAAGCCGCTGACCAGTGCCCAGCCCAAGGCCTGCTGGTTCTGCAACCCCTCCTCGAACAACTGCGGTGCGATACCGGCCCCGATGATAAGGGCCAGCAAAGCAATCTCCCGACGCGGCACGCTGACCGGGCGGCACAGGTACACCAGCGCGGGCAGGATGAATGCCATGCTCGCAAAGCTGCGGTAACGCGCATCGAACACCATCTCCAGCATCATCACCGCGGCTGCAAAACCTGCTGTGGCCACCAGCCAGCCGGCGCGACGCTCCAGCAGATTGAAAGCACGTTCACGCCAGCCGGTACGCGCGCTCAATGTCAGCGCGGCATGCGCCAGTACTTTCAGATTCAGCGCTGTCAACAGTCCGACCCACAGCCATTCGCTGGCAAATCGCGTGGTGACCCGGGCCATATCGCCCCAGGCACCGATTGAGCACCCGGCGAGGGCGCCCAGCAGTGGCAATACCAGTGCTGAGCGAGTATTGCGAACGCGGCCGCCAAGGATCAGCGTACCGAGGAAAATCAAACCGCCAACGGCCAGCCATTCCTTCCAGTACGGTACATTCGTCACCGGCCCGGCGAGCATGCCCTTGTCCTGACGATCGGCATCGAACAGCCCCCAATACCCGCCCACCGCACCTTCGCTGCCGCGCTTCCATGGCTGGTCAAACGCTTCGATCAGGTTGTAATGCCAGCCTTCCTTCTCGGCCATCGCGACAAACCCGCGGATATATTTGGCTTCGTTTTCCCGGCTCGGCACGGCAGTCTTGCGTTGACGGCCTTCGCTTGGCCAACCCGTTTCGCCGATCATTATTTCTTTTGGTGCAAACATGCTGCCGAAACTGCGACGTATCGCGGCTACTTGCGACAAGGCCACGTCGACGTTCCATGGATGGTCTTCCCAGTACGGCAGCAAGTGGATCGTTATGAAGTCCACGGCAGGGGCGATGTCTGGATGCCTTTGCCAGAACTCCCAGACATCAGCGTAAGTCACCGGTTGTTTGATCTGGCCTTTGACCTTGTTGATCAGCTTCACCAGTTGCCCGCCGGTCACTTCTTTACGCAGCAACGCTTCGTTGCCGACGATCACCGCGCTGACCACGTCCGGGTTGGCGTTGGCGCAAGCAATCAGCAGGTCGACTTCCTTCTCGGTGTCCACCGGATTGCTGTTGACCCAGGCGCCGATCATCAATTTCAGGCCATGTTTGCGCGCCAGGTCGGGGAGTGCCTCGAGCCCTGCCATGGAATAGGTGCGCAGGCATTGAAACCGCGTCGCCAGCAGCGCAAGGTCGGCGTCCATGCGCTCCGGGCGCAGTTTCAGCGGCACGTCGAACGGCGACTGGTCTTTGTCGAACGGGGTGTAGGACGCGCATTGCAGTTTGTGCGTCGCGGTGGCGGCATCCGGCAGGATCACCGGTTTACCGAGTCCGTACCAGAAGCCGCACAGTGCAAACAGCCCCAGCAGGCAGGCGAAAAGATAGGGGAGAAAAGCAAAGCGCGAAGTCGCGAACATGGTCAGGCCGTGTGGCTGCAAAGCGACGCATGTTACCTGCATTTATATAGGGTTAGGGGCGCCCTTGGTTTTGACATGCAAAGTTCGGGCGGATTGTCTGGTGTCATCTATATATAGAGAAGGTTAATGGCCTTCTGATGTCGTTTCTCGTTGCCTTGAGGTCGCTGACAGAGCAGGTCGTCGAAGGCGTGGGGTTGATGATCAAAAGCGTCAGTGCTCCGCTGATGTTCGAACGAGTTTGCGGTCAGGCGTGATGGGGGCGCTGTGCACCATAACAATACGTTGACGATGCCCGGCATCCGTCGGGCTCAGCATTTCGGGGAAGTAACGATGAAGATGCGACGACTTTTAGGCGCAGGTGCCGCTCTGGTGCTTGCGATGAGTTCCACATTTGCCAGTGCTGAAAAACAGACCCTGAACATCGGATACGTTGACGGCTGGTCCGACAGCGTCGCGACCACTCATGTGGCCGCCGAAGTGATCAAGCAGAAGCTCGGCTACGACGTAAAACTGCAAGCCGTCGCCACCGGGATCATGTGGCAGGGCGTTGCCACCGGCAAACTCGACGCCATGCTCTCGGCCTGGCTGCCGGTCACCCACGGCGAATACTGGGCAAAAAACAAGGATCTGGTCGTCGATTACGGCCCGAACTTCAAGGATGCGAAAATCGGCCTGATCGTGCCGGAGTATGTGAAGGCCAAGTCGATCGAAGATCTGAAAACCGATGACAGCTTCAGAAATCGCATCGTCGGCATCGACGCCGGTTCAGGCGTGATGCTCAAGACCGATCAGGCCATCAAGGATTACGGTCTGGACAAATATAGTCTCAAGGCCAGTTCCGGCGCCGGCATGATCGCCGAGCTGACCCGTGCCGAGAAGAAAAAAGAATCCATCGCCGTCACCGGTTGGGTCCCGCACTGGATGTTCGCCAAGTGGAAACTGCGCTTCCTCGACGACCCGAAAGGCGTTTATGGCGCAGCTGAAACCGTGAACAGCATCGGCAGCAAAGAGCTGGATGCCAAGGCACCGGAAGTGGTCAAGTTCCTGAAGAACTTCCAGTGGGCGTCGAAAGACGAAATCGGCGAGGTCATGCTGGCGATTCAGGATGGTGCCAAACCTGAAGCTGCGGCGAAAGATTGGGTCGCCAAGCACCCGGATCGCGTAGCTGAATGGACTAAATAAACACTTCACCGTCTAACCCTGTGGGAGCGGGCTTGCTTGCGAAAACGGTCTGTCAGTCGACTGATGTGTTGATTGACACGACGCTTTCGCGAGCAAGCCCGCTCCCACAGTTGTTTTGTGTGTACCTGAAATTGGCAAGTACGTCATGGCGTTCTACTACTAAGGTCGTCTGGAACCTGGCTCGCAGCCGCATACAGTGAGTATTGTTCCAACAATAATCTGTGCTGCGAGGATAAAAACAATGAACGACAGCATTTACCTCTCGATTCAAAACAGCCCGCGCTTCAAGGAGCTGGTGCAGAAAAGGGAAAAGTTCGCCTGGATACTCTCGGCGATCATGCTCGGGCTCTACTCGGGATTCATTCTTCTGATCGCCTATGCGCCGCAAGTGCTCGGGGCGAAGCTCAGTCCTGAATCTTCGATCACCTGGGGCATCCCGATCGGTGTCGGGCTGATTGTCTCGGCTTTCGTCCTGACCGCTATCTACGTGCGCCGCGCCAATGGCGAGTTTGACGACCTGAACAATGCGATTCTCAAGGAGGCTCAGCAATGATCCGGCGTCTACTGGCTCTTTTGAGCATCGCAGCGTTCGCTCCGGCAGTCTGGGCCGCAGAAGCCTTGACCGGCGAAGTCCACAAACAACCGCTCAACGTTTCCGCGATCGCCATGTTCGTGGTGTTCGTCGGCGCGACCCTGTGCATCACCTACTGGGCGTCCAAGCGCAACAATTCGGCGGCCGACTACTACGCGGCGGGTGGCAAGATCACCGGTTTCCAGAACGGTCTGGCGATTGCTGGTGACTACATGTCGGCCGCGTCTTTCCTGGGGATTTCCGCGCTGGTGTTTGCCTCCGGCTACGATGGGTTGATCTACTCGATCGGCTTCCTGGTGGGCTGGCCGATCATTCTGTTCCTGATCGCCGAGCGTCTGCGTAACCTGGGTAAGTACACCTTTGCCGATGTGGCGTCCTATCGCCTCGGGCAAACCCAGATCCGCACCCTGTCTGCCTGCGGTTCGCTGGTGGTGGTGGCGTTCTACCTGATCGCGCAAATGGTCGGTGCCGGCAAGCTGATCCAGTTGCTGTTCGGTCTCGATTACTACGTTGCGGTGATTCTGGTCGGTATCCTGATGTGCATGTATGTGCTGTTCGGCGGCATGCTGGCGACCACTTGGGTGCAGATCATCAAGGCTGTGCTGTTGCTGTCCGGTGCTACTTTCATGGCGTTGATGGTCATGAAGCACGTCAACTTCGACTTCAACATGCTGTTCTCCGAGGCAATCAAGGTTCACCCCAAAGGTGAAGCGATCATGAGCCCTGGCGGCCTGGTGAAAGATCCGGTCTCGGCGTTTTCTCTCGCTTTGGCGCTGATGTTCGGTACCGCAGGCCTGCCGCATATCCTGATGCGTTTCTTCACCGTGAGTGACGCCAAGGAAGCGCGTAAGAGCGTGCTGTATGCGACCGGTTTCATTGGTTACTTCTACATCCTGACCTTCATCATCGGCTTCGGCGCGATTCTGCTGGTCAGCACCAACCCTGCGTTCAAAGATGCGGCGGGCGCTTTGCTCGGCGGCAACAACATGGCGGCGGTGCACCTGGCTAACGCGGTGGGTGGCAGTGTTTTCCTTGGCTTCATCTCGGCCGTGGCGTTTGCGACCATTCTGGCGGTTGTGGCGGGTCTGACCCTGGCCGGTGCTTCGGCGGTGTCGCATGACCTGTATGCCAGCGTGATCAAGAAGGGCAAGGCTAACGATAAGGACGAGATCCGCGTTTCGAAGATCACCACCATCGCACTGGGTGTTCTGGCCATCGGCCTGGGCATCCTGTTCGAAAGCCAGAACATCGCGTTCATGGTTGGCCTGGCGTTCTCCATCGCGGCGAGCTGTAACTTCCCGGTCCTGCTGCTTTCGATGTACTGGAAGAAGCTGACCACTCGCGGCGCGATGATCGGCGGCTGGCTGGGGCTGTTGAGTGCGGTAGGCCTGATGGTGCTTGGCCCGACCATCTGGGTGCAAATCCTGCATCACGAGAAGGCGATCTTCCCGTACGAGTACCCGGCGCTGTTCTCGATGGTCATTGCTTTTGTCGGGATCTGGTTCTTCTCGATCACCGACAAGTCGGCGGCGGCGGATAACGAGCGGGCGCTGTTCTTCCCGCAGTTTGTGCGTTCGCAGACGGGGTTGGGGGCGAGTGGGGCGGTTTCGCACTGATCGCTTGATGGTTGTATAGGTTGTGCTGAATGCCCCGGTTGAGAGATCGGGGCATTTTTTGTGGGCGTGTTGTCTGTTGATGGTGTGTTTATATCCGTTGCTGCGGTAACGGCTTCCAGGGCTGCGCCCTTACGGCGGGTCACGTTTGGAAACAGTGGCTCGCTGTAAGAGCGAAACCATAGGAGGCCGTTACCGCGGCAACGGATATGCCCCCCCCCCCAAACCCCAGACAGACAAAAACGGCCTCTATATAAGAGGCCGTTCCCGGTGCAACTTCAAGACGTTATCGCAAGACAAGTCTTATTTGCGGTCTTCCAGCTTGGTGATGTCACGCGACTCGTAGCCGGTGTACAGCTGGCGCGGACGGCCGATCTTGTACGGGCTGGAGAGCATTTCTTTCCAGTGGGAGATCCAGCCGACAGTCCGCGCCAAAGCGAAGATCACGGTGAACATGCTGGTCGGAATGCCGATCGCCTTGAGGATGATCCCCGAGTAGAAGTCGACGTTCGGGTACAGAGAGCGTTCGATGAAGTATGGATCGGTCAGGGCGATCTCTTCCAGGCGCATGGCCAGTTCGAGTTGCGGATCGTTGGTGATGCCCAGTTCTTTCAGCACTTCGTCGCAGGTCTGCTTCATGACTGTTGCGCGTGGGTCGCGGTTTTTGTAAACCCGGTGACCGAAGCCCATCAGTTTGAACGGATCGTTCTTGTCCTTGGCCTTGGCGATGAATTTGTCGATGTTGGAAACATCGCCAATCTCGTCAAGCATGGTCAGAACGGCTTCGTTCGCACCGCCGTGAGCAGGGCCCCACAGTGCGGCGATACCGGCGGCGATACAGGCGAACGGGTTGGCACCCGAAGAGCCTGCCAGGCGTACGGTGGACGTCGATGCGTTCTGCTCGTGGTCGGCATGGAGGATGAAGATCTTGTCCATGGCGTTGGCGAGTACCGGGCTGATCGGTTTGATCTCGCACGGGGTGTTGAACATCATGTGCAGGAAGTTTTCCGCGTACGTCAGGTCGTTGCGCGGGTACATCATGGGTTGGCCCATGGAGTACTTGTAAACCATCGCTGCCAGGGTCGGCATCTTGGCAACCAGACGGATCGCGGAAATTTCGCGATGCTGCGGGTTATTGATGTCCAGGGAGTCGTGGTAGAAGGCCGAGAGGGCGCCGACTACACCGCACATGACGGCCATCGGGTGGGCGTCGCGACGGAAGCCGTTGAAGAAGGTTTTCAGCTGCTCGTGAACCATGGTGTGGTTTTTCACGGTGCTGACGAACTGGGCTTTCTGTTCTGTCGTCGGCAGTTCGCCGTTGAGCAGCAGATAGCAGGTTTCGAGGTAGTCCGACTTTGCAGCCAGCTGTTCGATCGGGTAGCCGCGGTGCAACAGAATGCCGTTGTCGCCGTCGATATAGGTAATCTTCGATTCGCACGAAGCGGTCGACATGAAACCCGGGTCGAAAGTGAAGCGGCCCGTGGCCGTCAGGCCCCGAACATCAATAACATCGGGACCAACGGTGCCGGTTAAAATGGGCAGCTCGACGGGGGCTGCGCCCTCGATGATCAACTGCGCTTTTTTGTCAGCCATGTGGCCTCCTATTTATGCTTGAACCATCAGACAGACCCCCCACGCAGGGCCCGCACCACTATAGTGAGATAAATTTGAATGTCAATTTGCCTAAAGTCTTGCTCCAGAAGGCTTTAAGTGCACTTTTTCCTCGAAATTGACTGCCATTTACGCCTTTTATGCAAGTTGTGCAATCAGCTATTGGGGGTAGGTGATTGCGTTGTCATTAGTAGCCTAACTGTCTATACTCGGCCACCGACCGCCAAGGGCTTTTGGGCCTGCTTTATTGGGGGTCGCATCCCTGGGTGGTGGTTACCTGACCAGTGCACTCCCCAACAACTTTGCCCTGATTGTTAGGGGCTCTTCAGTGTGAAAAAAAAGCCGTGAAAAGCCAACGACCTGTAAACCTAGACCTAAGGACCATCAAACTCCCCATCACCGGCGTTACGTCGTTTCTTCACCGTGTTTCCGGCATCATTCTCTTCCTGGGCTTGGGCTTCATGCTTTATGCATTGGGCAAATCCCTGGGTTCCGAGGAAGGTTTCGCCGAGGTGAAGGCATGCTTGACCAGTCCGCTGGCCAAGTTCGTAGCATGGGGTCTGCTCTCCGCTCTTCTGTATCACCTGGTAGCCGGTGTGCGCCACTTGATTATGGATATGGGCATCGGTGAGACGCTGGAAGGCGGCCGCCTGGGCTCGAAAATTATCATCGCGGTTTCCGTGGTGTTGATCGTTCTGGCAGGAGTTTGGATATGGTAACCAGCGTTACGAACCTTTCGCGTTCGGGCCTCTATGACTGGATGGCGCAACGTGTGTCTGCGGTTGTTCTCGCGGCTTATTTCATTTTCCTGATCGGCTATCTCGCAGTGAATCCGGGCATTGGCTTTGACCAATGGCACGGCCTGTTCAGCCACAACGGGATGCGTATCTTCAGTCTGCTGGCACTAGTGGCTCTGGGCGCTCACGCCTGGGTCGGCATGTGGACCATCGCGACCGACTACCTGACGCCGATGGCGCTGGGCAAGTCCGCGACTGCAGTACGTTTCCTTTTCCAGGCAGTATGCGGCGTTGCAATGTTCGCCTACTTCGTCTGGGGTGTGCAGATTCTCTGGGGTATCTGATTCATGGCTAACATTCCAACGATTTCTTTCGACGCCATCATTATTGGTGGTGGCGGTGCCGGCATGCGCGCAGCGCTGCAACTGGCGCAAGGTGGTCACAAGACTGCCGTGATCACCAAGGTGTTCCCGACCCGTTCGCACACTGTATCCGCCCAAGGCGGCATCACCTGCGCGATCGCGTCCGCCGACCCGAACGATGACTGGCGCTGGCACATGTACGATACCGTCAAGGGCTCCGACTACATCGGTGACCAGGACGCTATCGAATACATGTGTCAGGAAGGCCCGGCCGCGGTTTTCGAACTGGACCACATGGGTCTGCCGTTCTCGCGTACCGAACAAGGCCGTATCTATCAGCGTCCGTTCGGCGGTCAGTCCAAGGACTACGGCAAGGGCGGTCAGGCTGCACGGACTTGCGCAGCCTCCGACCGTACTGGCCACGCGCTGCTGCACACCCTTTATCAGGGCAACCTGAAAGCCGGTACCACGTTCCTGAACGAGTACTACGCTGTCGATCTGGTGAAAAACCAGGAAGGCGATTTCGTCGGTGTGATCGCAATCTGCATCGAAACTGGCGAAACCTCCTACATTCGCGCCAAAGCCACCGTGTTGGCGACCGGCGGTGCAGGCCGTATCTACGCTTCCACCACCAACGCCCTGATCAACACCGGTGACGGCGTCGGCATGGCTCTGCGTGCTGGTGTACCCGTGCAAGATATCGAAATGTGGCAGTTCCACCCGACCGGTATCGCCGGTGCCGGTGTACTGGTTACAGAAGGTTGCCGTGGTGAAGGTGGTTACCTGATCAACAAGCACGGCGAGCGTTTCATGGAGCGTTATGCTCCGAACGCCAAAGACCTTGCCGGTCGTGACGTGGTTGCTCGCTCGATGGTTAAAGAAATCATCGCCGGCAACGGTTGCGGTCCGAATGGCGACCACGTAATGCTCAAACTCGACCACTTGGGCGAGGAAGTGCTGCACAGCCGTCTGCCAGGCATTTGCGAGTTGTCGAAGACTTTTGCGCACGTTGATCCGGTTGTTGCTCCCGTTCCGGTTGTACCAACTTGCCACTATATGATGGGCGGCGTTCCCACCAACATTCATGGCCAGGCGATCACCCAGAACGACGAAGGCGTGGATCAGGTCATTCCTGGTCTGTTCGCGGTCGGTGAAGTGGCTTGCGTATCGGTTCATGGTGCCAACCGTCTGGGCGGCAACTCGTTGCTCGATCTGGTGGTATTCGGTCGCGCTGCCGGCCTGCACCTCGAGAAGGCACTGACCGATGGCATCGAATACGACGACGCTACCGAAGCCGATATCGAAGCGGCCCTGTCGCGCCTGAATTCACTGAACAACCGTACTGATGGCGAAGACGTGGCAACCCTGCGTCGCGAGCTGCAAAGCTGCATGCAGAACTACTTCGGTGTGTTCCGTACTGGCGAATACATGCAGAAAGGCATCGCACAACTGGCCGACCTGCGTAAGCGTATCGCTAACGTGAAGATCAACGATAAGTCGCAGGCGTTCAACACTGCGCGTATCGAAGCGCTGGAACTGCAAAACCTGCTGGAAGTGGCTGAGGCGACTGCCATCGCTGCCGAAGTTCGTAAAGAGTCACGCGGCGCGCACGCCCGTGAAGACTTCGAAGATCGTGACGACGAAAACTGGCTGTGCCACACCCTGTACTTCCCGGGTGACAAGCGCGTCACCAAGCGTGCTGTTAACTTCTCGCCGAAGACTGTTCCGACTTTCGAACCTAAAGTCCGGACTTATTAAGGGTGGCCGCCATGTTGCAAGTCAGTGTTTATCGCTACAACCCTGATCAGGACGCCGCGCCGTTCATGCAGGAATTCCAGGTCGATACCGGTGGTAAAGACCTGATGGTGCTGGACGTGCTGGCCCTGATCAAAGAGCAGGACGAGGGTTTCTCCTATCGTCGCTCCTGCCGTGAAGGCGTCTGTGGCTCCGATGGCATGAACATCAACGGCAAAAACGGTCTGGCGTGCATCACGCCGCTGTCTGCCGTTGTGAAAGGTAATAAGTTGATTGTTCGTCCGTTGCCAGGTTTGCCGGTTATCCGTGACTTGGTCGTCGATATGAGCATCTTCTACAAGCAATACGAGAAGGTGAAGCCTTACCTGCAGAACGACACGCCGGCTCCGGCCATCGAGCGTCTGCAGTCGCCAGAAGAGCGTGAAAAGCTCGACGGTCTGTACGAGTGCATCCTGTGTGCTTGCTGCTCGACCTCTTGCCCGTCCTTCTGGTGGAATCCGGACAAGTTCCTGGGTCCTGCTGCTCTGCTGCAAGCCTACCGCTTCCTGGCAGACAGCCGTGACACCAAGACCAGCGAACGTCTGGCTTCGCTCGATGACCCGTTCAGCGTATTCCGCTGCCGGGGCATCATGAACTGCGTCAACGTATGTCCCAAAGGCCTGAACCCGACTAAGGCCATCGGTCACATCCGTAACATGCTGCTTTCGAGCGGCGTGTGATTCAGCTGCTGTAACCGCTGCACCGTAGAGGCTGTGGCGCGGGCTTCAACCCGCGTCATGGCTATAACCAGAGCAGCAGCCATAAGCTGCGGCTCTTATTTTGAAGAAATGAGACAAGCAGGGGCATCCGGGCTGGTACCCGGACTATCAGCGTGATCCTAAGTGGCTTGTTTTGGTCGCTGCATTCGGACTTCTGCAAGTTTGCTCGGTATTGGCGCCGATGGTGTTCCCCTAACCGAGGGTGACCAAGCATGCAAGAAAGCGTGATGCAGCGCATGTGGAACAGCGCCTACCTTTCAGGTGGAAACGCTGCCTATGTGGAAGAGCTTTATGAGCTCTACCTGCACGACCCTAACGCTGTGCCAGAAGAGTGGCGCACCTACTTTCAGAAGTTGCCTGCCGACGGCAACTCTGCCACTGATGTTTCGCACTCCACAATTCGCGATCATTTCGTGCTGCTGGCAAAGAACCAGCGCCGCGCCCAACCGGTTTCCGCCGGCAGCGTGAGCAGTGAGCACGAGAAGAAGCAAGTTGAAGTGCTGCGATTGATCCAGGCCTACCGTATGCGTGGCCACCAGGCAGCCCAGCTTGACCCGCTGGGACTGTGGCAGCGTCCTGCACCTGCAGACCTGTCGATCAATCATTACGGCTTGACCAATGCCGATCTTGATACGACCTTCCGTGCCGGCGACCTGTTCATCGGCAAAGAGGAAGCGAGCCTACGCGAAATTCACGAAGCGTTGCAGCAGACATATTGCCGCACCATCGGCGCTGAATTTACGCATATCACCGATTCCGAGCAGCGCCAGTGGTTCCAGCAGCGTCTGGAAAGCGTGCGTGGTCGTCCGACATACTCCGCCGACATCAAGAGCCACCTGCTTGAGCGCGTGACAGCCGGTGAAGGCCTGGAAAAATACCTGGGCACCAAATACCCGGGCACCAAGCGTTTCGGTCTGGAAGGCGGCGAAAGCCTGATTCCGATGCTCGACGAACTGATCCAGCGTTCCGGTTCCTACGGCACCAAGGAAGTCGTCATCGGCATGGCTCACCGTGGTCGTCTGAACGTACTGGTCAACACCTTCGGCAAGAACCCGCGCGAGCTGTTCGACGAGTTCGAAGGCAAGAAGAAGGTCGAGTTGGGTTCCGGTGACGTTAAATATCACCAGGGCTTCTCGTCCAACGTAATGACCACCGGTGGTGAAGTTCACCTGGCCATGGCGTTCAACCCGTCCCACCTGGAAATCGTTTCCCCGGTGGTAGAAGGTTCGGTTCGTGCCCGTCAGGATCGTCGTAACGATTCGACCGGCGAGAAGGTTCTGCCGATCTCCATCCACGGTGACGCTGCATTCGCAGGTCAAGGTGTGGTCATGGAAACCTTCCAGATGTCGCAGACCCGCGGTTTCAAAACCGGCGGTACTGTTCACATCGTGATCAACAACCAGGTGGGTTTCACCATCAGCAACCCGCTGGACTCGCGTTCCACCGAGTACGCCACCGACGTTGCGAAAATGATTCAGGCGCCGATTCTCCATGTGAATGGTGATGATCCGGAAGCCGTGTTGTTCGTGACCCAGTTGGCCATCGACTACCGCATGCAGTTCAAGCGTGACGTAGTGATCGATCTGGTCTGCTACCGTCGTCGCGGCCACAACGAGGCCGACGAGCCAAGCGGCACCCAGCCTCTGATGTATCAGCAGATCACCAAACAGCGTACCACTCGTGAGCTGTACGCCGATCGTCTGACTCAGGACGGTACTCTTGATGCAGAGCGTGTTCAGGCGAAGGTCGACGAATACCGCAACGCGCTGGACAACGGTCTGCACGTAGTGAAATCGCTGGTCAAAGAGCCGAACAAAGAGTTGTTCGTGGACTGGCGTCCGTATCTGGGCCACGCCTGGACTGCACGTCACGACACCCGTTTCGATCTGAAAACCCTGCAGGAACTGTCCGCCAAGCTGCTGGAAATTCCGGAAGGCTTCGTGGTTCAGCGTCAGGTTGCGAAGATCTACGAAGACCGTCAGAAGATGCAAGCCGGCGGCCTGCCAATCAACTGGGGTTACGCCGAAACCATGGCGTACGCGACCCTGGCGTTTGAAGGTCACCCGATTCGCATGACCGGTCAGGACATCGGCCGCGGTACGTTCTCGCACCGTCACGCTGTTCTGCACAATCAGAAAGACGCGGGCACCTACATTCCGCTGCAGAACCTGTACGACGGTCAGCCACGCTTTGACCTGTACGACTCTTTCCTGTCGGAAGAAGCGGTGCTGGCCTTCGAATACGGTTACTCGACCACCACGCCAAACGCGCTGGTGATCTGGGAAGCCCAGTTCGGCGACTTCGCCAACGGTGCGCAGGTTGTTATCGACCAGTTCATCACCAGCGGCGAGCACAAGTGGGGCCGTCTCTGCGGTCTGACCATGTTGCTGCCACACGGTTATGAAGGTCAGGGCCCTGAGCACAGTTCGGCACGTCTTGAGCGTTACCTGCAGCTATGCGCCGAGCACAACATTCAGGTGTGCGTACCGACCACTCCGGCGCAGATCTACCACTTGCTGCGTCGTCAGGTGATCCGCCCGCTGCGCAAACCACTGGTAGTTTTGACTCCGAAGTCGCTGCTGCGCCACAAGCTGGCCATCTCGACGCTGGAAGACCTGGCCGAAGGTTCGTTCCAGACCGTGATCCCGGAAATCGATGCTCAAGATCCGAAAAAGGTCGAGCGCATTGTTCTGTGTAGCGGCAAGGTCTACTACGACCTGCTGGAAAAACGCCGTGCCGAAGGCCGTGACGATATCGCCGTCGTGCGTATCGAGCAGCTGTACCCATTCCCTGAGGACGACTTGAACGAAGTTCTGGCTCCGTACACCAACCTCAAACATATCGTTTGGTGTCAGGAAGAGCCGATGAACCAGGGTGCCTGGTACTGCAGCCAGCACCACATGCGCCGCATCGTTAGCAATCACAACAAGTCTCTCGTACTTGAGTACGCGGGCCGTGATGCTTCTGCTGCACCTGCTTGTGGTTATGCATCGATGCACGCCGAGCAGCAGGAAAAACTGCTGCAAGACGCGTTTACCGTTTAACGCCTTCGCGCACCTGAAACCGAATTTAAGGAACTACAGATAATGGCTATCGAGATCAAAGCCCCCACTTTCCCGGAATCGGTTGCCGATGGCACCGTTGCCACCTGGCACAAACAACCGGGCGACGCTGTCAAGCGCGACGACCTGATCGTTGACATCGAAACCGACAAAGTCGTACTGGAAGTGCTGGCTACTGCTGATGGCGTGCTGGGCGCAATCGTCAAGAACGAAGGCGACACCGTTCTGTCCGACGAAGTCCTGGGCTCCATCGAAGCGGGCGGCGCTGCGGCCGCTGCTCCAGCCGCCGCTGCTGCTCCGGCCGCTGCTGCCGTTGCCCCGGCTGCCGCCGAAGGCGAAGACGATCCTGTTGCTGCTCCGGCTGCTCGCAAGCTGGCTGAAGAAAACGGCATCAACATCGCTTCCGTTGCCGGCACCGGCAAGGGCGGTCGTGTGACCAAGGAAGACGTGGTTGCTGCTGTTGCTGCCAAGAAAGCCGCTCCGGCTGCCGCGCCTGCCAAGGCTGCTGCTCCTTCGGCCGCCGCTCCTGTGTTCGCCGCTGGCGACCGCATCGAGAAGCGCGTACCGATGACCCGCGTTCGCGCCACTGTGGCCAAGCGTCTGGTTGAAGCTCAATCGAACATGGCAATGCTGACCACTTTCAACGAAGTCGACATGACCGAAGTCATGGCGCTGCGTTCCAAGTACAAGGATCTGTTCGAGAAGTCCCACAACGGCGTACGCCTGGGCTTCATGTCTTTCTTCGTGAAGGCGGCCACCGAAGCACTGAAGCGCTTCCCGGCTGTGAACGCGTCGATCGACGGCGGCGACATCGTTTATCACGGCTACGCTGACATCGGCGTTGCCGTTTCCAGCGACCGCGGCCTGGTTGTACCGGTCCTGCGTAACGCCGAGCTGATGAGCCTGGCTGAAATCGAAGGTGGTATCGCCACTTTCGGCAAGAAGGCCCGTGACGGCAAACTGTCGATGGACGAGATGACCGGTGGTACCTTCACCATCACCAACGGTGGTACCTTCGGCTCGATGATGTCGACTCCGATCGTCAACCCGCCGCAGGCAGCTATTCTGGGCATGCACAACATCATCCAGCGTCCTATGGCCATCAATGGTCAGGTCGTTATCCGTCCGATGATGTACCTGGCATTGTCCTACGATCACCGTCTGATCGATGGCAAAGAAGCTGTGACCTTCCTGGTGACCATCAAGAACCTGCTGGAAGATCCGGCTCGTCTGTTGCTGGATATCTGATAGAAGCAGCTGCAAGCTTCGAGCAGCAAGCCGCAAGAAAGGGCGGCTTGGCTTGAAGCTTGTGGCTTGAAGCTTTTCGCTAAAGAGGATTTTTTGAATGTCGCAGAAATTTGACGTAGTAGTGATTGGTGCTGGCCCTGGTGGCTATGTGGCTGCCATCAAGGCCGCACAACTGGGTCTGAGCACTGCCTGCATCGAGAAGTACACCGACGCCGAAGGCAAGCAAGCCCTGGGCGGTACCTGCCTGAACGTCGGCTGCATTCCTTCCAAGGCGCTGCTGGACAGCTCCTGGAAATACAAGGAAGCGAAAGAAAGCTTCAACGTTCACGGTATCTCGACCGGCGAAGTCAAAATGGACGTCGCTGCGATGGTTGGCCGCAAGGCTGGCATCGTCAAGAACCTGACCGGCGGCGTTGCCACTCTGTTCAAGGCCAATGGCGTTACTTCGATCCAGGGCCACGGCAAGCTGTTGGCTGGCAAGAAAGTCGAAGTCACCAAGCCGGACGGTTCGGTTGAAGTCATCGAAGCTGAAAACGTCATTCTGGCGCCAGGTTCGCGTCCGATCGACATTCCACCGGCTCCGGTTGATCAGAACGTCATCGTCGATTCGACAGGTGCGCTGGAATTCCAATCCGTGCCTAAGCGTCTGGGCGTGATCGGCGCTGGCGTGATCGGTCTGGAACTGGGTTCGGTATGGTCGCGTCTGGGTGCAGAAGTGACTGTCCTGGAAGCCCTGGACACCTTCCTGATGGCAGCGGACACCGCGGTTTCCAAGGAAGCGCTGAAAACCCTGACCAAGCAGGGTCTGGACATCAAACTGGGTGCTCGCGTGACCGGTTCGAAAGTGAACGGCGACGAAGTCGTTGTTAACTACACCGATGCCAACGGCGAACAGACCATCACTTTCGACAAGCTGATCGTAGCCGTTGGTCGCCGTCCGGTGACCACTGATCTGCTGGCTGCCGACAGCGGCGTGACCCTGGACGAGCGCGGTTTCGTGCACGTTGATGATCAATGTGCGACCACCGTACCGGGCGTTTTCGCCATCGGCGACGTGGTTCGCGGCATGATGCTGGCTCACAAAGCCTCGGAAGAGGGCATCATGGTTGTCGAGCGCATCAAAGGTCACAAGGCTCAGATCAACTATGACCTGATCCCTTCGGTTATTTATACTCACCCGGAAATCGCGTGGGTTGGCAAAACCGAGCAGGCATTGAAAGCTGAAGGCGTTGAAGTTAACGTTGGCACCTTCCCGTTCGCCGCTTCCGGCCGTGCCATGGCCGCCAACGATACCGGTGGTTTCGTCAAGGTCATCGCCGATGCCAAGACTGACCGCGTATTGGGCGTGCACGTGATTGGCCCGAGCGCTGCAGAGCTGGTTCAGCAGGGCGCGATCGGTATGGAGTTCGGCACCAGTGCTGAAGACCTGGGCATGATGGTTTTCTCCCATCCGACCCTGTCTGAAGCCTTGCACGAAGCTGCTCTGGCTGTGAATGGCGGCGCCATCCACATTGCCAACCGCAAGAAGCGTTAACAGACAATAAGAAACCACGGCGGTAACGGCCCGTCGTGAGCCTTGCGAGCAAGTCTCACCGCGGAATGTCCGCTGGACGCAGTCTTGCGTAGCTCAGCTACGCAAGCAGCAGTCACAGGTGGCGCGGCACTCATCAAGAGCGCAGCGCCGAATGCGCAGTACCTAACGAAGACGGTAAAAAGCATGAATCTTCACGAGTATCAGGGTAAGCAGCTGTTCGCTGAATACGGCCTGCCAGTTTCCACTGGTTACGCAGTAGACACCCCGGAAGCAGCAGCAGAAGCTTGCGACAAAATCGGCGGCAACGAGTGGGTTGTCAAAGCCCAGGTTCACGCCGGTGGTCGCGGTAAAGCGGGCGGCGTTAAGCTGGTTCGCAGCAAAGAAGACGCCAAAGCCTTCGCACAGCAGTGGCTGGGCAAGCGTCTGGTGACTTACCAGACTGACGCCAATGGCCAGCCAGTCACCAAGATCCTGGTTGAATCGTGCACTGATATCGCTAAAGAGCTGTACCTGGGCGCTGTCGTTGACCGTTCGAGCCGTCGCATCGTGTTCATGGCTTCCACCGAAGGTGGCGTGGACATCGAGAAAATCGCTCACGACACTCCAGAAAAAATTCTGAAAGCCACTATCGATCCACTGGTTGGCGCTCAGCCATTCCAGGGGCGCGAGCTGGCATTCCAGTTGGGTCTGGAAGGCAAGCAGGTTGCTCAGTTCGCCAAGATCTTCGTAGGTCTGGCCAAACTGTTCAAGGATCACGACCTGGCTCTGCTGGAAGTGAACCCGCTGGTGATCAAGGCTGACGGCGATCTGCACTGCCTGGACGCCAAGATCAACATCGACGCCAACGCCATGTACCGTCAGCCTAAGCTGAAGACTTTCCACGATCCGTCGCAAGACGATCCGCGCGAAGCGCACGCCGCCAAGTTCGAACTGAACTACGTAGCACTGGAAGGCAACATCGGCTGCATGGTCAACGGTGCCGGTCTGGCCATGGGTACCATGGACATCGTCAACCTGCATGGCGGCAAGCCAGCCAACTTCCTCGACGTAGGTGGTGGCGCTACCAAAGAACGCGTGACCGAAGCGTTCAAGATCATCCTGTCCGACACTAACGTCGCTGCAGTGCTGGTCAACATCTTCGGCGGCATCGTTCGCTGCGACATGATTGCCGAAGGCATCATCGGCGCTGTGAAAGAAGTCGGCGTGAAAATCCCGGTTGTTGTTCGCCTTGAAGGCAACAACGCTGAGCTGGGCGCTAAAGTACTGGCAGAAAGCGGTTTGAACATCATCGCTGCTACCAGCCTGACCGACGCTGCTCAACAAGTTGTCAAAGCTGCGGAGGGCAAATAATGAGCGTCCTGATCAATAAAGACACCAAAGTTATCTGCCAGGGTATTACCGGTTCGCAAGGTAGTTTCCACACCCAGCAAGCCATCGAATACGGCACCAAGATGGTTGGTGGCGTAACTCCGGGCAAAGGCGGCACCGAGCACCTGGGTCTGCCAGTGTTCAACACCGTTAAAGACGCCGTAGCTGCCACTGGCGCTACCGCCAGCGTGATCTACGTTCCGGCTCCTTTCTGCAAAGATTCGATCCTGGAAGCTGCTTTCGGCGGTATCAAGCTGATCGTCTGCATCACCGAAGGCATTCCTACCCTGGACATGCTGGACGCTAAAGTTAAGTGCGACGAACTGGGCGTAGTCCTGATCGGCCCTAACTGCCCAGGCGTGATCACCCCAGGCGAATGCAAGATCGGCATCATGCCAGGTCACATTCACTTGCCAGGCAAGGTCGGTATCGTTTCCCGTTCCGGCACCCTGACCTACGAAGCTGTGAAGCAGACCACTGACGCCGGTTTCGGTCAGTCGACTTGCGTCGGCATCGGTGGTGACCCGATCCCGGGTTCGAACTTCATCGACATCCTGAAGCTGTTCCAGGAAGACCCGAAGACCGAAGCGATCGTGATGATCGGTGAGATCGGCGGTTCGGCTGAAGAAGAAGCGGCTGCCTACATCAAGGCACACGTGACCAAGCCGGTTGTTTCCTACATCGCTGGTGTGACTGCTCCTCCGGGCAAGCGCATGGGCCATGCTGGCGCAATCATCTCTGGCGGCAAAGGCACTGCAGACGAGAAATTCGCTGCTCTGCAAGACGCAGGCGTTAAAACCGTGCGTTCGCTGGCAGACATCGGCAAGGCCCTGGCCGAGCTGACTGGTTGGGCTGTCAAGTAAGCCTCGCGCTTAGCTGACGCTTCACCAAACAAAGGCCACCTCCGGGTGGCCTTTGTCGATTCTGGCATTTGAGTCGATGGTGGCTATTTATAGGCATCCACCCAATTACATGCAAAAACGCGACGCGGAAACGTCGCGTATCGGATAGTTCGCCCTCAAACAGTGCGTTTGTAAGCCAAATTCGTTAGGCTAGCCGCCATTTTTGCGTCTGCCGCCCACAAGGCATGCAACGCGCTATACGGGTCAGTCCCATACGGATCGACAGCATTTCCCTAATCCCACAGGGCAATCCCCCTCTAAATTCCGATTCAGTAGTGTGGTATTTCCTTAATGAAAGTTTTGAAAGGTCAGGACATCCTGGCACTTGGTTTTATGACATTTGCCCTGTTCGTTGGGGCTGGCAATATCATTTTTCCGCCGATCGTCGGCTTGCAGGCCGGACCTCACGTCTGGATGGCGGCACTGGGCTTCCTGATCACGGCGGTCGGTTTGCCGGTGGTCACCGTCATTGCGCTGGCCAAGGTCGGCGGCGCAATGGACACGTTGAGCAGCCCGATCGGCAAGATTGCCGGCGGTGTGCTGGCGGCCGCTTGCTACCTGGCGGTCGGTCCATTGTTCGCCACACCGCGGACCGCGACCGTGTCGTTCGAAGTGGGTCTGGCGCCACTGACTGGCGAGAGCCCGCTGGCGCTGTTCCTCTACAGTTCCGTGTACTTCCTGCTGGTGTTCTTCATCTCGCTGTATCCGGGCCGTCTGCTCGACACCGTAGGTCGCTTCCTCGCGCCGTTGAAGATCATTGCACTGGCGGTACTGGGCATCGCTGCATTCGCCTTGCCCGCGGGAGATATCGGTAGCGGTACTCCGGAATATGTGGCTGCACCGTTCTCCCAGGGTTTCATCAATGGTTACCTGACCATGGATACCCTCGGTGCGCTGGTGTTCGGCATCGTCATCGTTAACGCGATCCGCTCCCGTGGTGTCGAGTCGCCTGCGCTGATCACCCGTTATGCGATCATCGCCGGACTCATTGCCGGTGTCGGTCTGGCGCTGGTGTATATCAGCCTGTTCCGTCTTGGTTCCGGCAGCCACGAAGTAGCCGTTGGTGCCACCAATGGCGCTGCGGTACTGCACGCTTATGTGCAACACACCTTTGGCTCCCTGGGCAGCGGTTTCCTTGCGGTGCTGATCTCGTTGGCGTGTCTGGTGACGGCCGTGGGCCTGACCTGCGCGTGTGCCGAATACTTCAGCCGAGTGCTGCCACTGTCCTACAAGACGCTGGTGATCATTCTGGCGGCGTTCTCGCTGCTGGTGTCCAACCTGGGCCTGACCAAATTGATCGCCTTCTCCATTCCGGTGCTGACCGCGATCTACCCGCCATGCATCGTTTTGGTAGCGCTGAGCTTCTGCAAAGATTTCTGGCATGAGCACGGCCGTATCATCGGCCCAGTGATGCTGGTGTCCTTCGTGTTTGGCTGCATCGACGCTCTGAAAGGCGCCGGTCTGGCCGACTGGCTGCCATCGCAACTGTCGCATCTGCCACTGAGTGAACAGGGCCTGGCGTGGCTGGTGCCGTGTGTGATGACCCTGGTGGTTGCAGTGATCTGCGATCGCGTGCTGGGCAAGCGTAGTGAAGCCATTGCCTGACGTTTCCTGACCCGCCACAAGCGGGTCTTGGGCGATTAAACAGAAATGCCCCGTATCAATCGATACGGGGCATTTTTTATGAACATCAGGCAGTGTCTTTTTTCCTGAGCTAACGTCGAACGATTACATCGATTCTGGTGGGAGCGAGCAAACCCGCTCCCCCCGATAAAGTGCTCATATTTGACAAGGAATTGCATGTCGTTCATCCAAGCTAACCTGATCCATTTGCTCGCCGCACTCTGGTTTGTCATCTGCTGGGGCGGTTACACCCGATACGCCAGTTGGAAGGCTCGCGACACCGCTTGCCTGGCCAGCGTGCTGCACCTGTATCGTGAAGACTGGATGCGCCGCATGTTGCTGCGCGACAACCGCATCGCGGACGCTAGCGTGATCGGCAATCTGGAGCGCAACGCCTCGTTCTTCGCCTCCAGTACCCTGATTATTCTCGCCGGTATTCTCACCGTGCTTGGTGCTTCCGAGCGGGCGGTGTCGTTGCTGGCGGATATTCCGATGGTGCAGCAGGCGTCGCAAGGCATGTCAGAGATCAAGTTGCTGTGTCTGGCCCTGGTGTTCGTCTATGCGTTCTTCACGTTCAGTTGGTGCATGCGTCAGTACAACTTTGCGGCGATTCTGGTGGGCTCGGCGCCCATGATCGGTGAGCGACAAGTCTCGGAGCAGGAGCGCAAGGCCTTCGCTTTGCGGGCGGCGCGGGTGATTTCGATGGCGGCCAACCAGTTCAACTTTGGCCTGCGCTCCTATTACTTCGGCATGAGCATGCTGGCGTGGTTCGTCAGCCCCTGGCTGTTCATGATGATGAGCGCCGGGGTCGTGGTGGTGTTATACCGCCGCGAATTTCATTCCGACGTCCTCGATGTAATGGTGTATACCCCTACAGAGGCGCCCATCCCCGAGGCGAACAAGGAAGCTGCTTGATGAGTATTCCATTCTGGTGTGTGTTTATCAGTGCGCTGTTGATTTACATCGCGCGTATGCCGGTGGCCAAGGCCATGAAAGAGCAGGGTGGTTACAACAATCACCTGCCGCGCCAACAGCAGGCGCAGCTCACCGGTTACGGCGCCAGGGCGCTGGCGGCTCACCAGAACAGTATTGAAGCGTTCATGTTGTTTTCGGTAGGCGTGCTGATGGCGCATACCACGCAAACGGCGGGGTGGTTGATCGATACATTGGCAATCATTTTTGTAATAGCCCGGATCATCTACCTGTGGTTTTACCTGGCTGACCTGCCGCGACTGCGCAGCCTGGTCTGGGGAATCGGTTTATTGTGTTCGTTGTTATTGATGATTAGTCCGACTTTTAGAACGGTGTTGCTTTAACAGCGCATTACCGAAAAGTAACAGGCAAAAGAAAACCCGCACTTGGCGGGTTTTCTTTTTCTGCATCAAGAGGCGATTTATTGCGTCTTGGCAGCTTCGTCTTTCGCAGCTTCGTTCGATTCCGCCTGATCTTTGGCGGCTTCGGCGTTTTCTTTTGCTGCGTCGTTCACTTTATCCTGAGCTTTGCTCATGTCTTGTTGAGCTTGTTCAGCATGTTCTTTGGCATCTTGAGCTTTGTCCTCGGATTTTTTATCGCAGGCAGCGAGACCGAGGGACGCGGTCAACATCAAGGCAATAGCTAAAGTCTTACGCATGGGGTGTTTCTCCTTATGGAAAATAACTACTGGCCTTAAGAGCTCACGCCTGAGGGTTAAGTTCCTCATTTGTTTCAGATATATAAGTTTGTTTTGCTGCGGAACTTTTGCTGTGTTTCCTACTACTGGCAAATGGATTTAACGAGAGTAATTATCAAATGGCTGACCACCCCGTTTTTGAGCGTGCGACACGATTTCTGTCGGCGTTGCGTCACTGTCAGGTTCTTGGTTTGCAGGTGCACAGCGCCTCTACCGAAGGGCTCACGGTTATCCTGCCGTACAGCCCGAAAATCGTGGGCAATCCGCAAACCGGGGTGATTCATGGCGGGGCAATCACCTCGTTGATGGACACGGCCTGCGGGATGTCCACTTTGTGTGTACTACCGGAGTTCGAGGTTTGCCCGACTCTTGATCTGCGCATCGACTACATGCACGCCGCTGAACCCGGCAAAGATGTTTATGGCTTCGCTCAGTGCTACCGGGTAACGACCGATGTGATCTTCGCTCGCGGCTTTGCTTATCAGGATGATCCCGGACAGCCGATCGCCCATGTCGTTGGCACGTTCATGCGTATGGGGAAGGGGCTCAGGGGCACCAAAGGTTTCGGCGGTGCGATCAAGGGGGAAGGTCAATGAGTGATGAATTGAAGGATCAACTGCAACAGGCCCACGAACAGGGTGACTACGCGCCGCTGCTGAAGTTGATCCCCTACGCCGGGCTGATCGGCATCGAATGCTCACGGGTCGGTGATGAGTTGCTTTTCAAGCTCCCGGCGAACAAGGACAACATTGGTAACCCTTTATTGCCGGCGATCCACGGCGGCGTTATTGCCGGGTTCATGGAGCTGGCCGCTGCCCTGCATTTATTGATTTTTACCGGTGCGCCGGGCGTGCCGAAGATCATCGACTTTTCCCTCGATTACCTGCGAGCCGGGCAATTTCGCGACACTTGGGCCAAGTGCGAGGTCTGCCGGCAGGGGCGGCGAGTCGCTAATGTCGCGGTCACAGCATGGCAAAGCACCGAAAATGAACCGATTGCCACTGCCCGTGCGCACTTCAAAATCGATGACCCCTTGAAATCCTGAACACTGCCCCAAACTCTGATGACAACCCGCCGCAGACCATTCGGGTCGCGGCCAATGCCATCTGATTGGAGTTTGATGACCATGAGTGTGGAAACTCAAAAGGAAACCCTGGGCTTCCAGACCGAGGTGAAGCAACTGCTGCACCTCATGATCCATTCGCTGTATTCCAACAAGGAAATCTTCCTTCGCGAATTGATCTCGAACGCCTCTGACGCTGTAGACAAGCTACGCTTCGAAGCCTTGGCCAAGCCTGAGTTGCTCGAAGGTGGCGCAGACCTGAAAATCCGTGTGAGCTTCGACAAAGACGCCAAAACCGTCACCCTCGAAGACAACGGTATCGGCATGAACCGTGACGATGTGATCACCCACCTGGGCACCATCGCCAAGTCGGGCACTGCCGATTTCATGAAAAACCTCTCGGGCGATCAGAAGAAGGATTCTCACCTGATCGGTCAGTTCGGCGTCGGTTTCTACTCGGCCTTCATCGTTGCAGACCAGGTTGACGTGTACAGCCGTCGCGCCGGCACACCTGCCAGCGAAGGCGTGCACTGGTCGTCGAAAGGCGAGGGTGAGTTCGAAGTTGCCACGATCGAAAAACCTGAGCGCGGCACTCGCATTGTCCTGCACCTGAAAGCGGCGGAAGACGAGTTCGCCGATGGTTGGCGTCTGCGCAACATCATCAAGAAGTACTCCGATCACATTGCCCTGCCGATCGAACTGCCGAAAGAAGTCACCGCAGCCGAAGGCGAAGAGCCGCCAGCCGTTGAGTGGGAAACCGTCAACCGCGCCAGTGCCCTGTGGACCCGTCCTCGCACCGAAGTGAAGGATGAGGAATACCAGGAGTTCTACAAGCACATCGCCCATGACTTTGAAAACCCGTTGGCCTGGAGCCACAACAAAGTCGAAGGCAAGCTCGAATACAGCTCGCTGCTGTACGTGCCGGCCCGCGCACCGTTCGACCTGTACCAGCGTGAGGCGCCGAAAGGCCTGAAGCTGTACGTGCAGCGTGTGTTCGTGATGGATCAGGCCGAGTCGTTCCTGCCGTTGTACCTGCGCTTCATCAAGGGTGTGGTCGACTCCAACGATCTGTCGCTGAACGTGTCGCGGGAAATCCTGCAGAAAGACCCGATCATCGACTCGATGAAGTCGGCGCTGACCAAGCGCGTACTCGACATGCTGGAAAAACTGGCGAAGAACGAGCCTGAGCAATACAAAGGCTTCTGGAAAAACTTCGGTCAGGTCATGAAAGAAGGCCCGGCCGAGGATTTCGCCAACAAGGAAAAAATCGCCGGGCTGCTGCGTTTCGCATCGACCCATGACGAAGACGGCGAGCAAGTTGTCGGTCTGGCTGACTACCTGGCGCGCGCCAAGGAAGGTCAGGACAAGATCTATTACCTCACCGGCGAAACCTACGCGCAGGTCAAGAACAGCCCGCACCTGGAAGTCTTCCGCAAGAAAGGCATCGAAGTGCTGCTGCTGACCGACCGTATCGACGAGTGGCTGATGAGCTACCTCAGCGATTTCGACGGCAAGACGTTTGTCGACGTGGCACGCGGTGATCTCGATCTGGGCAACCTGGACTCGGAAGAGGACAAGAAGGCCGCAGAAGAAGTCGCCAAGTCCAAAGAAGGTCTGGTCGAGCGTCTGAAAACCGCGCTGGGCGATTCCGTTGCCGAGGTTCGCGTGTCTCATCGTCTGACCGATTCGCCAGCCATTCTGGCCATCGGTGAACAGGACCTGGGCTTGCAAATGCGCCAGATCCTCGAAGCCAGCGGGCAGAAAGTGCCGGAATCAAAGCCGATCTTCGAATTCAACCCGAGCCACCCGCTGATCGAGAAACTCGACGGCGAGCAGAACGAAGGACGTTTTGGCGACCTGTCGCACATCCTCTTCGATCAGGCCGCTTTGGCGGCTGGCGAAAGCTTGAAAGACCCGGCCGCGTACGTGACCCGTCTGAACAAGCTGCTGGTTGAACTGTCGGTTTAATCACGTTGCAAAAAAAACCCGCTTCGGCGGGTTTTTTCATTCTGGTGTTTAACAAATCAGGAGTCAGAAATGAGCCAAGTCACTGTACGTTCCGTGGTCTATCAGATTGATGGCCAGCCTTTTGAAGGCCGGTTAGCCTTCGATGCCGATCATAAGGGCGCGCGTCCGGGTCTGTTGATGGCGCCGAACTGGATGGGCGTCAGTGCCGGCGCCGAAGAGGTCGCCAAATCGGTCGCAGCCAAAGGCTACGTGGTGTTGATCGCTGACGTTTACGGTCAGGCGGTGCGTCCGCAGAACGCCGATCAGGCTGGTGCGGCGATGATGCCGCTGAAAAATGATCGGGCCTTGCTGCGCAAGCGCATGCAAGCGGCGTTCGAGCAGTTGCACACGCAGGGTGAAGCCGCGGTCGATATTTCCAGGCTGGCGGTGTTCGGCTTCTGTTTTGGCGGTTGTTGTGCGCTGGATCTGGCGCGTACCGGTGCGCCGGTGAAGGCAGTGGTGTCGTTCCACGGTACGCTGGATTCGCCAAACCCGGCGGAGGCGAAGAACATCAAGGGCTCGGTGCTGGTGTTGCATGGTGCTTCCGACCCCTTGGTGCCGAAAGAGCAATTGCCGGCTTTCGAAGATGAGATGAACGCGGCGAGCGTGGACTGGCAATTGCTGAGCTACGGCGGTGCAGTGCACTCGTTTACCGATCCGCACGCCAATGTGCCGGGCAAGATGATGTACGACGCGAAGACCGCTGCGCGCGCCTTCAAGTCGATGCATGACTTATTGGATGAAGTGTTCAGGGGCTGATTCAGGCGGCGCCTGTTCTGGCCTCTTTTCCCGCATTGGAACGCGTTCCAGTGCGGGAACAGGCTTGCTCGCGAAGAGGGTTAATCAGCGACACAAGATTCAGGGCAATTCAATCCGCTCACTTTCCCCGGGCACTGTCGGCCAATCCCCGGCCGCCCATTTGCGCCGTGCCTCATCAATGGCTGCCGGATCGCTCGCGACAAAATTCCAGTTGATCCGCCGAGGTCCGTCCAGCGGGGCGCCGCCGAACACCACAGCATGACAATCAGTCTCGGCAAACAAGCTCATCTCTTCCCCGGGCGGGAGCACGACCAATAGATGGGGGTCGATCGTTTCGCCATTCAATTGCGCATCACCACTCAACACATACACCGCCCGTTCTTGATGCTCGGTCGGGATCAGCAGTGTGGTTGCCGTTTGCATTTTCACTTCGGCGTACAGCGTAGGAGAAAGCACCGGTACCGGCGATTCAAGACAAAAGCCTGACCCGGCAATCATCCGAATCTGCACGCCGAGGTTATCGCTGACGGGGAGCGTCGCCGCCGGGTGATGGCTGTAATGCCCAGGGCCTTGCTCATGATCCTTGGGCGAGGCCAGCCAGATCTGCAAACCGTGCATGGTGAAGCTTTGCTTCCACAACGGCTCAGGTGTGCGCTCGACGTGAGCGATGGCGCTGCCAGCGGTCATCCAGCTGACATCGCCAGCGCTGACCACCTGATCGGAGCCGAGGCTGTCCTTGTGCTGGATTTGCCCTTCAAACAGATAGGTCAGGGTCGACAGGCCGATGTGCGGATGCTGTCGGATGTTCATGCCTTTGCCCGTCGGATAAATCGTCTCGAGCATGTGATCAAAAAACACGAAAGGCCCGACGCTGCGGCATTTGGCTGACGGCAGTGGGCGCAGAATCGGCTGGCCTTCGACGTCTTCGGCGCGCGCGCGGATGATCAGAGGTTGCGTGTCCATGGTGCATTCCAGGCTGAGCGGGTGATGTGCAGAGCATAACCCGCCGCAGCGCGCGTGTTGATTATTGGCTGTCGAAGCCTTGTGGCGCGTGGGTTTCGATCGTCACGTCGGTGGTGGTCATCAGCTTGTGGATTGGGCAGCGGTCGGCAACGCGCAGCAGTTCTTCACGCTGGGCGTCAGTCAATACGCCTTTGAGGGTGAGTGTGACGTGCAAGACGTATTTGCCTTTTTGTTCTTCGCTGTTGTCGCGTTTGACGTCGACACCTACGCCCGTCAGCGGGATGTCTTTCTTCTTTGCGTACATCTTCAGGGTTATTGCCTTGCAGGCCCCCAGAGCCGCGTCAAAGTAATCATGCGGCTCGGGGGCCGAGCCTTCGCCACCGGCAGATTTCGGTGCGTCGGCAAACAGTTCGTGGTCATCGATCCTTGCGGTGTGACGAAAGCCTTCAGCGGAGACGGTATTGACGGTAACGGTCATGGGAACCTCACTGGCAGTAGGAAAAGTCGTTCGATCAAAAAAGACCTTGCAGTTATAGAGCATTCCTACCGGCACGCGTTCCACTTTCCTGCGGGATGAACCCTTGTCGTCAGGACGGGGTCTAGGTTATGCCTACTTGTTGGAGATTAATTGTGTCCCTGTATCGTTTGAGTCTTGCCTGCCTTCTGGCCTTTGCCAGTTCGGCCAGTGCCCGCGAATACACCTACAGCGACGCGCACCTGCACTACGTGGATTTTTTCCAGGAAACGGCTGGCATGTCGAAACTGCTGACAGCCATGAAGGACAACTTCGTCGAGCATGTGATGATTTCCGGTATTCCCGTGGCCAAAAAGTGGCACGAAGACGAACCCAAACGCCCGCGTTATTACGCCGGCGATGATGCCGATGCGTATTGGTACAGCGCCACCGACGTGATCGTTGCAGATGCGGTGCAAAAACTAACGCCTGAACAACGCCCCTTTTTCCATCCCTTTCTTTCAGGTTTCAACCCCAACGACAAAAACTCTGCTGCGCACATCCAGCGCATGCTCGATCTGTACCCGGGGCTATGGCAGGGCATCGGCGAGGTGTTCACCCGCCATGACGATCTGACGGCGCTGACGTCTGGTGACACGCCACGCGCCAATAACGAAGCGATGACCAGGATCTATCATCTGGCGGCGGAAAACGATCTGCCGGTGATGCTGCACTCCAACATCACCTCCAAACGTGAGAAAAATCCGCTTTATCTGAGGGAAATCGAAGAGCCGCTGCGTAATCATCCGCACACCCGATTTATCTGGGCGCACGCGGGGACAAGCGCCGAGATTCATCGGCATCAGACACAGTTGAAATTCCTGCTTGCGACCCTGACGCGGATGCTTGAGGCCTATCCGAATCTCTACATCGATCTGTCCTGGACCATGCTCACTCCGTATCTGCTGGATGCGCAGGGGAAGCCTCGCCCGGTATGGCTGGCACTGGTAGAGCGTTATCCGGAGCGCTTCATGCTCGGTTCGGACGTGGTCGGGCGATTCAACAGGCTCGGTCAGGAAATGCACAGCTTCAAACCGTTTCTCGATGCGCTACCGGAAGACGTCGCCCATAAAGTCGCAAAGGACAACTTCCTGGCGATCTTGCCACGAACGGAGCTCAAATCCGCTAAAACCACGCTGAATCGATAATGCCGCGTGTTCGGAGTATTAAGGCGTTTTGATATCACGTTTTGGTCTTACGCAAATTTCCGCCCGGCCGATACCTTCTAGAGCAACCAGCTGCAGGGTTGATGCAGCGCTTTTGGAAGGAACCAGAGCAATGAGTATCCGTAGTCTCAATATTGCCCCGCGCGCCGGATTGGGTTTTGGCCTGTTGGCCCTCATGGTGTTTGCCCTGGGGGCGTTCGCCTTGCTGCAAATGTCCAACATGCGTGCCCAGTCTGATGAGGTCGATAAAAACTGGTTGCCGAGCGTGATGGTCGTCGGCGAGATGAGTCAGGACATGCTTCGCCTGCGGGCGTTGACCATGCGCCTGTTGATCGACCGTGATCGGCAGGCGCTTGAGCAGAATGTAGCCAAACTCAATGAGTTGCGCGGCGTGCTCAGTGAAGCTCAGCAACGATATGACGTGCTGATCGTGCTGCCCCAGGAGCGTCAGTTGTTTGATCGTTTCAAAGTTGCCGAGCACAAGTACCTGGAGTTTCAGGCGCAGGTGATGCAGTTGTCCGCACAGAGTCGGGTAGAGGAAGCGGCGGCGATTCTCAACACTCAGATGAGCCCGTTGGCCGATGACATCACGGTCACCCTGCGTGAACTGGTCGAACTGAACAAGCACAACGCCAATCTTGCTACCGAAGCTGCACGGTTAGTGTTCATCAATTCGCGGGTGTGGGTCGGTGTGATGATCGCCGTCACGGCGTTGATCACCATAGGCCTGGCGTTGTTACTGACCCGCAGCATCGTGATGCCGTTGGCGCAGTCGTTGGGCGTGGCGCAAGTGGTGGCCGGAGGTGATCTGACTGGAGAGATCGACATTGCAGGCAAGGACGAGCCGGCGCGACTCCTGCAAGCGCTGCAAAGCATGCAGCACAATCTGCGTGACACGATTCGGCATATCTCCGAGTCATCCACCCAGTTGGCTTCGGCGTCGGAAGAACTCAGTTGTGTCACGGAAGACGCAACGCGCGGACTGCATCAGCAGAGTCTCGAAATCGAGCAGGCGGCCACGGCGGTCAATCAGATGACGGCAGCGGTGGAGGAGGTGGCCAGCAACGCGGTGGCGACGTCCGAAGCCTCGCGCGAATCCGATCGTATTGCCCAGCATGGTCGTGAACAGGTGCGCCAGACCGTGACGTCGATTGAGTGTCTCGCCCAGGACGTTACCAATAATGCGAGTCAGGTAGAGGATTTGGCGCAGAAGGTTCATGGCATCAGCAAGGTACTGGATGTCATTCGTTCAATTGCCGAGCAGACCAATCTACTGGCCCTTAACGCTGCGATAGAGGCGGCGCGGGCCGGCGATGCCGGGCGTGGGTTTGCAGTGGTGGCCGATGAAGTGCGGGCGTTGGCCCATCGTACCCAGCAGTCGACGCAGGAAATCGAGCAGATGATTGGCGGTATTCAGCAGGGCACCGATTCGGCGGTCAATTCGATGCAGCAGAGCAATGGGCGAGCGGGTTCAACACTGGAGTTGGCCAAAGCTGCGGGAGTGGCGTTGGAGGAAATTGCGTCGGCGTTTACGCTGATCAACGAGCGCAATCTGGTGATCGCCAGCGCTTCGGAAGAGCAGGCCGCGGTAGCGCGGGAGGTGGATCGCAATCTGATGAACATCCGCGATCTGGCGATGCAGTCGTCGGCGGGGGCTAATCAAACCAGTGCAGCGAGTCAGGAGTTATCGCGGTTGGCGGTGGATCTGAACACCATGGTGGCCAAATTCTCGGTATGACTCGATAGCCGATCGCAACGGTGAACCCGCTCACAGTGGTTGTGTGTTGTTGCGCAAATTGCAGGCATGAAAAAGCCCCGCTTTGCGGGGCTCCTCAATATCGCGCTGGATCAGCTGCCTTTGACAACCTTGCCGTTGACCGTGCCGTCCTGGAGCATGATGTTGTACTCCTTGCCGTCGGTTTCAACCTGTTGCAGGCGAACCAGCAGATAGTCCCAATCCTTGGCGAACCACAGGACGGTGATGCGCTTGCTTTGTGTCGGGTCGCGCACGCGCTCGACTTTGATCGAATCGATCTTGCCAGCCTTGGTGTCGACCTTTTCCGATCCCAGCACGCGGAAGTCATAGGTGTCGACTTCGCCATCATCGACCACTTGGTAGCTCATGGTCTTTTTGCCGGCAGCTACGTCATGTTGCAGCGCCAGCTGATAAGTGGATTTGTCGACCATGCCACGGTTGAGCGGGATCTTCACCGCGTCGCCACGGTCAGTGCCGGTAACCATTTTGCTGTTCCAGTCGAAATCCAGGTCAGCCTTCTTGGCTTTGCCCAGGCCGCCCCGTTCGAAGTGGTAGGACTGCGGCAGCAAGGTGTCCTTGTCCAGGGTCAGGGTGCTTTTTTCACTCAGGCTGGCAATCATCATCGATGCCTTGAAGCTGAGCGTCCAGACGCCGTTGGCATCCTTGGTCAGGCTGCGTTCGGCGGTGCCGCTCATGGGCAACTGTTTCCAGTCGGCGGTATAGCTGGCGGAGAACGGTTGAAGGTCTGCTGCCTGCGCGAAAGGCAGGGCGAGCAGAGCGCAAGCGAAGAGCAGGGCGCGACGCATAATATCTCCTAGTTTCGAATCAAGTGGCCGCTGGCCGCGAGTAGCTGGCTATCCAGTAAAGCACCTTGTTCTCCGAGCGTCAGCCTGCCTTCGGCAAACCAGCGTACCGCCATCGGATAGATCAGGTGCTCCTGAACGTGAACCCGTTGCGCCAGACTCTGCGGCGTGTCGTGCAACTCTACCGGTAATACTGCCTGTACGACCAGTGGTCCGCCATCGAGTTCCTCGGTGACGAAGTGTACGGAGCAGCCGTGCTCGGTGTCGCCGGCTTCCAGCGCGCGCTGATGAGTGTGTAACCCTTTGTATTTGGGCAGCAGCGACGGATGGATATTGAGCAGGCGACCCTGATAGTGGCGAACGAAATCAGCGCTGAGAATGCGCATGAAACCGGCCAGTACCACGAGTTTGGGATTGAATTCGTCAATCAGTTTGATCAGGGCAGCATCGAAGGCCTCGCGACCTTCGAATGCCTTGTGATCCAGCGAGCGGGTGGCGATACCCGCGTCACTGGCGCGTTGCAGGCCGTAAGCGTCGGCGCGGTTTGAAATCACCGCAGCGATGCGAACCGGGCTGTCGCCGGTCCGCGAGCTGTCGATCAAGGCCTGCAAGTTACTGCCGGTGCCGGACAACAGCACCACGACATCACAGGTTGCGGACATTAATGAGCCTTAAGGTTCTTCAGATCAACCTGAGCTGCGCCTTCGGCGGCGGCAGCGATCTGACCGATGACCCAAGGCTGCTCACCCGCTTCACGCAGGGTGTTCAGGGCCACTTCAACGTGCTCCTGAGCCACGCAGATGACCATGCCTACGCCGCAGTTCAGTACGCGGTGCATCTCGGTTTCGTCAACGTTGCCTTTTTCTTGCAGCCAGTCGAAGACGGCCGGGCGAGTCCAGCTGGCCACGTCAACAACGGCCTGGGCGCCTTTTGGCAGAACGCGCGGGATGTTGTCGAGCAGGCCGCCGCCGGTGATGTGGGCCATGGCTTTGACGGCGCCGGTGTCTTTGATCAGCTTGAGCAGCGGCTTGACGTAGATGCGGGTTGGCGCCATCAGCAGGTCGGTCAGCGGTTTGCCGTCGAGCTGGATGTTTTCGATGTCGGCGCCGGACACTTCGATGATCTTGCGGATCAGCGAGTAGCCGTTGGAGTGCGGGCCGGACGATGGCAGGGCGATCAGGGCGTCACCGGTGGCGACTTTCGAGCCGTCGATGATTTCGGCTTTTTCCACGACACCGACGCAGAAACCGGCCAGGTCGTAGTCTTCGCCTTCATACATGCCAGGCATTTCTGCGGTTTCGCCGCCCACCAGCGAGCAACCGGACAGTTCGCAGCCAGCGCCGATGCCGGTAACGACCTGGGTTGCAGTTTCGACGTTGAGTTTGCCGGTGGCGTAGTAGTCGAGGAAGAACAGTGGCTCGGCGCCGCACACCACCAGATCGTTCACGCACATGGCAACGAGGTCGATGCCGATGCTGTCGTGCTTGTTCAGGTTCAGTGCCAGACGCAACTTGGTGCCGACGCCGTCAGTGCCGGAGACCAGCACAGGCTGCTTGTAGCCGGCCGGGATTTCGCAGAGGGCGCCGAAACCGCCCAGGCCGCCCATGACTTCCGGGCGCGCAGTGCGCTTGGCGACGCTCTTGATGCGTTCGACCAATGCTTCACCGGCGTCGATGTCTACACCGGCGTCCTTGTAGCTCAGGGAGGGTTGCTTGCTCATGATCCAGGCCTTTAGGGGGGATTCAGGGGTAACGACCGAGTTCAGCGGGAACGCCGAAGTCGATGGGGCGATTGCCTCACGCGAGTTTCGAGGTGCCCGGCTGTTGCCGGTCTGCGAAGGCGCGCGATTTTATCAGGCTTGAGGGGCAGCGGCCATCCTCGCACCGACGGGCAGGGGCATATCGGCCGAAATTTTTTGCAATTGAGCCGTCCGGGTGCCTGTATAAGGTGTTGCAATTAACCGTCTATCGTTATCACTGTGCAAAAACTTACCGCCGCTGTGTGAATGTTTTGCAACGGCCGGTGGTCACAGCCTTGCTCAATCGGTTCACGCGGCCTGTTCCAGCCGCTCCTGTCGACGGGAATTTTCCATGCGTTTTTGTAAATTGTTGTTTGTGTCCTGTTTGTCTGTGGTCAGCCTGGCGAGTCATGCCGATAACCTCAAAGGCCTTTATCAAGTGCGTGAGCCGGTCAGCGGCCAAGCGCCGCAAGAGCGTGATCGCGCGACCCAGGCCGCGCTGGACACCCTGGTGTTGCGCCTGACCGGTGATCCTAAAGCCCCGCAAAATCCCGGGTTGGCGCCGATCAGGAAAGATCCGCAGCAGATCATCACCCGGTTCGGCTTTGATGCCGGTCCACCTGAGGTGCTGAAAGTCGATTTCGACCCCAATACCACCGAGCAGGCCTTGCGCCGCGCCGGGTTATCCCTGTGGGGGGCCAGTCGGCCGTCGATTCTGGGTTGGTGGCTGAGTGACTCGACCGAGGGTTCGAGTCTGGTCGGTGATGGTCAGGCCGCTGCTGCGCCGCTGCGTGCAGCCGCTCAGCATCGCGGTTTGCCATTGCGTTTGCCGCTGGCGGACCTCAGCGAACAATTGGTTGCTAGCGCGCCAGTACTGGATGGCTCTGATCCGGCGCCATTGCAGGACGCTTCGGAACGCTACAATGCTGACGCCTTGCTGGCAGTACATGCCCGTGAAGAGGGCGGGCAGTGGCAGGCCAAATGGCACTTGTGGATGGCCGATCAAAAAGACGCGGGGAGCGTGCAGGGTGCCGATCAGGCCGCCGTGGCCGATGCCGTGATGCTGGCGGTTGCCGAGCGACTGGCGCCGCGTTATGTGGTCAAGCCCGGCACTTCAGGTCAGCAGACGCTGGAGGTGCAGGGCATGAATCTGGAGCGCTATGCGACGTTGTTGCGGGTGCTCGAGCCGTATGGGGTGCGTCTGCAGAGTGTTGATGGCGATCGTATCGTCTATCGGGTCAATGGCAGTGTCGATCAGTTGCGTGCTCAGTTGTCGCTGGCGAAGTTGCAGGAGTTGCCGGCCGAAGCGCCGGTGCCTGTGGCTGCGCCGCAAGCGTCGGTCCAGGGTGCAGCGCCGGTTGCTGCTCCGGCCCCGACACCTGCGGCGCCGTCTCTGCGGTTTCGCTGGTAAGTCTTTCCTTATATAGAAGAAGCAGGAGTGGTAAATGGCCGATACGCGGCGTTGGTTCTGGCTCGGTGGGGTGGTCCTGCTTTGCGCGTTTGTGTGGTTGCTGCACCCGATCCTCACGCCGTTTCTGGTGGCGCTGCTGCTCGCTTATCTGTTCGATCCGCTGGTGGATCGACTGGAAAAGCTCGGGCTGTCCCGAACCTGGGGCGTAATCACCGTGTTTGCCTTGTTCTCGCTCATCGTGACGGCGCTGTTGTTGGTGTTGGTGCCGATGCTGGCCAAACAGATGCTGCGATTGTATGAGTTGACCCCCCAAATGCTGGACTGGTTGCAGCACACGGCGGTGCCATGGGCGCAGTCGAAGCTGGGGTTGGCGGATGGCTTCTGGAAATTCGACAAGGTCAAGGCGGCCATCAGCGAGCACATGGGCCAGACCAGTGACATTGTCGGTGTGGTGCTCAGTCAGGCGACGGCTTCGGGGCTCGCGCTGATTGGGTGGTTGGCCAATCTGGTGCTGATCCCGGTGGTGGGTTTCTATCTGCTGCGAGACTGGGACTTGATGATGGCCAAGATTCGCAGCCTGCTGCCGCGTGATCGTGAGGAGCGCGTGGTAACGCTGGCTGGCGAATGCCATGAGGTGCTAGGGGCATTCATGCGCGGTCAGTTGCTGGTGATGCTGGCGCTGGGCGTGATTTACGCGGCTGGGCTGATGATCGTCGGTCTGGAGTTGGGGCTGTTGATCGGTCTGATTGCGGGTCTGGCGGCGATCGTGCCGTACATGGGTTTCGTGATTGGCATTGGTGCGGCGCTGATTGCCGGGTTGTTCCAGTTCGGAGGGGATCTGTACCCGATGGTCGGGATCGTCGCGGTATTCATGATTGGTCAGGCGCTGGAAGGCATGGTGCTGACGCCGCTGCTGGTGGGCGACCGGATCGGATTGCACCCGGTGGCAGTGATCTTTGCGATTCTGGCCGGCGGCGAGTTGTTTGGTTTCACCGGGGTACTGCTGGCGTTGCCGGTAGCGGCCGTGATCATGGTGCTGGTGCGACATGTGCACGATCTGTACAAGGATTCCGACATTTATAGTGGCGTGGACGAACTCGAGCTGTGATCGAGACGGGCGACCCGGCAGATCGCCGGGTTGGCTCGTGTCTTGCGGGTGATACGGGTCTGACCGCGTCAGAGAATCTGTCATAAAACCAATGCGTTAACGCAAACCTTTGATTTTGCTTGGACTCTGTCGCATTGTGCGCTCAGCTTCACGGGTATAAACTTCGCAAACTTTACACAGAGGCCACTAACGGTTCCTTGAGAACTGTTCAGTCAGCATGAAACCGATTCAGCTGCCCCTAGGTGTGCGTCTGCGCGACGACGCCACCTTCATCAACTACTACCCAGGCGCCAATGCCGCTGCACTCGGCTATGTCGAGCGCCTATGCGAAGCCGACGCCGGCTGGACAGAAAGCCTGATCTACCTGTGGGGTAAACACGGCGTAGGGCGTACGCATCTGTTGCAGGCCGCTTGCTTGCGATTCGAGCAGATGGGTGAACCTGCGGTGTACCTGCCGTTGGCCGAGTTGATGGATCGTGGCGTCGAAATCCTCGACAACCTTGAGCAGTACGAACTGGTCTGCCTGGATGACTTGCAGGTCATTGCCGGCAAGGCTGACTGGGAAGAGGCGATGTTTCATCTGTTCAACCGTCTGCGTGACAGCGGTCGGCGCTTGCTGATTGCCGCTTCAACCTCTCCGCGTGAGCTGCCAGTGAAACTGGCTGACTTGAAATCACGCCTGACCCTGGCGCTGATTTTCCAGATGCGTCCTCTCTCCGATGAAGACAAGTTGCGTGCGCTGCAATTGCGTGCGTCGCGTCGCGGTCTGCACCTGACGGATGAGGTCGGACATTTTATTTTGACTCGCGGCACTCGCAGCATGAGCGCGCTGTTTGATCTGCTCGAGCAACTCGATCAGGCCTCATTGCAGGCTCAACGCAAGCTGACCATTCCTTTCCTCAAGGAAACCTTGGGCTGGTAAAGCCTTGGGTTTCATTGGGTCTCGGCATATTTCAGGCGCCAGAAAATCCGCTTTCCTGCAGGCTGTGCAGGCCGCGTTTCGTTTCAAATGGGCTTAAGCGCTTAGATGTAAACGAGAAACCGGGAAGTCACAAAAAGATCGATTGAATTTGCAAATGAAGTCGATAGCGGGCATAGTCTCGGCTTCTTTACAACTACCAGCCACGGTCGTGCCCATGCTAAAGCGCTTCGCACCCCTCGTGCCTCTCGCACTCGTCACCCTGTTGTACGGTTGCGCTGCTCATTCTCCAGTTCAAGAGCAGTCACAACAGGTTAAAAATTCTGCTACTGCCCAGTCTTCCGTTATTTACCAGGAAGAGCTGGATACCGAAAAAGAACTCTCTGACTTCAACAAGAAGCCCTATGAGTTGCCAGTTCTGGCCGACAGCATCCTTGAGCGCGGCATGTCCCTGATCGGTACCCGTTACCGTTTTGGCGGTACATCGGAGGCTGGTTTCGACTGCAGTGGTTTCATCGGTTATCTGTTTCGCGAAGAAGCTGGCATGAATCTGCCTCGCTCCACCCGCGAAATGATCAACGTTGATGCACCGCTGGTATCGCGCAGCAACCTCGAACCAGGTGATCTGCTGTTCTTCGCCACCAGTGGTCGTCGCGGTCGTGTCAGTCACGCCGGGATCTACCTGGGTGACAACCAGTTCATTCATTCCAGCAGTCGTCGTAGCGGCGGTGTTCGTATCGATAACCTAGGTGACAGCTACTGGAGCAAGACCTTCATCGAGGCCAAGCGCGCGCTCGCGATGGCACCGACCGTGGTCACCGCTCGCAAGTAATACCGCCCTTTGTCGCTGCATTCGCGGCGACAATCTGCCATCGGCAACGCAGTAGACCTAAACTTTACAAGGTGAAGTTAAAGTCTTACTTGAAGTTTGTCGTGTAGCCGCTAGAATCTGATCCTATATTGATGGCAAACCGCCTGCGTGTTCACGCAGGCGGTTTTGTTTTCTGTCCATCCGGCAGAGAAAGCCGCAGCCAGATCAGGATGTTCTGCTTATGACCATGTCGGCCCGCCTTGCAATGATGTTTTTCGCAGCGCTGCTCAGCGCCTGCGCCAGTCGCACGCCACCACCTGCGCCGGTTGTTCGCGCTCCGGTAGCGTTCGGCCCTTCTCAGTCTTATTCACCTGCTGCCGACGACGTGTTGTTCCGCGCGCTTGGCCTGGTCGGCACGCCTTATCGCTGGGGCGGCAATACCCCGGATTCGGGGTTTGATTGCAGTGGCTTGATCGGTTTTGTTTATCGTGATGCCGCGGGTATTTCTCTGCCGCGCTCTACCCGCGAACTGATCGTCATGCAGGCGCCGAATGTCAGTAAAGAAGGCTTGCAGACAGGCGATCTGATTTTCTTCGCCACCAATGGCGGCTCGCAGGTCAGTCATGCGGGGATTTATGTCGGGGAAGGGCGTTTCGTGCATGCGCCGGCTACCGGCGGTACGGTGAAGCTCGATAGCCTGTCGAAAGCGTATTGGCAGAAGGCGTACCTGAGTGCCAAGCGGGTGTTGCAGCCTGAGCATCTGGCGCATAACCCGTAGCGCTGGGAAAAGAGATGTGGAAGCGGGCAAGCCCGCTCCCACATTTGTTATGTGTCGGCCCCTGATTTATTGAGCGGAAGACACCCGCCAAACTTTGTTTCCCACATCATCGGCCACCAGCAAGCCACCTTGCTGGTCGATCACCACGCCTACCGGGCGACCCAGAGCGTTTTCGTCCTTGTCGAGGAAACCGGTCAGCACATCCACCGGTTTGCCATTCGGCTTGCCGCCGGTAAACGGTACGAAAATCACTTTGTAACCACTGTGCGGCTTGCGGTTCCAAGAGCCGTGCTGGCCGATGAACGCCCCTTCCTTGAATTGCGCGGGCAGTGTGTTGCCTTCGGCGAAAGTCAGGCCCAGTGAGGCGGTGTGCGGGCCGACGGCGTAATCCGGGACGATGGCCTTGGCCACCAGGTCGAGATTCTGCGGGCTGACGCGCACATCGACATGCTGCCCGTAATAGCTGAACGGCCAGCCATAAAAACCGCCATCCTTGACCGAGGTGATGTAGTCCGGCACCAGGTCGCTGCCAATCTCGTCGCGCTCATTGACTGCGGTCCACAATGCGCCGGTGCTTGGCTCCCAAGCCAGGCCGTTGGGATTGCGGATGCCTGAAGCGAAGATCCGGTGATCGCCGGTGGCCCGATCCACTTCCCAGATCGCTGCGCGACCTTCTTCTCTATCCAGTCCGTTCTCGCCGACGTTGCTGTTCGAACCGACAGTGACATACAGCTTGCTGCCGTCCTTGCTGGCAATGACGTTTTTGGTCCAGTGATGATTCAGCGTGCCGCCCGGCAGGTCGGTGACCTTGATCGGCTGCGTTTTGATTTCTGTTGCGCCAGTTTCGTAGTGCAAGCGCAGCAGGCGATCGGTGTCCGCGATGTACAGGTCATTGCCGACCAGGGTCATGCCGAACGGTGAGTTGAGATTTTGCACAAACACCGTACGCGTCTCAGCCACGCCATCGTGATCGGCATCACGTAGCAGGGTGATGCGATTTGCGCTCGGTACGCCGGCGCCAGCCTTGCCCATGACTTTCTTCATGATCCAGCCACGAATGCCGCTGCTGTCGTCAGGTTTGGGCGGAGCATTGGTTTCCGCCACCAGCACGTCGCCGTTGGGCAGCACGTAAAGCCAGCGCGGATGGTCTAGACCTTCGGCGAATGCCGCCACTTGCGTGCCTGCCGCGGCAGTCGGTTTTGCGCCATCTGGCCAGCCGACCGCCGGGGCGATATTCACGGTTGGGATCAGGGTTTTGTTGGGTTCGGGTAGTTTCGGTGACGGGCCGGTGCCGTCGGAGACTTGAAGGCTTGAGGATTCACCACAGGCGGCGAGCCCCCCGGCGAGCGCGATAACGAGAGCGAGCTGGGTCTTGCGCATTGCTGATCTTCCCTATGAATGCATTCGTAATCATAGAGGCACGCGCAAGCCCGATGGTTCAACCGCTTAGCCGCGGGCCTCCTTGAAGAGCACGGCAATGCCCGGGTGATAGTTGCCAGCATCGCTGCGCAATTTGCGATAGGCGTAAGGGAAATACCAGGCCGCGGCGCAGGTGTGTTCTTTTTGCAGGTCGTCGACCATGTCCTGCAGTTCTTCGGGGGTGGCGCTGTGCTGGGCTTTTTGCGGGGCGACAAACAGGCAGCCGAGCTTGAGGTCGCTGGCGAAACTGATGCGTTTGGCGTCGCTGGTGATCTCCAGCAGGGCTTGGGTCAGGTTGAGGTTGTTCACGCGTGGCCAGCGCTGGGTGGCTTGAATGAACGCGCGATCTTCGGCGCCGGCCAGGAACAGGTCGGCGCGGGCATTGCGCTCGCCATCCTCGTTTTGCTTGCGGGTAGCGGTCTGCTCTAGCGTCACCAGTTCGGCCATCCAGGCCGCAGCGGAAAGCAATCCGAGATTGGCTTTCTCGTCATGCCAGTAGGGTGTGTCGCTGTCGCCGCGCACGGCGTTGTAGCGGTCGATACAGTCAAACCAGCGTTCCAGTACCGGGCGCAGAAATTCCAGGCGCGGGTTGCTGATGATCATGCCTTGCATGTGGCTCACCTTATTCTTGTGTGATGTGAGATTGTGGCTCTTTGATATCACTCTTGAGAGTGTGGCACAAGATTGGCGTCAGATAATTGATCGACGGCAGTTATTCGCCCGACAGCCTCCTCTTTAATTGACGCTCCACCCCCAACCCTCTAACCTTCGCGGCTTGTTTCAGGTGCTCTGTGACCCCTGTCGACAGAGTGAAACAGGGAAGCCGGTGAGGGTCGTCTTCAAACGAAGAGCAACCACGATCCCGGCGCTGCCCCCGCAACGGTAAATGAGTGAAAACTGCGTCGAATGCCACTGCTCAAAGCGGGAAGGCGCGCAGCCAGGCGATTCGCCGCTCATGAGCCCGGAGACCGGCCTGATTCATCCAACGGCATCACGGTGGGCGATGCCAGGCTTTTTTGCCTTCTATTCTTGTGCCTGCCCGCCGTTATCCAGCCTCAACGGAGAGCTCCCCCATGACTGATTCCCCTGAGCGTGACGAACGCCATCTGGCGCGTATGCAGCGCAAAAAAGCCGTGATCGATGAACGTATCGCCAATTCGCCTGATGAGTGCGGCCTGGTGCTGGTGCTCACCGGCAATGGCAAAGGCAAAAGCAGTTCGGCGTTCGGCATGCTCGCCCGCGCCATGGGGCACGGCATGCGCTGCGGCGTGGTGCAATTCATCAAGGGGCGCAACAGCACCGGCGAAGAGCTGTTTTTTCGGCGTTTCCCCGAGCAGGTGCGCTTTCATGTGATGGGCGAGGGCTTCACCTGGGAAACCCAGGACCGTCAGCGCGATATCGCCGCCGCCGAAGCCGCTTGGGAAGTGTCCCGCGAGCTTTTGCGCGATCCGTCGATTGGCCTGGTGGTGCTGGATGAGCTGAATATCGCCCTCAAGCACGGCTACCTCGATCTCGATCAGGTGCTCAGCGACTTGCAGGCGCGTGCGCCGATGCAGCATGTGATTGTCACAGGGCGCGGCGCCAAGCCGGAAATGGTCGAGATGGGCGACACCGTCACTGAAATGGGCATGATCAAACACGCCTTCCAGGCCGGTATCAAAGCGCAGAAAGGCGTCGAACTTTGAATCAGTCACGTCATTGCCCGGCGGTACTGATTGCCGCGCCGGCTTCCGGTCAGGGCAAGACCACCGTCACGGCCGCGCTGGCCCGTTTGCACCGCAATCAAGGGCGCAAGGTGCGCGTGTTCAAGTGCGGCCCGGACTTTCTCGATCCGATGATTCTCGAGCGCGCCAGCGGTGCGCCGGTCTATCAATTGGACATGTGGATGGTCGGTGAGCAGGAAAGCCGTCGTCTGCTGTGGGAGGCCGCAGCCGAGGCCGATCTGATTCTGATCGAAGGCGTGATGGGGTTGTTTGACGGCACGCCGTCGAGCGCTGATCTGGCTCGGCATTTCGGCGTGCCGGTGCTGGGTGTGATTGATGGAACGGCGATGGCGCAGACCTTTGGTGCGTTGGCGCTGGGCTTGGCGAAATATCAGCCGGATCTGCCGTTCGCTGGCGTGCTGGCCAACCGGGTCGGTACGTTGCGTCACGCACAATTGCTCGAAGGCAGCCTGACCGAAGGCTTGCGCTGGTATGGCGCATTGTCCCGCGAGACCGGCATCGAATTGCCGAGCCGTCATCTTGGTCTGGTTCAGGCCGGTGAGCTCAATGACCTCGATGTGCGCCTGGACGCCGCTGCACAAGCGCTTGCCAGCAGTTGCGAGGTAGCGCTGCCACCGGCCGTGGAATTTGCCGCGCCTGAAGTCATCAATGTAGAGCCCTTGTTAAAAGGTGTGCGAATCGCCGTCGCCCACGATGAAGCGTTTGCCTTCACCTATGGCGCCAGCCTCGACCTGTTGCGGGCGATGGGCGCTGTGTTGAGTTTCTTCTCGCCGATCCGCGATACGCAGTTGCCAGAGGCCGACAGCCTCTATCTGCCCGGCGGTTACCCGGAACTGCACCACGTTGCGTTATCGCAGAACAGCGCAATGCTCGATGCCATCCGCGCCCATCATGCGGCAGGAAAACCGTTGCTCGCTGAATGTGGCGGCATGCTGTATCTGCTCGACTCGTTGACTGACGTTGAGGGCAGTCGCGCCGAACTGGTCGGCTTGCTCGCAGGCGATGCGGTGATGCAGAAACGCCTGGCGGCATTGGCGCTGCAAGCGGTTGATCTGCCGGAAGGCACGTTGCGCGGCCACACCTATCACCATTCCCTGACGACGACTGAATTGACGCCGATTGCCCGAGGCCTGAGCCCGAATGGCGGGCGTGGTGCGGAGGCGGTTTATCGGGACGGGCGGATGACGGCGTCGTATGTGCATTTTTACTTCCCGTCGAATCCTGCGGCTATTGCTGCACTATTGCTGCCTGACCGCGAGGCCGCCTTCGCGAGCAAGCTCGCGCCCAAAGGGGATCGCGTTTCTTGAGCAAGCACCCCGACCCATGTGGGAGCGAGCTTGCTCGCGAAGAGGCCGTGACGGACAACGCATTTTCCGAAGCCGAACGCGCAGCGGTCTACAAAGCCATCGCCGAACGCCGCGACATGCGCCACTTCACTGGCGGCACCGTCGAGCCCCAGTTGCTGCGCCGTTTATTGGACGCCGCACATCAAGCACCAAGTGTCGGCTTGATGCAGCCTTGGCGTTTCATCCGCGTCAGCGACCGTGCTCTGCGCGGGCAGATCCGCAATCTCGTAGAAGAAGAACGCATCCGCACCGCCGAGGCCCTCGGTGAGCGCAGTGACGAGTTCATGAAGCTCAAGGTCGAAGGCATCAACGACTGCGCCGAAGTGCTGGTCGCGGCGCTGATGGATGATCGCGAGAAACACATTTTCGGGCGCCGCACGCTGCCGGAAATGGACATGGCTTCGTTGTCCTGTGCGATTCAGAATCTGTGGCTGGCGTCCCGTGCCGAAGGATTGGGCATGGGCTGGGTCTCGTTGTTCGAGCCGCAAGCGCTCGCCGATCTGCTGAAACTGCCGGCCGGGGCCAAGCCTTTGGCCGTTTTGTGTCTGGGCCCGGTTAAGGAATTCTATCCGGCGCCGATGCTGGTACTCGAAGGGTGGGCGCAGGCGCGTCCGCTCAATGAGTTGCTGTATGAAAATTATTGGGGAGTGAGTCAATGAGTGTGGCGTTGTTGAGTGTCGCCGCGGTCGCGCTGGATGCGCTGCTGGGTGAACCGAAACGCTGGCATCCGCTGGTAGCGTTCGGCAATTTTGCCGGGCGCATCGAGCAACGGTTCAACGCCGGTGGCCGGGGCTGGCGAAGCCACGGCGTGACCGCGTGGGTGATCGCGGTGCTGCCGCTGACCTTGCTGGCCACTGCATTGTCCTGGGCGCCGTATGTGGGCTGGGTTGTCGAGATCCTTGCGTTGTATTGCGCCCTTGGCATGCGCAGCCTCGGCGAACACGTCGAGCCGGTGGCCCAGGCGTTGCGCGCCGATGATCTGGAAGAGGCGCGTAAGCGTGTCGGTTATCTGGTCAGCCGCCAGACCCATGAACTGGACAGCACCGCCGTCGCCCGCGCGGCCACCGAGTCAGTACTGGAGAACGGCAGCGATGCGGTGTTCGCCGCGCTGTTCTGGTTTGCTGTGGCGGGTGCGCCGGGCGTTGTCCTCTACCGTTTGAGTAATACGCTCGATGCGATGTGGGGCTATCGCAACGAACGTTTCGAGCGTTTTGGCTGGTGCGCGGCCAAAATCGACGACGTACTCAACTACGTTCCTGCACGCCTGGTGGCGTTGACCTACGCACTGCTCGGTAAAACCCGGCTGGCGTTGAAATGCTGGCGCACCCAGGCGCCGAAATGGGACAGCCCCAACGCCGGCCCGGTGATGGCGGCGGGAGCCGGTGCGCTCGGCGTGGAACTGGGTGGTCCGGCGATTTACCACGGCGAACTGCATGAGCGTCCGCAACTGGGCGAAGGCGTTCAGGCCGATGCCGATTCCATCGACCGTGGCTGGCAATTGGTTCAGCGCGGCGTATGGTTATGGCTGCTGATTCTCTGCGTGGGGGCTGAATTCTATGCTTGAGCACGGTGGCCGGCTGCGCAAGGCTGCTCTCGATTACGGTATTGCCGAAGCCGACTGGCTCGACCTGTCCAGTGGTCTGGCGCCGTGGCCGTTTCCGATCCCCGACATACCGCTGCGAGCCTGGGCGCGATTGCCGGAGACCGACGACGGTCTGGAACAAGCCGCGTGCGATTATTACGGCGCTTCGCAGGTGTTGCCGGTGGCCGGTTCGCAGATGGCCATCCAGTTGCTGCCGCGCTTGCGTCGGGCTGGCAAAGTCGGTGTGTTGTCGCCGTGTTATGCCGAGCACGCCGAAGCCTGGCGCCGCAGCGGCTACATCGTGCGTGAAATGCTCGAACAGGAAGTCGACTTCTTTATCGACAACCTTGACGTGCTGGTGGTGGTCAATCCGAACAACCCCACCGGCCTGAGTCTGAGCCCGGCGCGGCTGCTCGACTGGCATGCACGGCTGGCCCAGCGCGGTGGTTGGCTGGTGGTCGACGAAGCGTTCATGGACAACACCCCGCAGTTGAGCCTGGCTGCACATACCCATCAGGTCGGTTTGATTGTGTTGCGTTCATTCGGCAAGTTTTTTGGTCTGGCCGGGGTGCGACTGGGTTTTGTCCTGGCCGAGCGCAAGTTGCTTAAATTGCTCGCCGAGCAAGTCGGGCCGTGGGCTGTAAGCGGGCCGACGCGGGTGTTGGGTCGGGCCTGTCTGCGCGACACTGAAGGTCACACCCGGCAACGCATTCGCAGTGACGAGGCGAGTGAAAGGCTTGCCCTTGTGCTGGAGCGTTACGGCTTCAAACCCCACGGCGGTTGCGCCTTGTTCCAGTGGCTGATCACTGAGCATGCCGCCGCGCTATACGAATTCATGGCCCGTCGCGGCATCCTTCTGCGCCTCTTCACCCACAACAGCAGCCTGCGTTTCGGCTTGCCTGCCGACGCGGCTGAGCAAGCGCGTCTCGAACAGGCGCTGCAGGCCTTTACCAAGGAATTGAAATGACAACCCTGATGGTGCAGGGCACCACCTCCGACGCGGGCAAAAGTACGTTGGTGACGGCGCTGTGCCGCTGGGCGACCCGTCAGGGTGTCGCCGTCGTGCCGTTCAAACCGCAGAACATGGCGCTCAACAGCGCGGTGACCGCTGACGGCGGCGAAATCGGCAGGGCGCAGGCTGTGCAGGCACAAGCGGCGTTTCTTGAGCCGCACACCGACATGAACCCGGTACTGCTCAAACCCAATAGCGACACCGGCGCCCAAGTGATCATTCATGGGCGCGCCGTCACCAGCATGAACGCCGTGGCCTATCACGACTACAAAGCCATCGCCATGAGGGCTGTGCTGGCCTCGCACGAACGATTGAGCGCGGCGTACCCGTTGGTTATGGTCGAGGGCGCAGGCTCGCCGGCGGAGATCAACCTGCGCGCTGGCGACATCGCCAACATGGGGTTCGCCGAGGCGGTTGATTGCCCGGTGCTGCTGATTGCCGACATCAATCGCGGTGGTGTTTTTGCTCATTTGGTTGGCACGTTGGAGTTGCTGTCGCCGAGAGAGCAGGCGCGGGTAAAAGGCTTCATCATCAACCGTTTTCGCGGTGACATCGCCTTGCTGCAGCCAGGCCTCGACTGGCTTGAGCAGCGCACCGGCAAGCCGGTGGTCGGCGTGTTGCCGTATGTGATGGATCTGCATCTGGAGGCGGAAGACGGCATCGACCAGCGCCAGACCGACAAGGCCGATCAAGTGCTCAAAGTGGTGGTGCCGGTGCTGCCGCGCATCAGCAACCACACCGATTTCGATCCGCTGCGTTTGCATCCACAGGTTGATCTGCAATTTGTGGGGCCGGGGCAGGCGATTCCGGCAGCGGACCTGATCATCTTGCCGGGCTCGAAAAGCGTGCGCAGTGATCTGGCCTATCTGCGCGCCAACGGCTGGGACACGGCGATCAACCGTCACTTGCGCTATGGCGGCAAGCTGCTGGGGATTTGCGGCGGCCTGCAAATGCTGGGCGAGCAGGTGCATGATCCGCTGGGGCTTGAAGGGGCGCCCGGTTCCAGTGCCGGGCTCGGTTTGCTGGCGTTTGCAACGCAGCTTGAAGCCGAGAAGCAACTGCGCAATGTGCGTGGGCGCTTGGCGTTGGAAGAAGCCGAAGTCAGCGGTTATGAGATTCATGCTGGCGTGACCACTGGCCCTGCACTGGAAAACGCAGCGGTGCGGCTCGATGACGGTCGTTGCGATGGTGCGCAGAGTGTTGATGGGCAGGTGTTCGGTACGTATCTGCATGGCGTGTTCGAATCGCCGGCGGCCAGTGCGGCGTTGCTGCGCTGGGCGGGGCTGAGCGATGTGCAGGACGTGGATTATCACGGGTTGCGCGAGCGCGATATCGAACGGTTGGCGGATCTGGTGGAGAGGCATCTGGATACCGATTTGTTGCGTCAGCTCTGTGGGGTCTAGGGTGTTTCGGCTGCCGCGGTCTCTGTGGGAGCGGGCTTGCTCGCGTAGAGGCCGGTGGCCTCAATGCATAATTTTCAGGATGTTCCCATGCTCCAATTGATCCTCGGCGGCGCCCGCTCCGGCAAAAGTCGCCTGGCGGAAACGCTCGCCACCGACAGCAACCTGTCAGTCACCTACATCGCCACCAGCCAGCCGCTGGACGGCGAAATGAATGACCGCGTCGCTCATCATCGCGCTCGTCGTCCTGCCCAATGGGCGCTCATCGAAGAACCGCTGGAACTGGCCCGTGTCCTGCGCGAAAACGCCAATGCCGAGCGTTGCCTGCTGGTCGATTGCCTGACCCTGTGGCTGACCAACCTGTTGATGCTCGATGACGTTGAGCGTCTCGTCGCTGAACGCGACGCCCTGCTCGAATGCCTGGCGTCCTTGCCGGGTGAAATCATTTTTGTCAGCAACGAGACCGGAATGGGTGTCGTGCCGCTGGGCGAATTGACTCGCCGCTACGTCGATGAAGCCGGTTGGCTGCATCAAGCTCTGGCTGAGCGCTGTCAGCGTGTCGTCCTGACCGTCGCCGGCCTGCCCCTGACCCTGAAAGGACCTGCCTTATGACCCAAGCCTGGTGGTTGAACCCGTGCAAACCGGTGAACGCCGATATCGTTGAACAAGCGGCAGCACGGCAACAGCAATTGACCAAACCAGCCGGCTCTCTGGGGCGGCTCGAGTCGGTGGCGGTGCAGTTGGCCGGTCTGCAAGGGCAGGTGAAGCCGACGCTTGAACAGGTCTGGATTGCAATTTTTGCCGGTGATCACGGTGTTGTGGCTGAAGGTGTGTCGGCATTTGCGCAGGAAGTGACCGGGCAGATGCTGCTCAACTTCGTCAGCGGCGGCGCGGCGATCAGCGTGCTGGCACGCACGCTCGGTGCACAACTGGAAGTGGTGGACCTGGGCACGGTAACGCCGACGCTGAATCTGCCGGGAGTGCGTCACTTGAATATCGGCGCAGGCACGGCGAATTTCGTTCAGGGTTCGGCGATGACTCAATCGCAAGGCGAGCTCGCGTTGCTGGCCGGTCGCGACAGCGTGTTGCGTGCCAAAGCGGCGGGTACGCAGTTGTTCATCGGTGGCGAAATGGGCATCGGTAATACCACCGCTGCCAGTGCGCTCGCCTGTGCTTTGCTCGATTGCCCGGTGGCGCACCTGACCGGCCCCGGCACCGGTTTGAATGCCGAAGGTGTCAGCCATAAAGCGCAAGTGATCGAGCGCGCATTGGCGTTGCACGCCGCGCAGCGTGGTGATGCGTTGCAGACACTGTTCAACCTTGGTGGTTTCGAGATTGCCGCGCTGGTCGGCGCGTATCTGGCCTGTGCGCAGGAAGGCGTAGCCGTGCTGGTCGACGGCTTTATCTGCACCGTCGCCGCGCTCGTCGCGGTGCGCTTGAATCCGGCCTGCCGCGAGTGGTTGCTGTTCGGACATCGCGGTGCCGAGCCGGGCCATCGCCATGTGCTGGAAACCCTGAGCGCCGAGCCGTTGCTGGAACTCGGCCTGCGCCTGGGCGAGGGCAGTGGCGCCGCGCTGGCGGTGCCACTGCTGCGTCTGGCCTGCGACCTGCATGCACAGATGGCGACGTTCGCTGAGGCGGCGGTGGCGGATCGTCCGGCATGACGTTGCGTCTGGATCTGCTGCGACACGGTGAGACCGAACTCGGTGGTGGCTTGCGCGGCAGTCTCGATGACGCGCTCACCGAAAAGGGCTGGGCGCAGATGCGTGCGGCTGTCGTCGCGGGCGGGCCGTGGGATCGTTTGGTCAGCTCGCCATTGCAGCGGTGCGCGCGGTTTGCCGCTGAACTCGGTGAACAACTGAATCTGCCGGTGCAACTGGACAAAGATCTGCAAGAACTGCATTTCGGCGCTTGGGAAGGGCAGAGCGCGGCGGCGCTGATGGAGACGGATGCCGAGGCGCTAGGGCTGTTCTGGGCTGACCCGTATGGGTTTACGCCACCGCAGGGCGAGCCGGTCAGTGATTTTTCTGCGCGGGTATTGGCGGCGGTGGCGCGGCTGCAAGCGGCGTATGCGGGTGAGCGGGTGCTGCTGATCAGCCATGGCGGCGTGATGCGCCTGTTGCTGGCGCAGGCGCGAGGATTGCCGCGTGAACAGTTGCTCAATGTTGAAGTCGGTCACGGCGCGCTCTTCTCGCTGACGGTCGAGGTTGACGGTTTGCTCAAGGAAGGTCACTGACATGCTGGCGCTGTGGATCGCCCTGCAATTTCTCAGCAGCCTGCCGATTCGTTTGCCGGGCATGCCTGAGCCGGAACAGCTTGGGCGTTCGCTGTTGTTTTATCCGCTGGTGGGGTTGCTGTTCGGCGTGATCCTTTGGGCGCTGAACCTGGCGCTGGCGGGTGCACCGTTGCTGCTGCACGCGGCGCTGTTGTTAACGGTTTGGGTGTTGCTCAGCGGTGCGTTGCACCTTGATGGTCTGGCCGACAGTGCCGATGCCTGGTTGGGTGGCTTTGGTGATCGCGAACGTACGTTAACGATCATGAAAGACCCGCGCAGCGGGCCGATCGCTGTGGTGACGCTGGTGCTGGTGTTGCTGCTGAAATTCGCGGCTTTGCTGGCGCTGATTGAGCAGCAGCAAGCGATGGCGTTGATCATCGCGCCGTTGCTTGGGCGGGCGGCGTTGCTCGGGCTGTTTCTGACCACCCCCTATGTGCGCGCCGGTGGCTTGGGGCAAGCGCTGGCCGATCATCTGCCGCGCAAGACGGGGTGGCGGGTGCTGGGGTTGAGCGCGGCGGCGTGTTTGCTGATCGCCGGATTCAAAGCGATGGTTGCTTTGGTTGTAGCGCTCGTTGTGTTTTTCTGGCTGCGGCAAGTGATGATGCGACGGCTGGGCGGGACGACCGGGGATACGGCGGGGGCGTTGCTTGAATTGCTGGAGATGGCGGTGTTGGTGGGGGTGGTCTTGGTCTGACGGATGGCTGGCTTATCACGCGCCACAAACCGTATTGATAAACTGATGTGTAACTTGATTTAACACAGTCACGGGTATATACACGCACCATGCTTCCTTCTCAGTGTTTGTGCACCAACCTGCGTCGCGCCGCGCGTGGCGTCAGCAGGCATTACGACGGCGCTCTCGACGGCTTCGGGATCAACGTTGCCCAGTATTCTTTGCTGTGCAATCTGCAGCGTCTGGAACAACCGAGCATCTCGGAACTGGCCGAAGCCATGGGCCTGGACCGCAGCACCCTGGGACGCAATGTGCGCGTGCTGGAGGGCGAGGGATTGGTCGCGCTGGCCGAAGGCGAGGACATGCGTAACCGCATCGTCCGGCTCACCGAGGCCGGTATACAGCGACTGGCAGCGGCATTGCCAGCCTGGGAAGCGGCGCAGCAGCGATTGATTGATCGTTTGGGCGCCGAGAAGCGTGAAACCTTGCTCAGATTGCTCGACGAACTGGCGTAGCGCCGGTTTTTTCGGGCTCAAGCGGGTATATACCCGCGAATGGAGAACAACAATGACATCGATGTGGCGTACGTGCGGTTGGGTGTTGCTGGGGAGTGCGCTGATCCTGGCGTTGTCATTGGGCATAAGACACGGTTTTGGCTTGTTCCTGTCGCCGATGAGTGCGCAGTTTGGCTGGGGGCGTGAGGTGTTCGCCTTTGCCATCGCCTTGCAGAACCTGATTTGGGGGCTCGCCCAGCCGTTCACCGGCGCACTGGCGGACCGCTTCGGCGCGGCGAAAGTGGTGCTGATCGGTGGCGTGCTCTACGCCGCGGGGCTGGTGTGCATGGCCCTGTCGGATTCGGCGTTGACGTTGTCCCTGAGTGCGGGCCTGTTGATTGGCATTGGCCTTTCTGGCACCTCGTTCTCGGTGATCCTGGGCGTCGTCGGTCGCGCGGTGCCCCCGCAGAAACGCAGCATGGGCATGGGCATTGCCAGCGCTGCCGGCTCCTTCGGCCAGTTCGCCATGTTGCCAGGCACGCTGGGTCTGATCGGCTGGCTCGGTTGGTCGGCTGCGCTGCTGGTGTTGGGTCTGTTGGTGGCGCTTATTGTGCCGCTGGTGAGCATGCTCAAAGACAACCCGCTCCCAGTACTCGGTCATGAACAGACGCTCTCGCAAGCCCTGCGTGAAGCCTGTTCGCACTCCGGATTCTGGCTGTTGGCCTTCGGCTTTTTCGTCTGTGGTTTTCAGGTGGTGTTTATCGGCGTGCATCTACCGGCCTATCTGGTTGATCAGCACTTGCCGGCCACGGTTGGCACCACGGTGCTGGCGCTGATCGGACTGTTCAATATCTTCGGCACCTACACCGCCGGTTGGCTCGGTGGCCGCATGTCCAAACCACGGTTGCTGACAGCGTTGTATTTGCTGCGAGCGGTGGTGATCGCGTTGTTCCTGTGGCTGCCGGTGACAACGACATCGGCGTATGTGTTTGGCATGGCCATGGGGTTTCTGTGGCTGTCGACGGTGCCGTTGACCAACGGTACGGTAGCGACCTTGTTCGGCGTGCGAAACCTGTCCATGCTTGGTGGCATCGTGTTTCTGTTCCATCAGCTTGGTGCGTTCCTCGGTGGCTGGCTGGGCGGGGTGGTGTATGACCGTACCGGGAGTTATGACTTGATCTGGCAAGTGGCGATACTTCTGAGCCTGTTGGCGGCGGCGTTGAACTGGCCGGTGCGCGAGCGTCCTGTCGCACGCCTGCAAACCAGTGCGGGCGCTGCATGAGTCGTTTGTGGTCACGAATTGCCCTCACCGCGCTCGGCGTCGCCTTGCTGGCGCTGGTGTGGTGGGGCTGGCATCAGGGCGGCCTGGCCTTGATGCAGTTGGGCACGAGTATTTGCTAGAAGCAGGCGTGGCGAGTAACGTCGACCTCTGACGACTGCTCAAGGAGGCTCGAAATGCTGATGCGCTGGTGTGCGGTTCCCGCGTTGCTGATGGCGTTGGCTGGCCTGGCCCAGGCCGCTGACTGTCCGGAATTGTTGCAAGGCTCATTGCCGAAATTGCGTGCCAAGGATTCCATTGATCTGTGCAAGCAGTACGCCGACAAACCGCTGGTGGTGATCAACACCGCCAGTTTCTGTGGTTTCGCGCCACAGTTCGAAGGCCTCGAGGCACTCAATCAGCGCTACAAGGCGCAAGGTCTGGAAATGCTCGGTGTGCCCTCCAACGACTTCAAACAGGAGTCCAGGGACAGCGCTGAGACTGCCAAGGTTTGCTATGCCAACTACGGCGTGACATTCGCCATGACCGAGCCGCAGAAGGTTCGGGGTGATGACGCCACGCATATGTTTCAGGTGTTGGCTGCGCAGAGCAGTGCGCCGAAGTGGAATTTCTACAAATACGTGGTGGATCGCCAGGGCAAAGTGATCGCCAATTTCTCCAGCCTGACCAAGCCGGATGATCCGGAGTTTCTCGCCGCGATCGAGAAAGCCATTGCCTCAAAGCCGCTGAAACCCTGATCTAAATGAAAAAGCCCCGCGCTCTTTACCGAGGCGGGGCTTTTTAGTGGGCGAGGGGTTAGCCTCGCCTGACAGCATCAGAAGCGGTAGGTTGCGCCGAGACCGAAACCGTTTGCCGAGTTTTCATACTTGGAGTTGTAGTTCTGGCCGCGATCGTTTTCGTTGCGGATCTTGACCGACTCTTCCTTCAGGTACGAATAAGCGACATCGATCGTCAGGTCTTCGGTCGGGCTCCAGCCAGCGCCGATGCTGAAGATCGTCCGGTCGCCGGTAGGAATGCGTGGCGAACGGTCGACGTTGTTGGTCGGCGACTGGTCGAACGTCAGGCCGGTACGCAGTACCCACTCCTTGTTCAACTGGTACGACGTGCCCACGGCGTAAGCCCAGGAGTCGTGCCAGTTCTGGTCTTCGGTGATTTCACCGAACTGACCGGCCAATGCAGGCTGTACGCCGGAGTTCTTGACGGTGATTTTTTCCAGTTGGCTCCAACGGGTCCAGGTGGAACCGGCATAGACGTTCCAGCGGTCGTTGATCGCTTGGGTGACCGAGAAGTCGATGGACTCAGGCGTGGTGATCTTCAGCGAAGCATCGTACTTCTGGCTGGCGCTAAGACCGGCCAGCGCCAGTGCGCCGTAGTTGACCTTGGTGTTGCCTTCAAGCTTGTAGTCGACTTTGGAGTGATACGTCAGACCCAGTCGGGTGGTGTCGGTGGCTTGTACCAGCACGCCGATGTTGTAGCCCAGTGCGGTGTCGTCGCCCTTGATCTTGACCTTGCCATCCGGCAGGGCCTGAGTGATCGACAGGTTGGATTCCAGTGTGCCGTCGATGCGGTTGATGGTCGGGCCGAAACCGATCGACACCTTGTCGTTGAAGGCGTAGCTGACAGTTGGCTGAAAGGTGATGACCTGTACTTCGGACTTGCTGCCGAAGTAACGACCGGCAAACCCTTTTTCATAGTCGGTAATCAGGCCGAACGGTACATAAACCCCCAGACCAAATGCCCAATGCTCATCGATCGGTTTGACGTAGAAGCCCATAGGTACGGAGGTGAAGGGCACCATGTCGCCTTTGTTGCTGCCGCCGTTAGGGCTGGAGCTACCGTCGCTGATATCGGTCTTGGCATCGAGGAATGCAACACCGCCAGTGACTTGTTCGCGCTTGAGGCGCGACATGCCGGCAGGGTTGCCATAAACAGTGCTTGCGTCGTCGGCAGAAGAAGATCGCCCGGCGTAACCCGTCCCCATCCCGCTAATGCTGTGTTCGTTGATGGCAAAGCCAGCGGCGAAAATCTGCGTGGATGCCATGGCAACGGCGAGGCTAAGGGTGGTTTTGAGCATTACTTTTTTCATTATTAGAACTCCTGGTGATCACCGGGGCGAAAATTACCAACATTTTCGTTCCGGCGCTATAGTCCGTATGCGTTGAGTTAGAGCGGTTTTGTAGGACAATCCGACCAGAATGACGACATGATGGGCGATCTTGAAAAACTGGTCAGTCAGCAAGCGACCTGATTCAGTGGTGAAACACAGGTTTGCCATGCATAAGTGAAGTCCCGCAGGCGACCCTGGGGCTGAAAAGTCTGACGCCAGATCCGCGCCATGCCGAGCAGATCATTGGGGGCGGGAAGGGTGGGGTTTTGTTCTTCCACCAGCAGCCAGGCGATGGCCGTGGCGTAACGCAGGTTGACGGTCAATTCCAGGTGCGGGCTGCTGAGAAAGGCATGCTGGCTGGCCAGTCCGCGAACCAGGCTGGCGCGTTCCGGATCGAGCGCCAGATAGTCATCCCAGAGTGCCTGATGGCGATGCTCGGCGATGCGGTAGAGGCCGTGGCCTCGGCGGTCATGCAGGGCGGACCCGAGGTCGGACTGGCTGGCTGCAATGCCCAGCAAAAGGGATTCGGCGGTTGCGCAATGGCGTCCCAGATAAATCAGCGTAGGACGGATCACGTAGCGACACAGTTCGCTGGCAGCGATACCCATAAAGCCCTCGGATCTTGTTATTGGGCGGCGATACCTGAAGGTGGCCTTGGCAGCGGTGGATCGACTCAGGCTCGCCGGAAGCGGATCACGCCGCTTGAGTTGAAGTGTAGTGTCATATTTGCGACGTAAAGGCCTGTTTTTAAAATATTTCCGGCAGTGAGTTATAACCGTTATATCCGATAGTGCTTAGGCGTCGAGGGTAAAAAATGAAACATCAGGCAATAAAAAGCCCTGCGTTTTAAGCAGGGCTTTTGCTTTTTGCAGCCTTTTCGGCTCTCAGGCAATCAGGGCCTGACGTGTACGATCGATCACGGCCTGCAGCGGTTCGGCGCTGGAGTATTGATCGGGGTACAGACGCTCGCTGTGGCGGGCGATCCCGTGTTCATTGACCACGGTGAAGCTGAAGCAGCCTTTGCGAGCGGCCATGATCAGGCAGTTCATTGGTGCAAAAGCGTTGGTTAGGGTGCGAATGGCATCCTGAGTATGAATTTGAGCAGACATAGTTATTAGGTGTTCCTACAAATGACACGGTTAAGAACCGTGCAACGTTAAAACGTTCCAGTAACGTCGACCACCATTGGTCGAACGAAGAACCCGACTGGAACAAAGCAGCCAGTTTGAAGCGCTATTAAGTTGGCGCGCTTGGGCTGGCAGGTAGGTACTTAGGAGGGCAGGCAACACATCAAGGACAAAGGTTCTGGGCCCGGGGTGAAGATCCTGATCAATTTGCAGGTTGGTTCGGTCAGAGTAAGTGGCCTTCGCAACACCCTTTGCATTCATTCAAAGGCTGTGTTGTCGCAAGATTTACCTGGAAACCATCGAGGCGTCGATCCCGCTTTTTTCGGTAGTGGCTTCTTGGAAGAAGGTTGACCGTGGGGATGTGTTCGACCGGAATTGACTTTCAGCTTGGTACTAACGCCGCGGATACTAACGGATCGAATTGGACAAAGCAAACCCTGCGTTGAAAAAGATTGCAGTAGCGAGCGGAGTTCGCGAAACGACCTCGCTGGGGCGCCCCGGATTGGCTCACATCTCGACCGTCGGTCGGCGAAGACATATCCGTGAAACGGCGCCTCAGAGGCCTTTATCGTTAGTCAGGGTGCCAAAACGAACCGAAAAAGCGCATTGATATAACCGGGTAACAGGCACTTGTGCACATTAGTTGCGCAAGCTGTAACGACGCTGTCACATCAATCCTGACTCCGGTGGCTGCCTGTATCGAAAGTTTAAGTCAATGAAAAACATCGCTTTTTTTTGTTGGTGAAAAAATCGTCAGTTTGACTGCGGGCCCCATTCCACAAGGCTTTGCGAGGGTTGGAGAGCGGTTGTCCACTGAGTTATCCACAGCTTCTGTGGATTGTCCCGAGCGCTTGCTCTAGCACGGGCGTGCCGGGTTGTTTTTCGACTTTACCTGTAAGAAAAAGAGAGTAAAGTGGCGCGCCTTCCGATCTGTCCCACAGTGCTTTATGAAGTTTCGCTCAGTACCAGACTCTGTTACGTCAGAACATCTCCGTGTTACCTCTCCCAAGCGATTTTCCGTGCGTGTGGCCGAATGGTTGCTCGACAGTCCGCGCCTGAGTGACAGCCATAACGCCAAACACTTGGCTGGCCGCCTGCTCAAGCAACCGGCGCGTGAAGGCGTGGTCGCCGCACAAAGTCGTCTCGGTCAGTTGATGTGCCGCGAGTGCGGTAATGCCCGGGACCGTCGCATTGGTCAGGATCTGCTGCGTCAGGCCGCCCGCGCCGGTGACCGTCGTGCGCAACAGGAACTTGGCCTCATCGAAGACTGAGCTGTCCAAGTTCTGACACCTTCGTTACCCTTCAGGCTTTATCGGATCGGCAGGAGTCGCTATGGCTATGGACTTGACCAGCGTATTGCTCGGTCTCGCAGGCGCTGGGCTGCCATTGTTGGCGTTGGCCTGGCAACTGCAACGCCGGGCGAGTACCGGACAAGCCGAGGTGGCCTTGCTCGAAGAGCGGCTGGCCATGGCGCAATTGGCGCAGGACGGGCTCAGCGCTCAGCTTGATGCCAGCCGCGACGAAGTCGCTGACCTCGGTCAGGCCAACGCGACCAAACAGGCCGATCTGGCGGCACTGCGCCGCGAAGTCGAACTGCTGCAAATCGAGCGCGATGACGCCCGTGACGCCTCCCATGCCTGGAACATCGAGCGTGCCAACAAAGAGGCTGAACTGCGCCGCCTCGACGCTCAGGCGGCTTCGCTGAATGCCGAACTGCGTGAGCAGCAGGAAAGCCATCAACAACGCCTCAACGACCTGCAAGGCTCGCGCGATGAGTTGCGTGCGCAGTTCGCCGAGCTGGCGGGCAAGATCTTCGATGAGCGTGAACAACGTTTCGCCGAAACCAGCCAGCAGCGTCTCGGCCAGTTGCTCGATCCGCTGAAGGAACGCATTCAATCCTTCGAAAAACGCGTGGAAGAAAGCTATCAGGCCGAGGCCCGTGAGCGTTTCTCGCTGGCCAAGGAGCTGGAGCGTCTGCAAGCGCTCAACCTGCGTTTGAGCGACGAGGCGACCAACCTGACCCGCGCCCTGAAAGGCCAGAAAACCCAAGGTAACTGGGGCGAGCTGATTCTTGAGCGCGTGCTGGAACACGCAGGTCTGGAAAAGGGCCGCGAATATCAGACCCAGGTCAATCTCAAAGGCCCGGACGGTGAGCGCTTCCAGCCCGACGTGATCATTTACCTGCCGGGCGACAAGCAAGTGGTGGTCGACTCCAAGGTCAGCCTCACGGCCTATCAACAATATGTGGCGGCGGATGACGACACGCTGGGGCAGGTGGCAATCAAGCAACATGTGCTGTCCCTGCGCAATCACGTCAAAGGCTTGGCCGGCAAGGATTACAAGCGCCTGGAGGGCTTGCACAGCCTGGATTTCGTCTTGCTGTTCGTGCCGATCGAAGCGGCGTTTTCCGCTGCATTGCAGGCTGAGCCCAGCCTGTTTCAAGACGCATTTGACCGCAATATCGTCATCGTCAGCCCGACCACGTTGCTGGCGACTCTGCGGGTGATCGACAGCCTGTGGAAGCAGGAACGCCAGAGCCAGAACGCCCGGGAAATCGCCGAGCGCGCCGGATGGCTGTACGACAAGTTCGTGCTGTTCATTCAGGATCTGGACGAAGTTGGCAATCGCCTGCAGCAATTGGACAAAGCCTACAGTTCGGCGCGTAACAAACTGACAGAAGGGCGCGGCAATCTGGTCAGTCGCAGTGAACAGCTCAAGCTGCTGGGCGCGCGGGCCAGCAAGAGCTTGCCGGCAGATTTGCTCGAGCGGGCGATGACGGATGTCGATGGGCTGGTCGAGCTACCCGAATAATCACCACAAGCCCGCGCCTGCAAGGGGCACCCCAACCCGGTGGGCGCGGGCTTGCTCGCGAAGGCATCAGTCGTTTCGCTGCAAACCCGAGATTTACAGCGGCAAATACCGACTCAGCAATGCCCGCAACGCCGCCGGCTTCACCGGTTTGGCCAGATAATCCAGGCCCGCCGCGTGTACCTGCGCGACCATCTCGGGGCGCCCATCGGCGCTGATCACCACGCCCGGTACCGGCTCGCCCAGAGTCGTGCGCAACCACGCCATCAGCTCCGTCCCGGTGTCGCCGTGATCAAGGTGATAGTCGACCAGCGCCAATTGCGGCCGCACCCCCTCGCTGAGCAGCGCGGCGCATTCCTCACGATTGCGCGCCGTCCACACTTGGCAGCCCCAGCGGCTCAACAAGCTGTTCATGCCGATCAGAATGCTGTCTTCGTTGTCGATGCACAGCACCTGCGCGCCGCTCGGCAACTTGCCATTGATCTCGGCAACGACGCCCACCGGTGTGGTTTGCGTGCGAGCCAACGGCACACTGACACTGAACACACTGCCGCGCCCCGGCCAAGAGCGCACCCGCAGCGTATGACCGAGCACGCGACACAAACCGTCGGCGATCGCCAACCCAAGGCCGAGGCCTTTTTCGGCGCGCGTCTGGTGGCTGTCAAGGCGTTTGAACTCCTCGAAAATAACGTGCTGCTTGTCTTCCGGAATACCAGGCCCGCGATCCCAGACCTCCAGACACAATTCCCCGACGCGTCGCCGCACACCCAGTAAAACCGGGCCTTTTGCGTAACGGTAAGCGTTGGTGAGGAAGTTCTGCAAAATTCGTCGCAGTAACTTGATGTCGCTGTCGATGCGCAACTGACTGCCGCGCACGCGGAACGTCAAACCTTGTTCCTGGGCCAGCGCCTTGAACTCCGCCCCCAGCGTGTCGAACAGTTCATTGACGGCAAACGGCTTGCGATCGGGATTGATCTTGCCGTTTTCCAGACGGGAAATGTCCAGCAGATCACTGATCAGGTCTTCAGCCGAGCGCAACGAACTGTCGAGGTGCTGCACCAGTTTCTGCGCCTCGCTGCTCAAGCCGTCGTCCTGATGGGAGAGGGCGGCAGAGAACAACCGTGCGGCGTTCAACGGCTGCATCAGGTCATGACTGACGGCGGCGAGGAAACGGGTTTTCGATTGGTTTGCCGCCTCGGCGGTGCCCTTTGCGTCGGTCAATGCGACGTTGAGTTGCGACAATTCCTGCGTCCGTTCGCTGACCCGTTGCTCCAATCCTTCATTGGCTTCGGTCAGAGCCTGCTCGGCTTCGCGGAATGCGGTGATGTCGGTGAAACTCATGACGAAACCGCCGCCGGGCATCGGGTTGCCGATCAACTCGATCACCCGACCATTGGGGAACAAGCGTTCAGAGGTGTGCGCTCGGCCCTGGCGCATCCAGTGCAGGCGTCGGGCAACATGCACTTGCGCTTCACCCGGGCCACACAAACCGCGCTCGGCGTTGTAGCGAATGATGTCGGCAATCGGCCGGCCGACGCTGATCAAGCCTTCCGGGTAGTTGAACAGTTCCAGATAACGACGGTTCCAGGCCACCAGTTTCAGTGACTGGTCGACCACGCTGATGCCTTGGGTGATGTTTTCAATCGCACCTTGCAGCAGCGCACGATTGAATTGCAGGACCTCGGAAGCTTCGTCAGCGATACGCACGACGTCCTCCAGTTGCATCTCCCGACCTTCGATAGCGGCTTTTACTACCGCGCGCGTCGAAGACGCGCCGAGTACGCCGGCCAGCAAGCGCTCGGTGTGGGCGATCCATTCGCCGTCAGCGTTCTGGTTCGGGTTGTAGCCTTTGCCCTGACGGTAAGCGAAACGAATGAAGCTCTGCCGTGCGCGTTCCTCCCCGACAAACCGCGCCGCCAGTTGCAGCAGGTCGTCAATTTGCACCGCCAGCATCGAGCGCGCACTCGGGCGGGCGCTGATTTCCTGGCCGATGAAACGCCCGGCCTGCCAGTGCTCCGACACCCGTGTGCGGGATAACACCGAGACCCACGCAAACAGGGTGAAGTTACCCGCCAGTGACAGCACTACGCCCTGAGTCAGGGGCGAGATCGGCAGGTTCAATGGGTTGCCGTGCAGCCACGCCAACCCCGGGAAACTGCTCAGCGACCAACCCAGGCTGTGGGCGGCAATGGGCAGAACCAGCGTGTAAAACCACAGGAACGTGCCGGCGGCGAGGCCGGCAAAGACGCCACGGCGGTTCGCCTGTTTCCAGTACAAGGCGCCGAGCATGGCCGGAGCGAGTTGGGTGACCGCGGCGAAAGCGATCTGGCCGATGGTCGCCAGGCTCGCCGTCGAGCCCAGCAAGCGATAGCTGACGTAAGCCAGCAGCAAGATCACCACGATGGTGACCCTGCGCACCGAGAGCATCCACTGACGGAACACTTCGAACGGGCGCTCGGCGTTTTTGCGCCGCAGCAACCACGGCAACAGCATGTCGTTGGAGACCATGGTCGACAGCGCCACACTGGCGACAATCACCATGCCGGTGGCTGCCGATGCGCCGCCGATAAATGCCAGTAACGCCAGTGCCGGATGGGCCTGCGCCAGTGGCAGGCTGATCACGAACGAGTCGGGCAGCACGTCGCTCGGTAGCAACATCTGACCGGCGAGGGCGATCGGGACGACAAACAGCGCGGCCAAGGCGAGGTACGCCGGGAAGACCCATTTGGCCAGGCGCAGATCCTGCGGATCAATGTTCTCGACCACCGTGACGTGGAACTGCCGGGGCAGGCAGATGATCGCCATCATCGCCACGCCGGTCTGCACCACCATCGAAGGCCAGTTAATGGTCTCTTTCCAGTATTGCTCAAGGCGCGGCGCGAGCATCGCCTGGTTGAACAGGTCGTCGAAACCGTCGTAGAGGCCGTAGGTCACGAAGGCACCGACAGCCAGAAACGCGAACAGCTTGACCAGCGATTCGAACGCAATGGCCAACACCATGCCACGGTGGTGTTCCGTGGCGTCGAGGTTGCGGGTGCCGAAGACGATAGTGAACAGCGCCAGCACCAGTGACACGATCAGCGCCGTGTCCTGGCCGCGAGTGCCCATGGCGTCGACGCCGGCGCCAATCAACAGGTTCACGCCCAGGACGATGCCTTTGAGTTGCAGGGCGATATAGGGCAGGACGCCAACCAGACAGATCAGCGCGACGACCACCGCCAGCGATTGTGATTTGCCGTAGCGCGCCGCGATGAAGTCAGCAATGGAGGTGATGTTCTCCTGTTTGCTGATCATTACCATTTTTTGCAGAACCCACGGTGCGCCCACTAACAGAAGGATCGGCCCCAGGTAAATCGGCAGGAATGCCCACAATTGTTCAGCGGCCTGGCCGACCGCGCCGAAGAATGTCCAGCTGGTGCAGTAAACCGCCAGCGACAGGCTGTACACCCAGGCCCGCATTCGCGGTGGCAACGGTGTGCTGCGACGGTCGCCGTAGAAGGCGATGGCGAACATGATGGCCATATAGGCCAGGGCAACGGCGGCGATCAGCCCGGTGGACAACGACATGCAACACTCCCGACAGAAGACTCCCCGGCACTCCTGCCCGGGCGGACAGTCTCGCATGAGTGTGGCGGTTAGTCAGTGTCGACCAAGGTCGTGGCGTGGCGGGGTGTCGCGGGGAGGGAACCGGGTGTTTTTCATGGTGACTGGGCTGGCTTCATCGCTGGCAAGCCAGCGACAGCATCAGTCCTGTTTCAGCGCAATATCGATCAACCGATGCAACTCTTCCACCTCAAGCGCCGACGCCGAAAACAGGATGCGAAACACCACGGGCGACACCACCAGATTGATCAGCCGATCAACGCTCGGTGCCGGCTCGTTAGGATGGCGCTCGATGATGGTCTGTAACTGCGCCCCGATAATCGTCACGCAATAGCCTGGCGTGGCGCTCGCCTGCACGTCGCGCATCATGTTGCGCCCAGGTTCGGAACTCATTTCATCGAGATACTGCTCGGCCCACGCGCGAATATCGCTGCGCAGGCTACCGGTTTCAGCCGGCGCGCTGTCGGGGCGCATGCGGGCGAGGGCAACGTCGGCCAGCAACGCTGCCAAATCCCCCCAGCGCCGATAAATCGTCGATGGCGTAACGCCGGCACGCGCCGCGATTTGCGGGACGGTCACGCTCGAGCGCTCCTGTTCTTGCAGGAGAGCGCGAACGGCCGAGTGAATCGACTCTTGCACCCGGGCGCTGCGACCGCCGGGGCGTAAACCTTCTTTAATAGCCATGCGGCAGACCTTAACACAAAGAATTTGCTTTAAGCGTTGAGCGGTAGCACACTCCGCAAAAGCAAAAAATTAGCTTTTGCGGAGTGTGCTCATGAATAGTCCTGTTTCCCATCGCTCGAACCTGTGGTTTCTGGCGATCACCTTACTCAGTTTTCTCGCCGCTTCCACTGCGCCGACACCGTTGTATCACCTGTATCAGGATCAGCTGCATTTCTCGGCCGCGGTGCTGACCCTGATTTTTGGTGTCTATGCCCTGAGTCTGCTGGCGGCGTTATTAACCGTCGGTTCGCTCTCCGATCACCTGGGGCGAAAACCAGTGATCTTCACGGCTGTGCTGCTCAATGCGTTGGCGATGTTGCTGTTCATTTATGCCGACAGCATCAGTGGGTTGATTGCAGCGCGGGTTCTGCAAGGCTTCGCCACTGGCATGGCCACCGCGGTTTTAAGCGCCACGTTGCTGGACACCGACCGCCAGCAAGGGCCGTTGATCAACAGCGTTGCACCGCTGCTCGGCATGGCATTGGGCGGCATGGGCTGTGGCTTGTTGGTCGAGTTCGCCCCAGAACCATTGCAACTGACGTATTGGCTGCTGTTCGCGCTGTTTGTGCTTCAGGCGCTGTATGTCTGGCGTCTGCCGGAAAGCGTAACGCCGCAAGCCGGGGCTTGGGCGTCATTGCGGCCAACCTTGCACGTCCCCGTTCAGGCACGTTCAACGTTATGGCGAGTATTGCCGCTGAACACTGCGACTTGGGCGCTCGGTGGTTTTTACGCATCCCTGGCACCGTCGCTGGTGCGCGCCGCCACCGGTTCCACTTCCAACCTGGTCGGCGGCGCCACCGTGGCGGCATTGACCGTGACCGGCGCACTGATGATCTTCACCCTGCGCAGTCGCAGCGCCAAACGAGCCTTGCAGTTGGGCGCGAGTCTGCTGCCGATGGGGCTGGTGCTGATTCTGCTTGGCGTTCACAGCGCCAGTCTGTCGCTGTTTTTCCTCGGCACGCTGGTGGCAGGCTGCGGCTTTGGCGCCGGGTTCCTCGGCGCCGTGCGCAGTCTGGTGCCACAGGCCTTGGCTCATGAGCGCGCCGGGTTGATGTCGGCGTACTACACGCTGAGTTATCTGGCGTTCTGCCTGCCAGCGTTGCTCGCCGGCTACCTGGCGCGCCGCTTTGGATTGCTCGCGACCACCGATGGCTACGGTGTGGTGCTGATCGTATTGGCGCTAGGCGCTTTGTTGCTCAGTCTGCGTGCTCAACCGGTCAAGGTGTGCAACGCTCCATAACCGCCGCGGTTTCGGTTAGCCTTGCCCGGCCATTCTTCTCACGGATCGACTCATGAAGATTATTCGCAGCAAAACCTTCACCGCCGACCGAGCCTGGGGGGCGCTGGACATCGCCAACATGAACGGCATCACCACACGCCTGCACTGGACCGATCAGCCCTATAAATGGCACGTCAACGATGGTGAGGAAGTGTTCGTGGTGCTCGATGGGCAAGTGGAGATGCGCTATCGCGAGCAGGGCGAAGAAAAACAGGTGCAACTCAACGTTGGCGACATCTTCTACGCCTCGGTTGGCACCGAACATGTCGCCCATCCGCAAGGCGCGGCGCGGATTCTGGTGATCGAGAGCGAAGGTAGCGTTTGACTGCTTATTTGTAAAATAGATAACAGTTATAGATATTACCCGTTATATAGATATTCGATTCGGTTCTACCATGGACTCAACCTCACCCGAGGACAGGAGTTCACGATGACTTGCCCCAACAGCACCAAACCCGGCATCAAGCCGTTCAATCAACTTCAGCATCCGCGTGAAGTGATCCGTCAATTCACCCCGAACTGGTTCGCCGCGACCATGGGCACCGGCGTGCTGGCGTTGGCGCTGGCGCAATTGCCGTTGACCCTTCCCGGGATGCACGCTGTGGCCGAAGGGTTGTGGTTGTTCAACATCCTGTTGTTCGCATTGTTTACCGCTGCTTACGCCGCCCGCTGGATGCTGTTTTTCGACGAGGCACGGCGGATTTTCGGCCATTCCACCGTGTCGATGTTCTTCGGCACCATTCCCATGGGGCTGGCGACGATCATCAACGGCTTCCTGGTGTTCGGTCTGCCGCGCTGGGGCGATGGGGTGATTCAGCTAGCTGAAGTGCTGTGGTGGGTTGATGTGGCGATGTCGCTGGCCTGCGGCGTGTTGATCCCGTACATGATGTTCACGCGCCAGGAACACAGCATTGATCAGATGACCGCCGTTTGGCTGTTGCCCGTCGTGGCTGCCGAAGTCGCGGCGGCCAGCGGTGGTTTGCTCGCCCCGCACCTGACCGATGCCCACTCGCAACTGGTGGTGTTGACCACAAGTTACGTGCTTTGGGCATTTTCCCTACCGGTAGCGTTCAGCATTCTGACCATCCTGCTGCTGCGTATGGCCCTGCACAAACTGCCTCACGAAAACATGGCAGCGTCGAGCTGGCTGGCACTCGGGCCTATCGGCACCGGGGCGTTGGGCATGTTGCTGCTGGGCGCTGATGCGCCGGCGATCTTCGCGGCCAACGGTCTGCCAGGCATCGGTGAAATCGCTGCGGGCCTGGGGCTGGTGGCGGGGATCACTTTGTGGGGCTTTGGCTTGTGGTGGATGTTGATGGCGTTGCTGATCACCGTTCGCTATCTGCGTGACGGCATCCCGTTCAACCTCGGCTGGTGGGGATTCACCTTCCCGTTGGGCGTGTATTCGCTGGCAACCTTGAAACTGGCGAGCACGCTCAACCTGACATTTTTCAGTATTTTCGGCACGGTGTTGGTTACTTTGCTGGCGGTGATGTGGCTGATTGTCGGCAAGCGAACCCTGCAAGGCGCCTGGCGCGGCGAGCTGTTTGTCTCGCCGTGCATTGCAGGTTTGAAGAAATAACCTGAAAAGTTTAGGTAAGGTGTGGCCTGGATCGCGGTTCGAGATTCCAATAAACAGTATCCAGGCCTCCCTCTACAAAAACAGGTACACACGGAAGATGAGCCACCCCTCACAGTTCAACCTGCTGCGCACCCGGCGCTTCTTGCCGTTTTTCATCACGCAGTCGCTCGGTGCGTTCAACGACAACGTGTTCAAGCAGTCGTTGATCCTCGCCATTCTTTATCGGCTGACCATCGAAGGTGACCGCTCCATCTGGGTCAACCTGTGCGCGCTGCTGTTTATCCTGCCGTTCTTCCTGTTCTCGGCGCTGGCCGGACAGTTCGGTGAGAAGTTCGCCAAGGACGCGCTGATCCGTCTGATCAAACTGGCGGAAATCGCCATCATGGCGGTGGGATCGGTCGGCTTCCTCTTCGATCACCTGTCACTGATGCTGGTCGCGCTGTTCGCCATGGGCACGCATTCGGCGTTGTTCGGGCCGGTGAAGTATTCGATCCTGCCGCAGGCGTTGCATGAGGATGAACTGGTGGGTGGCAACGGGCTGGTGGAGATGGGCACGTTCCTGGCCATCCTCGCCGGCACTATCGGTGCCGGGGTCATCATGTCTTCCACGCATTACGCGCCACTGGTGTCGATCGCCATCGTTGGCATCGCGGTGCTGGGCTATCTGGCCAGCCGCAACATTCCCCGTGCGGCGGCTGCATCGCCGCAAATGCGCTTGAACTGGAACATCTTCAGCCAGTCCTGGGCGACCTTGAAACTGGGTTTGGGTCAGACGCCAGCGGTGTCGCGTTCGATTGTCGGCAACTCGTGGTTCTGGTTCGTCGGGGCGATTTACCTGACGCAAATCCCGGCCTACGCCAAGGAGTGGATGCACGGCGATGAGACCGTGGTTACGCTGATTCTTACGGTGTTCTCGGTCGGTATCGCCCTCGGCTCGATGCTTTGTGAAAAGCTTTCCGGGCGTAAGGTCGAGATAGGTTTGGTACCGTTTGGCTCGTTCGGCCTGACTGTGTTTGGCCTGCTGCTGTGGTGGCATTCCGGCGGAATTCCACAGAGCGTCACCGGCCATAGCTGGACCGAAGTGCTCGGCTTCGCACACACCTGGGCAGTGTTGATCGACATTCTCGGCCTTGGCGTTTTCGGTGGTTTCTACATCGTGCCGCTGTACGCACTGATTCAGTCGCGCACCGCCGAGAACGAGCGGGCGCGGGTGATCGCGGCCAACAACATTCTCAACGCACTGTTTATGGTGGTCTCGGCGATTGTCTCGATCGTGTTGTTGAGCGTGGTCAAACTGTCGATACCGCAACTGTTCCTGGTGGTGTCGCTGCTGAATATCGGCGTCAACGCCTACATCTTCAAGATCGTTCCCGAGTTCAGCATGCGCTTCATGATCTGGCTGCTCAGCCATTCCATGTACCGCGTCGAGCATCGCCATCTGGAAGCGATCCCGGATGAGGGCGCGGCGCTGCTGGTGTGCAACCACGTTTCGTTTGTCGACGCCTTGCTGATTGGTGGCGCGGTGCGTCGGCCGATTCGCTTTGTCATGTACTACAAGATCTACAACTTGCCGGTGCTGAACTTTATCTTTCGCACGGCGGGGACAATTCCGATTGCCGGACGCAACGAAGACATTCAGATCTACGAAAAGGCCTTCAGCCGAATAGCCCAGTATCTGAAGGATGGTGAGCTGGTGTGTATCTTTCCGGAAGGCAAGTTGACGGCCGATGGCGAGATCAACGAGTTCAAGGGCGGGTTGACGCGGATTCTGGAGGAAACACCGGTGCCAGTGATTCCGCTGGCATTGCAGGGGTTGTGGGGGAGTTTCTTCAGCCGCGATCCGAACAAGGGCGTGTTCCGCCGGTTGTGGTCGCGGGTGACGTTGGTGGCCGGACCGGCGGTGGCTATGGAAGCCGCGCAGCCGGCGAAATTGCAGGAGTTGGTGGGGGCGTTGCGCGGGACAATCAGATAGTCGCTGAATTCAAGGGCCCCTTCGCGAGCAAGCCCGCTCCCTCAGTTGACCGTATTCCTCTGGCAGAACGCGGCTGAATATGGGAGCGGGCTTGCTCGCGAAAGCGGTAGTGGCCTAAGCGCTGACCTTGAGGCCAATCAATCCGGTAATGATCAATGCCACACTGGCCAACCGAATCAGCGCCATCGACTCGCCAAACAAAATGATCCCGGCAATCACCGTGCCCACGGCGCCAACGCCGGTCCAGATCGCATAAGCGGTGCCCAGCGGCAACTCCTTCATCGCAAGGCCCAGCAGGCCAAGGCTGATGGCCATGGCCGCAACGGTCAGTACGGTGGGGAGCGGGCGGGTGAAGCCGTCAGTGTATTTCAGGCCGACGGCCCAGCCGACTTCGAACAGGCCGGCGCAAAACAGAATGATCCAGGACATGAAAGACCTCCATCGATTGATGGGGTCGTCCCCGGATTAATGACTCGATCGAGCCGCAGGGTCGTCCCCGCGTTGCGAAATAGTCTGACGAGCATTAACCCCGGGATCAAGTTTTGAAATCAGTCCGCTGTTTGTCGTGACAGCATTTGACGGTCTTCTTTCTCACTCATTCGCCGGAAGTATGTCGAAAGCAGTGCCCCGGAAATGTTGTGCCAAACGCTGAACAGTGCGCTCGGCACTGCCGCCAATGGCGAGAAATGTGCACTGGCCAGCGCGGCGCCCAAACCGGAGTTCTGCATCCCGACTTCCAGTGCCAGTGATTTGCGCTGGGCCAACGGCAACTTGAACAGGCGCCCGGTGAAGTAACCCAGCAAGTAGCCGAAGCTGTTGTGCAGCATCACCACGGCCATGATCAGCAGGCCGGATTCGGCAATCTTCGCCTGACTGGCCGCCACCACAGCGGTGACGATGATAACGATGCTGACCACCGACACCAGAGGCAATACATCGACCGCGTGGCGAACCTTATCGCCGAGCAAACGTTGAGCAACGACGCCGAGGATGATCGGCAGCAGCACCACTTGCAGGATCGACCAGAACAGCTCCATGAACGACACCGGCAACCACGCCGAGGCCAGCAGCCAGATCAGTGCCGGGGTCAGCAGCGGGGCGAGGAGGGTGGTGACGGCTGCGATGGCCACCGACAGCGCCAAGTCGCCGCGGGCCAGCCAGGTCATCACGTTGGAGGAGGTGCCGCTGGGGCAGCAGCCAACCAGAATCACACCGACAGCAATTTCTGGCGGTAGGTGAAACGCTTGGCACAACAACCACGCCACGCCCGGCATGATCACGAAATGCGCGACCACGCCCAGCGCCACACGCCATGGGTGGCGGGCAACGGCGGCGAAGTCGTCGAGTTTGAGGGTCAGGCCCATGCCGAACATCACCAGTCCGAGCAACGGCACGATGGCGCCTTTGAGGCCAAGGAACCATGCCGGTTGCAGGAATGCCGCGACGGCGAAAATCAGAACCCAGTAAGCGAAGGTGTTGCCGACAAAGCGGCTGAGTGCAGCCAGTGCGCGCATGGCCCGATCCTTATTATTAGTCACACCACAAAACCAATTGTGGGAGCGGGCTTGCTCGCGAAGGCGTCGGGTCAGCCAATATTTATTTGAATGACACACCGCTTTCGCGAGCAAGCCCGCTCCCACATTGAGATTTCACCCGGGGTTAGATCCCTTGAGGAGTCTCTTCACCCCCCAACGCTTCAACCAGCGCCGGCAGGAAGTCGCCGAACGTCAGCATCATCAGGGTGAAGCTGGCGTCCAGTTGGCCTAGAGCTTCGTCGCCGCCGTCCTGTTCCGCCTGATCCTGCAACAGGTCTTCGAACTTCAGGCGCTTGACGGTCATTTTGTCGTCGAGCATGAACGACAACTTGTCCTGCCAGGCCAGCGACAACTGAGTGACGACTTTGCCGGTGCTCAGGTGCAACTGGATTTCTTCGCTGGTCAGGTCCTGGCGCTTGCAGCGCACGATACCGCCGTCTTCGTGGGTGTCGCGCAGTTCGCACTCGTCCAGTACATAGAAATCGTCGGCGGCTTTTTGCGTGGTGACCCAATCGGTCATCACAGCGGTCGGTGCCATCTTCACGGTCAGCGGACGGACGGGCAGGGTGCCGATCACTTCACGCAGGGTGGAGAGCAGGTCTTCGGCACGTTTCGGGCTGGCCGAGTTGACCAGGATCAGACCCGTTTTCGGCGCAATGGCCGCAAAGGTCGACGAGCGACGGATGAAGGCACGCGGCAGGAAGGCCTGGATGATTTCATCCTTGATCTGATCGCGTTCCTTCTTATAGACCTTGCGCATCTGCTCGGCTTCGATCTCTTCGACCTTTTCCTTGACCGCGTCACGCACGACGCTGCCAGGCAGAATGCGTTCTTCTTTACGGGCAGCGATCAGCAGAAAATCACCGCTGACGTGCACCAGTGGAGCATCTTCGCCTTTACCGAATGGCGCGACGAAACCGTAGGTGGTCAACTCCTGGCTTGCACATGGACGCGCCAGTTTGGTGGCCAGTGCAGTTTCCAGCGCCTCGGCATCGACAGGCAGGTCTTGGGTCAGGCGATAGATAAGCAGGTTTTTGAACCACATGGGGTGAGTCTCTCCTTTATACAAAGGGGGGCATTATTGTCTTCGCCGTGGCATAGGCCAACCCTTCTCTAAGCCTTTGGAAGGCCTGAGAAAATTATTTAAAAAAGTGCTTGCCAGAGGTGGGGTCGCTCCGTAGAATGCGCGCCACACCGAAGCGAAGGGTGATTAGCTCAGCTGGGAGAGCGTCTGCCTTACAAGCAGAATGTCGGCGGTTCGATCCCGTCATCACCCACCATTCGTTTCAAGTGTTTAGCGCAGCGGTAGTTCAGTCGGTTAGAATACCGGCCTGTCACGCCGGGGGTCGCGGGTTCGAGTCCCGTCCGCTGCGCCATATTCGGTAACCTGGACCACTGAACGCCAGGTCACCACGGAAGAACCCGCTAAAGCGGGTTTTTTTCTGTCTCAAGTTTGTACCTTGTTCCATCGGGTTTGTGTCGTTTCACCGGTTTTCGGATTTTTTTGAAAAAACTTCAATTAAATCAACACATTACGAAAACTTGTGGCATAATGCGCCCCGTAACGAAGCGAAGGGTGATTAGCTCAGCTGGGAGAGCGTCTGCCTTACAAGCAGAATGTCGGCGGTTCGATCCCGTCATCACCCACCATTCGTTTCAAGCGTTTCGCGCAGCGGTAGTTCAGTCGGTTAGAATACCGGCCTGTCACGCCGGGGGTCGCGGGTTCGAGTCCCGTCCGCTGCGCCATATTCGGTAATCTGGAACACTGAACGCCAGATCACCACAAGAAGCCCGCCTAGTGCGGGTTTTTTGCTGTCTGGCGTTTGCTGTTTATCGGCCGGACTTGAAATGGGGGTCACGTCTACGGTGCAGCATTCTGGCTATGTCGATAGTCACTCACAGCTTCATAGACGGCTTTACGCAGACGATTGATCCCGCCAATGGGCCGATGCGCTTCAATGCCAAACCACGGGTTGAACGATAAGTTGTCGCAGGCCAGATTCAGCGCCGGTGTGTCGAAGTCCTGCGGCGGCAAGGTTATCCGCGCTACGGTTTCGAACGTTGAATCCTGCTCGCGCCATTCGATGCTGGTGTCCTCGATCGGCATGTAATGGTTCGCATCCTGGCGCTGGATCTGCAAGACGAAACACGCAGGCACGCGATCCGTCGACAATTGCTGATTCAACGCACTGCGCAAGAAATTTGGCAAGTCGTGGTTCTGCTTGGGCAGCGTGTAGGCGGGGCAATGGTCCGGGGCGGGCGCTACCCGGAACTTCGCATTGGCCTCGCCAAATTTGTAGGGTGATACTGAAAAGTAGGTCGTGTCCGACGGACTGTCCGGCGGCGGCGACAGTGTGGCCAGTGCGATGAACAAATGGCGGATTTGCCAAGTGCGCGGATCCCATCCCGGAAAAAACGCCGTGATCTTTTTGCCGTCAGCCTGAGCCGCCACATTCTGACGGTACTCGGCGACATCACTGACAAAGAAGTTCGGATGGCTGAACATCACGAAGTCCTGTTCGTGTTGTCCTTGGCGGTTCTCCAGCAACTGTTTGCCCGGCACATCGTGCAATTTGATCGCCATGCCCCGTGCGTCACGCATACTGTCGAACTGCGGGTAGGCGTTGCCATTCGATAATCGAATCATCGCCGGCCAGGTTTTACCCGGCTCACTGAACACGCCTTGACGCAGCGCCGGCGGTAGATCCGCCAACACTTGCACTTCAGCCTTCACGCAACCGTGCGCCTTGGCATGCGCGTCACGCAGGTACCGCGTGCCTTCGCGGTGCTGATCGACGATACGCACAGCGGTCTGTATCACCTCCTGAGTCATGCCCGCTTCACCGGGTGGAACCTGCTCCAGCGCCGAAACCGGGCCGCGATGCTGCCAGGCAAACCAGGCCGCGGAGACCGCCCAGCCGAGCAGGCCGATCACAAGCATGATCAGCAAGGTTTTGCCCAGTAGACGTCCCAGCCACAACCAGATTCGCGCCAACATCGATAATTCTTTCTTGTGCGTCGACAGGATCATGGCAATTGCGCCTCCAATGGGCCGCCAAGGACTTTCAGGTATTCGAGCAGCGCCCAGCGCTCTTCGGGCTGCAACAGTCGGCCGATGACGCCGTTACCACGTACGCCGGCGCGAAATTCATGGCCGCTGTTATGGTTGCCGCTGATTCTTGTGTCGAACAGAAAACCGTTGGTGAAGGCTTCGGTGCGATAGCCCAGATGTCGTGGGTCGTACTCGAAGGTGCCTTTATAGAAGGTGGCAGCGCGTTCATCTTGCGGTGACAGCAATTGATAAATGCTCGGCACTGAGCCGTTGTGCAGAAACGGCGCAGTAGCCCAGACACCCGCCAGTGGTCGCGCTTTGTAGGCGACTTTTTCACGAACACCGATCGGCAGGCCGAAACCGTCGAGTTGTGGCTTCTCCTGCGGCGTGACCCCGGCCTCGCGATAGGCCCGGTTCTCGACGAATGCGGTGACGTAAGCCAGGCCCTTGGCCACGGATAACTGGCTCAGATCCAGCGGTTCCTTCGGTGTCGGATGAAGTTTTACATCCATGCTCTCCAGTTCTTTGGGGTCCCATTGCAGGGCCGTCAGATCGAAGCGATGGCTGGCGATGTTGTTGGCGGCGTTTGGATCGGTGCCGATGACGTCCACGGGCAACATGTGCAAATGCTGCACCCAGCGTTCGCCTTCCTGAGTTGTGCGTGGAACGTGACACCCGGCGCAGTTTTCGCTGAATAGCGCGCGTCCTTTGGCGGCCAGGGGCTTGTCGATGGCGCCGAATAACCCCTCCGGCCAGGCGGGTGGCTGAAGCTTTTGCAAGGTTTCTTCTATCTTGTGCAGATCGCGCACACGAACGCTTGAGGCATAACGCGCATCGCCTTGCAGTGGCTGGCCGTTGTCATCGAAGAAATTCAGGGTAGCGCCGACACCCAGCGCCTCACCGATGTTGCGCGCCATCGGCTGCTGCGCCGAACCGTTCCATTGCACCCAATCGAAGGTCCACATGTCCCACAACTGCGGGTAGTCCACCGGGGCGTTGGCCACGCGGTAGTTGGCAGGGGATATCGCATCGCCGAACGTAGCGTTGGCGATGCGCCCGAATGCATCGGCGCGTCCCGGACCTTCTTCAGTCGGGTAGAGGCCGCGATGGGTGTCGTTCCAGGCGACTCTCAGGAAGGTATTCAGTGAGGTTTTGAAGTCCTTGCGCAGTTGTTCATGGCGCGTGTCGTAATCATTACCCAACACCTGTCGTGCGAAACGCTCGAATTTCCAGGGGTTGTAGTAAGTCGAGGTCAGGCTTGCCACTAGTGCTTGTCCGAAACTGCCGCCACGGAGTGTAGGAACGCTGGAAGGCAAAACATGCTGCGCCGCGCCACCGTCGATGCGCACGGCCTGACCCTTGAAGCGCAATTCACCGGTGTGGCAAGCCGCGCAAGTGATGTCCAGGTAGTGCTCGGAGCTGCCGGGATTTTGGTGTCGGGCAAAGCCTACTGGCAGATTGCCGGGGTTTGTCGGCGTGGCTTTTTGCTGCGGATCGATCAGAAAGCCGAAGCGAGCGAGGTGCTCTGGGGAGGCGAAGCGTTGCTCAGAGAAGGGTAATTCCAAGGCCTGGAACCACTCATAGCGCAGCCCTTTGACCTGGGTGCCCTGGGGTGTGAAATAGTAGATTTGCCGCTCTTGCTCAGTCCACTGACTCAGGTAGTGCACCTGTTGGACGGGGGTATAGAAGGGCAATTTCGGATTGGCGACGAAGTACAAAACCAACGCGAGGACGAGTCCCAGCAGTACGACGATCAGGGTCAGCACACGGAATAAGAGGCGCAAGATAAACATCCTTGTCGAGTTGTTGCGCTGTTATGCCTGAGCTTGGTCCTGTGCGGCAAGTGGCCATTACGCCAGATGTTGGGGGGAGGGGAGTCGGTCCCTGTCAGGAATAGATGACAGAAGCTTCATCGTGCCTTTGGCCAAATGCGTTTTAGTCCCTGAACTTATCGCAAGATTCCTGCTCTCATGCCGGTAGCCATTGGTCGTGGCGGCCTGATAAGCTCGCGGCTTTACTCGATTGCCCTTTCGGCGCATGAACAAGGAAATAGCATGAAACAGCATCGGTTGGCGGCGGCGGTAGCCCTGGTTAGCCTGGTCCTCGCGGGTTGTGATTCGCAGACCAGCGTAGAGCTGAAAACCCCGGCGCAAAAAGCTTCCTACGGTATCGGCCTGAACATGGGCAAGAGCCTTGCTCAGGAAGGTATGGATGATCTGGACTCCAAAGCCGTAGCCCAGGGCATCGAAGATGCCGTCGGCAAGAAAGAACAGAAGCTGAAAGATGAGGAGCTGGTCGAAGCCTTCGCCGCGCTGCAAAAGCGTGCTGAAGAACGTATGGCCAAGATGAGCGAAGAGTCGGCAGCCGCCGGCAAGAAATTCCTCGAGGAAAACGGCAAGAAGGCCGGCGTGACCACCACCGCTTCCGGTCTGCAGTACGAAGTCGTCAAGAAAGCCGACGGCCCACAGCCTAAGCCTACCGACGTCGTGACTGTTCACTACACCGGCAAGCTGACCAACGGCACCGTATTCGACAGCTCCGTCGAGCGCGGTAGCCCGATTGATCTGCCGGTGAGCGGCGTGATTCCGGGTTGGGTTGAAGGTCTGCAACTGATGCACGTTGGCGAGAAGTACAAACTGTACATCCCTAGCGATCTGGCTTATGGCGCACAGTCGCCAAGCCCGGCAATCCCGGCCAATTCGGTTCTGGTGTTCGACCTGGAGCTGCTGGCCATCAAGGATCCAGCCAAAGAAGACGCTGCTGCTGCAAAGTAATCAGCATCGGTTTCAACAACAACGCCTCGCTTATGCGGGGCGTTGTTGCATCTGGAGGATGGCGAGGGTAAACAGAGCGAACCGATGCCGGTCACGACAGTCATAGCTTTGAGGCTGCCCGCATTAGACGCCCTGAGCTGCCAAGTCAATGAAATATTGGGGTTTTTTATGTGAGTAAAAAACGCCCGATCTGAGCGCGGCCCTTATAAAACGGGGCTCTCAGCGCGCAAATGCAGCTCTGTTCACAAGGTTATCCACAATTTGTGTGGATAACATTTCAACGGGAGGAATAGATGAAAGCTCCGTGGAATTTCGCTCGATTCCTGCCCTTGGCCGGCCGCCTGCTGGCTCGCGGTCGCCTGCCGACCTTATTGTTTGCCGTCGCCAGCAAAGGCGCCGCGCAAGGTGATCGGCTCGGCAAACTCAAGGACGATCTGCGTTTGCTCCAGGCATTGTGCCTGGCCTATTGGCGCGGTGAGTACCGCGCGATCAGCCCGAAAGCGTTGATTTCGGTAGTGGCGGGGTTGATGTATTTCCTCAGTCCGGTCGATGCGATACCGGATTTCATCCCGGTATTCGGTATGCTCGACGACATCGCCGTCCTCGCCTGGCTGATGAAAACCCTCGACGATGAACTGACGGCTTTCCGCTTCTGGCGCAAGCGCCAGCAACCGGAAAAACTCGCGGTGGTCGAGCGTCTGCCCGATACCCCCGAGCAACTTCAACTTCAGGGCCCGAAAAAGCCCTGATTCAAGAAGGCCACGTTCAGATAGATCCCCCCCGCGACCTTAGCCGCTGTTAGGATTACACTTCTAGGGAAAAGTGCCGACTCGCTAAGTGTTGTTGTCCTACGGGGTAGTCATGGATATTCAGATAATTGCACGCGATGGCGAACCCGAATATGCGGTTCTGCCATGGGCTCAGTATCAGGCTCTACTGAAAGCAGCAGGCATCAACGAAGCACCGTCGCGGCAGGCTCAAGCACCGCTCGCGGCATCGCCAGACCCGATGCTTCCAGGTCTGGATCAATTACGCAGTTTGCGCGAAGGGAAGGGCATCGCCATTGAGGCGTTGGCCCGCACGGTAGGCATCAGCCCGTCTTACCTGGCCATGATTGAAAGTGGTGAGCGTCAGCCCGACGCCGCGATTCGCCGCAGCTTGGCTTGGGAACTGACGGTGCCCGGGTGGAGGGATGAATCGTGAGTGTACGCATCAGTCGTCAACATTGGGACGGATTGCTGGGGGAACTTGATCAGGCGCGCCGACAGCGCCATCTTCTGACTTATCGGGCTTTGCTCGAACGTTTGCAATTGCCGACGCCGGCGATGCAAACCTTGACCGCCGCACTTGAACATCTCGCGGCACTGGATGCCAAGGCCGAACAACCGCTGCGCAGTTCGCTCGTCATCAGCCAAGGCGCCAGTCGTTTGCCGCGTACCGGGTTTTTTGAATGTGTCGAGCGTCTGGGGCGCTTTTCCGGGCCATCCGATGGCGTCGCTGCAGCGTCTTGGCATGCGTCGGAAGTGGTCAGGGTGTTCGAATACGAGTACCCGGAATCGGCGGAGGCTTGAGTGTTTTTACGACTCAAGGCGCAGGCAAGTTACTGGTTGGCGCGTAGGCTGTTTCACTGGTCGTGGTTTGTTCGCCAGCCGCGTGGCTGGCGCTGGCTTGAAGGCCAGTTTGCGCGCATGGCCAACCTTGGCGATGTCGGTGCGCAAAGCTTCTACGGACACATCCTGACCTTTCGCGGCGTAGGGCTGGGAGCGCGTGAAGAGGGCGTGCGCTTACTGCGTCTGGCGGCTTTGGCGGGCGATGGCAAAGCGGCCTACCAAGTCGGCGTCATCAGTTTCGCGGGTACCGCGAGCAAAGCCCCGGATCCTGCTGAAGCCGCACGCTGGTGGGGTATGGCCGCCAAGGCCGGGCATCCATTGGCCGAGCTGAAATTGAAAGAGCTGGGTGCTAGGGATTCAACGCAGTAAATCCATTTGTGTCTGATCTATAAACGGGGCGTGAGGAAAACTCACGCCCCGTTTGCGTTTTCGCTTATTGGCTTGGCATCAAAAGCTTTGTTGCAGACTTCTCCTACAGCAATTGCCTACTCGCCTGACTTATTTCTTGAGTGATCCCCCGCAAAGTCCTCGCGCCTAATTTCTGCGCGAGGGAACGCCCATGTTCGACCCGGTCATTCAGTTTATCTCGCACTCAAGCGTGCGTTGATGGAAGCCATCACCCGTATCGAGCAAGCACTCGACCGCTTTCCCGACACCCTCAGTCTTTATCGCGAGCAGCTCAAGCACTGGGCCAGCCGTGCGGCCGACACCGTCAGCGATGCCATGGATCTGCCGTCCCTGATGGGTATGGAGCGGTTCATCCGCTTCGGCGACCGCAGTACTGCCGTCAGCAGCAGCGACAACGAGTTTTTCTCCGGCGTCGTCCAGTGCCCGAAGGGCGGGCTGATGCTGATCGAGAGCAAGTTCGAGTCGGTGTACGACATCCCGCTGGGCAACATTGTGGTCGATGTGATGGCCATGGACGGTGGTGAAACGACGCCCATCACCCTGGATGCCGAAGGTAAAGGCAAATTCAAGGGAACGCCGGGCAAGTTCTATCGCGTGCATGTACACAGCGAAGTCACCCCGGAGCAGGTCGAGGCGCTGTTCAAGTCCTATGACGGTTTGACTGGCGAGCTGGATGGCTGGCTGCGCAGCGAGTGGCAGGGTTTCAAGCCGCAGTGGTCGCAGTCGGTGGCGACGGCGGCAGGCAACGGCATGTTGGCCGGGAGCTGGGCGGCGATCGAGGGTGTGTGGGACAGCATCGGATTGCTGTCGGAGATCCTTCAGGATCCGGGCGCCTTTGTGGGGCGGTTAGGCAATGGTGCGACTGATCTGATCAATCTGGCTGCAACGGCTCCCAAAGTCATGGCACAGCTTCAATTGCTGGTCAGTGACGAGGCGGCGCTGTGCTTGCTGCTGCGCACCGCGAGTCTTTGGCTGGAAATGCTGCCGCCCAGTGAACTCGCCGGCAAAACCGCGGAAGCGGCGTCGATGATGATCGTGCAGTTGCTGATCGATGTGCTGATCAGCGTTGTGTTGACTTTCGCCAGCGGTGGCGCAGGGATCGCGTATCTGACGCTGCGTCTGGCGGATCGCGCGGTTCAGTTGCTGTCGACAGTGAAGCGATTGGTGAAGGCGTTGTTTGGCATCGTCAACGGCTTCATCAAGTACGTTGATCAATACAAAACCGTCGCCGCGCGCGGTATCGCCGCCGGGGTGAAAAAAGGCCGGATGCAACTGCGCTGGAATGCCAGGCGCAACGCCTTGTTGAAGAAAGACGAACATCACGACGACGCCCCTAATCAGGCAAAAAACCCCAACGGTGACAGCGCCGATTGCGTGCCGTCGACCTGCACCAACGGCTGTCCGGTGTCGATGGTCACCGGCGAAGAACTGCTGACCCTCACCGATGGCACCCTCGATGGCTTGCTGGCGTTCGAGTTCACCCGGTTGTACCGCACCAGTGCCGCCGAAATCGATATCGGTCTGGGGTTTGGCTGGAGCCATTCGCTGTCGCATCGGCTGGCGTTCGACGCTGACGAGGTGGTCTGGATTGACCACGAAAACCGCCGTACACGGTTTCCGTTGCCGAGTGTCGAGCGGCCGGCGATTCACAACAGCCTGTCGCGGGCGGCGATTTTTCTGGGGGATGAACCGGAGGAATTAGTCCTCGCGCTGGCGGGGGACGCGGCGCGGTTTTATCACTTTCGGGCGGGGCGGCTGACGGCGATCAGTGATGCTTATGGCAACCGTCTGACGGTGCATAGGGATCGGTCTGACAGGGTTCAGCGACTGGACAACGGGGCGGGTCGTTCTCTGTTATTGCGCTACGACCGTCAGCACCTGATCGGCATCGATTACCAGTCGTTTCAACAGGCTGAGTGGAAGACTGAACACACCCTCGTCAGCTACTGCTACGACGCCT
>NZ_CAXAPL010000017.1:0-120664 GCF_963970845.1 Pseudomonas sp. RA_105y_Pfl2_P56
CATCCCGAACTCAGCAGTGAAACGATGCATCGCCGATGGTAGTGTGGGGTTTCCCCATGTGAGAGTAGGTCATCGTCAAGATTAAATTCCGAAACCCCAATTGCGAAAGCAGTTGGGGTTTTGTTTTTTGGCTCGAAAAAGCTTCCTAAGAGTAACTGTCCGGTCACCCACTCCTGATCGTTCTCCAAATTAGCCAGGATAGTAGACACCATTTTTTAGTGCGCACTATCTTGGAGGTAGGGTAGCGTTCGGACGCTTACTTCGCTATCGACACACTTTCTAACCGATATCCATAACCGTAAATTGTCAGCAGTTGCCAACCCCGATCCGCTGTGAGTCCTAGCTTGTTGCGCAGGCGATAAATGTGGGTATCCAGAGGTCTCGAGGAAGCCACTTCTTCATGGGGCCAGAAGCGCTCGTAAAGATAGTCGCGTGATAACGGCCGACCGAGATTGCTGAACAGACAGCGCGCCAACCGATATTCGCGCTCCGTCATGACGATCGCCTTGCCTTCGCGGGTGACGCTCAGTTCGGCGTCATCGAAGGTCAAATCATTGAAGCAGCGGACTTCAGTAGCGGCTGTACGTTGCAGACTGTGTCGGCGCAGTACCGCAGCAACTCGAGCCTTCAGTTCGTTGGGGCGAAACGGTTTGCTGACATAGTCATCAGCTCCCGCATTCAACGCCTGGACGATATCGCTTTCTCCGTCGCGACTGGTAAGCATGATCGCGGCCGGTGGTGCTTCCATGTGTTCGCGGGTCCAGCGCAAAAGTGCCAGGCCGGAGAGGTCGGGGAGTTGCCAGTCGAGAATTAGCAGGTCGAAGGTTTCCCGGCGTAACTGTCGCAGCAGGTCTTCGCCACGTTCGAAGCTGTGCAGTGACCATGGCTGGTCTCCGACTTCAGCCATTTGTTGCAGGGTTTGCTCGACCCGGCGCAGTTCGGCGGGCTCGTCGTCCAGTATTGCAACGCGCATACGCGGTTCTTCCCTGTTGCTGGGGCGGTGGGGTGTCGACAATACCGGCTCGCCCATCGCTATGAAAGTATGCGGCCGCCATTGGTCGACGTCCGCTATGATTCTCCGTTCTACGTCTTCAGACCTGTGGCCTATGAAACCATTCACCTACCCCTGCCGTTTTTCCCATGAATGATCGGCGTCGGTACGAAAGTCGTGAACCCAGCCAAGTGCAGCGACTGTTTCGACAGTTGGTACGCGAGTGGTTGTGGATAAGTCTAGTGCTGTTGCCGCTGACTGCATTGCTGTCCTATCGCGCGCAGATCAACCTGCACGCTGCGGGCCCCGGGGGGGGAGCGATGCTGTCGGTGGGCATGGTGGCGTTTGTGTTGGGTTTGCTGCTTTGGCGTCCGCGCTGGGCGCTCTGGATAACGCTGACAGGCATGGCGTGTGCGCTGACGGCCAGTGCCGGGCTCGCTGAAATGCGACGTTGGTGGTCGCCGACACCTGCGGTACTGGGCATGTTGTTCGGCTATTTGATCTGGAACTGGCGACGTCTGAGTGTGGTGTTGACCTACTTCGGTTGGGAGTTGGCGCGGTTGGACAGCGAGCCGAAAGTCTTTCCCGAACGACGCCGCACACAACTCACCGGCGCCGATCGATTGCAGGGCCAGATCATGGCGCTTGAGCAAGCCATGAGCCGCACCCGTGATACCCGGCGTTTTATCGCTGACGGCCTGGAATACCTGCCGGTCGCGACACTGATCAGCGATCCAAAGGGGCAAATCCTGCTGGGCAATCGAAAGGCTCGCCATCTCTTCGAAAATCAACTGGTGGGCGACGATATCCTCGTTCAACTGGCGCGCCTCGGTTATCCAGAGTTGTCTACCGAGCCACACCCACTGTTGTCCGCGCTGCCACTGTTGGAGTTCAGAGATCACAAGGAACGCAGTCTGCGCCTGGAACGTGCGGCACTGCTGCCGGTGGACGGTGACACGCCCATCGGCTGGCTGTTGAGCCTGACAGATCTGAGTGCTGAACGCGCGGCGGAAGAACAGCGCGGTGTGTTGCTGCGCTTTCTCTCCCATGATCTGCGTGCTCCGCACTCGGCGATTCTCGCGTTGCTCGACGTCCACGGTCATCAGGCTGGTGCTGACTCGCCGTTGTTTGAACAGATTGAGCGTCAGGTCCGTCGCGCTCTGGATCTGACCGATGGCTTCGTGCTGCTGGCGCGCGCCGAATCTGAGGCCTATCAGTTTCAGCCAACGTTGTTCGCGATGTTGGTGCTCGACGTGCTGGATCAGGTCTTACCCATTGCCCAGCAAAAACGCATCGATGTGTTTCACGACATGGATGAGCAATCTCAGGAGCGGCTGATACAGGCCGACCAGGGGTTGCTGACCCGTGCCTTGTTCAACTTGCTGGAAAACGCGATCAAATACAGCCCGGCGGATAGCCGGATCGCGCTGCGTGTCAGTTGTGGCGGCGAATGGCTGCAGTGTGAGTTGACCGATCAGGGCAAGGGCATTGCCGCGCAGGAACTGCCGGATTTGTTCAGTCAGTACCGGCGTTTTTCATCCGCCCAAGGCATTGATGGTGTAGGCCTGGGCCTGTCGATGGTCAAGGCTGTGGTCGATCACCATGGTGGCCGCATCGAGTGCCGCAGCGTGGTTGATCAGGGCACCACGTTTGTCCTTGAGTTGCCGCTGATCCCTGAGTAAACAGATACAAAAAACCGGCTATATCAGCCGGTTTTTTTACATCCGAAAAAAACTTATGCACCATTTACGGCGTTTTATGAGCTTGGGAAATATATAAGTAAATCAATCTCTTATATTGAATATTCAAGCTTTTTCAACAAAACCGTACACAGGTTATCCACAAAATCTCAGACAGCCATTTGATCGCTGGCGGCGGGGGCTTGTGGGGCCGGTGGCAGTGAACCCATGTCGCGCTGGGTCTTCTCGTTCCACGCTTGCACACGGTCATTGAGTTCGGCGATGGCGCGGGGGCCAGTACCTTCGGCATACATCGGCTCGCCGATGACCACCGTGATCACACCGGATTTTTTCCCCCAGCCGATTTTCGGCCAGAATTTGCCGGCATTGTGTGCAATCGGCAGCACCGGAAGTGCAGCATTTACCGCCAAAGCGCTGCCGCTGCGGGAGAACTTGCCGACAGTGCCAAAAGGAACGCGTGTACCTTCAGGGAAGATCAGCACCCAAACGTTGTCCTTGAGCAGTTCATCACCTTTGGCCGCGACTTGTTTAAGCGCGGCTTTCGGGTTGTCGCGATCGATTGCGATCGGCCGCAGCATCGCCATGGCCCAGCCGAAGAACGGCACGTAAAGCAGTTCGCGCTTGAGCACCTGGCTCAGCGGCGAGAAATACGCGGAGAGAAAGAACGTCTCCCAAGTGCTCTGGTGGTTCGATTGAATCACGCAGGGCTGGTCAGGCACGTTTTGCGCGCCTTTGATTTCGTAACGGATACCCAGAAACACCTTGGTCAACCACAAGGCGCAACGGCACCAGTACACGTTGATAAAACGATAACGCGCCTTGAATGGCAGAAAGGGCGCGATGAAAAAGCTCAGGCTGCACCACAGCAAGGAGGTGGTGCCCAGCAGCAGGTAAAAGAGGAAGATTCTGATGGCCCGCAGTATCGACATGGCGACGTTTACCGTTACGGGCAATGCCCGACTGTTCAAGCGCACTCCCGATCAATCCCTGGTCAGGAATTTCAGAAGTACTCTAGTTGTGGATAAGTTCTGCGGCAATCGCCGCTAGATCGTCAAAAATCAGAGTGCCAACCGGCAGGGTTTTGCCCTGAGTCTTTTCGCCTTTCCCGGTCTTTACCAAAACGGGTTGTGAATCGACGGCTTTGGCGGCCTCCAGGTCACCAAGGCTGTCACCGACGAACCAGACATGGGTCAGTTCGATGTTGTAATGCGCCGCGATGGTTTTCAACATCCCCGGTTTAGGTTTGCGGCAATCGCACCCCTCGTCCGGCCCATGCGGGCAATACACGATCAAACCGACCTCGCCACCCTGCTCCGCCACCAGTTCGCGCAAGCGCGTGTGCATGGCGTCGAGGGTGGCGAGGTCGTAGTAGCCGCGAGCAATGCCTGACTGGTTGGTGGCGACCGCCACCGTCCAGCCGGCCTTGCTCAACTGCGCAATCGCCTCGATCGAGCCGGGCAAAGGAATCCACTCCTCCACCGACTTGATGTAAGCGTCGGAGTCGTAATTGATCACTCCGTCACGATCGAGAATCAGCAGTTTCAACAGCAATCCCTCAACCCAGCAGCGAAATGTCGGCCACGCCCAGGAACAGGCCACGCAGTCGCGCCAGCAGCGCGTAACGGTTGGCCCGCACATTGGCGTCTTCGGCATTGACCATCACGGCGTCAAAGAACGCATCCACCGGTTCACGCAATGCCGCCAGGCGTGCCAGCGATTCGTTGTACTGACGCGCGGCGGCCATTGGCTGTACAGCCTGATCCGCTTGCTGGATCGCCGAATACAGCGAGAACTCGTTGGCATTGTCGAAGTACTTGGCCTGTACCTCAGTCGGTACAGCGCCTTCAAGCTTGCTCAGCAAGTTGGAAACACGCTTGTTGACCGCCGCCAGCGCTGCCGCCTCCGGCAGTTTGCGGAAGGCCTGAACCGCTTGTACACGCTGGTCGAAGTCCAGCGCCGAACCTGGCTTCAGGGCACGTACCGACAGGTAGGTCGCCACGTCCACGCCTTCGTCTTCGTAACGCGCACGCAGACGGTCGAAGATGAATTCCAGCACGGAGTCGTTGAGGCCGGCAGCCTTGACCTTGGCACCGAACGCATTCACGGCGAAGGCCACGGCGTCGTTCAGGTCCAGATCCAGTTGTTTCTCGATCAGGATGCGCAGCACGCCGAGAGCCGCACGGCGCAGGGCGTACGGGTCTTTGCTGCCGGTTGGCAGCATGCCGATGCCAAAGATGCCGACCAGCGTGTCCAGTTTGTCAGCGATCGCGACGGCTGCACCGGTCAGGGTCGCCGGCAGTTCAGCACCGGCGCCGCGTGGCATGTACTGCTCGTTCAGTGCCAGCGCGACATCTTCCGGCTCGCCGTCATTGAGGGCGTAGTAGTAGCCGGCGACACCTTGCATCTCCGGGAACTCGCCGACCATTTCGGTGGCCAGGTCGCACTTCGACAGCAGGCCAGCGCGGGCAGCCCACGACGCGTTGCCGCCGATGCGTGCGGCGATATAAGCCGCCAGTTTCGAAACGCGCTCGGCCTTGTCGTAGACGCTGCCGAGTTTTTCCTGGAACACCACGTTCTTCAGGCGATCGTTGAAAACTTCGAGTTTCTGCTTCTTGTCTTGCTTGAAGAAGAACTCGGCGTCGGTCAGGCGTGGGCGAACCACTTTCTCGTTACCGGCGATGATCTGCTGTGGGTCTTTGCTTTCAATGTTGGCGACGGTGATGAAGCGTGGCAGCAACTTGCCGTCGGCATCCAGCAGGCAGAAATACTTCTGGTTGTCCTGCATGGTGGTGATCAGTGCTTCCTGCGGCACGTCGAGGAAGCGTTCCTCGAACGAGCACACCAGCGGCACCGGCCATTCAACCAGTGCGGTCACTTCGTCGAGCAGCGCCGGCGGAACGATTGCGGTGCCTTCCTGGCGGGTGGCCAGTTCTTCGGTGCGCTTGCTGATGATCTCGCGACGCTCGTTGGCATCGGCCAACACATAAGCGGCGCGCAGGTCGGCCAGGTAGCTCGACGGCGAACCGATGCGAACGCTTTGCGGGTGGTGGAAACGGTGGCCACGGGAATCACGGCCAGCCTTCTGCGCGAGGATGGTGCAGTCGATGACCTGGTCGCCGAGCAGCATCACCAGCCATTGGGTCGGACGCACGAACTCTTCCTTGCGCGCACCCCAACGCATGCGTTTCGGGATCGGCAGGTCGTTCAGCGAATCTTCGACGATGGTCGGCAGCAGGCTCACGGTCGGCTTGCCGGCGATGTTCTGGCTGTAGCGCAGTTTTGGGCCGCTCTGGTCGATTTCGCTCAGATCGACGCCGCACTTCTTGGCAAAGCCCAAGGCTGCTTGCGTTGGATTGCCTTCAGCGTCGAACGCCGCCTGACGTGGCGGGCCGTCCAGGTTGATGCTGCGATCCGGCTGCTGGGTGGCCAGCGCGGTGATCAATACAGCCAGACGACGCGGCGCGGCGTAGACGGTTTTCGTCTCGTAGCTCAGGCCGGCGGCTTGCAGGCCCTTGTCGATACCGGCGAGGAACGCGTCGGCCAAAGTGTTCAGGGCTTTGGGTGGCAGTTCTTCGGTGCCCAGTTCAACCAGAAAATCTTGCGCACTCATTGTGCAGCCTCCAGCTTGGCCAGTACTTCGTCACGCAGGTCCGGGGTCGCCATCGGGAAGCCCAGCTTGGCGCGAGCCAGCAGGTAGGCTTGCGCAACGGAACGCGCCAGGGTGCGCACGCGCAGAATGTATTGCTGACGCGCGGTCACCGAGATCGCCCGGCGCGCGTCCAGCAGGTTGAAGGTGTGCGAGGCCTTCAACACCATTTCGTAGCTCGGCAACGGCAGCGGCTGGTCGAGTTCGATCAGGCGCTTGGCTTCGCCTTCATAGAAGTCGAACAATTCGAACAGTTTGTCGACGTTGGCGTGTTCGAAGTTGTAAGTGGATTGTTCCACTTCGTTCTGGTGGAACACGTCGCCATAGGTCACTTTGCCCATCGGGCCGTCAGCCCAGACCAGGTCGTAGACCGAGTCCACGCCTTGCAGGTACATGGCCAGACGTTCCAGACCGTAGGTGATCTCGCCGGTCACCGGGTAGCACTCGATGCCGCCCGCTTGCTGGAAGTAGGTGAACTGAGTGACTTCCATCCCGTTGAGCCAGACTTCCCAGCCCAGACCCCAGGCGCCGAGGGTCGGCGATTCCCAGTTGTCTTCGACGAAGCGAATGTCGTGGACCAGCGGGTCCAGGCCGACATGCTTGAGGGAGCCCAGGTACAGCTCCTGGAAGTTGTCCGGGTTCGGTTTCAGGACTACCTGAAACTGATAGTAGTGCTGCAGACGGTTCGGGTTTTCGCCGTAACGGCCGTCAGTTGGACGGCGGCTTGGCTGCACGTAGGCGGCGTTCCAGGTTTCCGGGCCGATGGCGCGCAGGAAGGTCGCGGTGTGGAAAGTGCCGGCGCCTACTTCCATATCGTAGGGCTGAAGTACCACACAACCTTGCTCGGCCCAGTATTGCTGGAGCGCGAGGATCAAGTCTTGGAAGGTACGCACGGCTGGCGTAGGCTGGCTCACGAAATTCACCTGTTTCTTGGGCTGCGATTTAAAGAGCGGGAGTATACCCGATTCGTTGCTGCGCACGCCCCCTGGAGCCTTATGCCACGCTGCTTTTGGTGTACCGAAGATCCGCTGTACATGGCTTATCACGATCAGGAGTGGGGCACGCCGCTACGCGATGCGCAGGGTTTGTTCGAGTTGCTTTTGCTCGAAGGGTTCCAGGCCGGGCTTTCCTGGATCACCGTACTGCGCAAACGCGAGCGTTATCGCCAGGTGTTGTTCGGCTTCGACGTCCAGCGCGTCGCGCAGATGACTGACGCCGAAATCGACGAATTGATGCGCGATCCGGGGATCATCCGCAACCGCCTCAAACTCAATGCTGCCCGGCGCAATGCCCAGGCGTGGCTGGCGCTGGAGAACCCGGTGGAGTTTCTCTGGTCGTTCGTTGGCGACCAATCGATCGTCAATCACTTCAAGGATCGCAGCGAAGTCCCGGCCATCACCCCCGAAGCGCTGGAGATGAGCAAAGCCCTGAAAAAGGCCGGGTTCACGTTCGTCGGCCCGACCATTTGCTACGCGCTGATGCAGGCCTCGGGCATGGTCATGGATCACACGCAGGACTGCGACCGCTACGCGCAACTCGTCAACGGCGGTTAGAATGGCCGCCTCGCGCACAGCACAAGATCAGGAGTGACCTGTGGAAAAGTTTAAAGGCGCCTTGCTGGTAGGCGCTCTGCGGCTGTTTGCCCTGCTGCCATGGCGGGCGGTGCAGGCCGTGGGTTCGGCGATCGGCTGGATCATGTGGAAAACCCCCAACCGTTCACGCGACGTGGTGCGGATCAACCTCGCCAAGTGTTTTCCTCAGATGGACCCGGCCGAGCGTGAACGTCTGGTCGGCCAGAGCCTGAAAGACATTGGCAAGTCCCTGACCGAAAGCGCCTGCGCCTGGATCTGGCCAGCCCAGCGTTCCATTGATCTGGTGCGCGAAGTCGAAGGCCTCGACATCCTCAAGGATGCACTGGCCTCGGGTAAAGGCGTGGTCGGTATCACCAGCCACCTGGGAAACTGGGAAGTGCTCAACCACTTCTATTGCAGCCAGTGCAAACCGATCATTTTCTACCGTCCGCCCAAGCTCAAGGCTGTGGATCAATTGCTGCGCAAACAGCGCGTGCAGTTGGGCAACAAAGTCGCCGCTTCCACCAAAGAAGGCATCCTCAGCGTCATCAAGGAAGTGCGCAAAGGTGGTGCGGTGGGCATTCCGGCCGACCCGGAACCGGCCGAATCCGCCGGGATCTTCGTGCCGTTCTTCGCCTCTCAGGCGCTGACCAGCAAATTCGTACCGAACATGCTCGCTGGCGGCAAAGCGGTTGGCGTGTTCCTGCATGCACTGCGTCTGCCCGATGGTTCCGGCTACAAAGTGATCCTCGAAGCCGCGCCCGACGCCATGTACAGCACCGATACCGAGACGTCCTGCGCGGCCATGAGCCAAGTGGTCGAGCGTTATGTGGCGGCGTATCCGAGCCAGTACATGTGGAGCATGAAGCGTTTCAAGAAACGTCCACCGGGCGAGGAGCGCTGGTACTGAGGCGTTGGAGATCATGATTGGCATGATCTGTGGATAACTTCACCTCCAGGGTTATCCACAACCGTTCATTCAAGGGCGCAGCAGATGTCCGAACACCGCAAATCATTGCGTATCAAGATCAGTCACGACAGCTTTGGCGAATGCCTTGGGCAAACGCGCAACCTGTCGCCTACCGGGGTGTATGTCCAGCATTCGCGTTTGGCGTCATTGCCCAAGGGCGCGGTGGTTTACGGGCAGGTGCAGGATTTACCCACAGGCGCGCCACGAGTGCGGATGGAAGTGGTGACGGTGGATGCCGACGGGATCGGCTTGCGCTATCTGTAGATCATTGCGCCTGACGATCGAGCTTCTTCAGAAACACCGTCATTTCCTTCTCGGCCTGCTTGTCGCCATGGGCGCGGGCCGCTTCCAGACCTTGCTCCCAGGCGTGGCGTGCGGCGGCGCTATCGCCGAGCGCCAGTTGCGCCTTGCCCAACAGTTTCCACGCCGCCGAATATTTCGGATCGAAACCGACACAGCGCTCAAAGTGCTCGGCAGCCTTGGCGTTCTCTCCCAGGTCCAAGTATCCCTTACCCAGGCCAAAGCGCAGCAGGGCGTTATCCACACCCTTGGCGAGCATTTTTTCCAGGGATTGGAGCATTTGTGGATTCCTTTCTGTGGAGTGTCAGGTGTTGCTGGGGGTTAGTGAGGCCGCCTTCGCCAGCAAGCCCCACCATTGGAATGCATTCCCCTGTGGGAGCGGGCTTGCCCGCGAAGAGGCCTGTGCTGTTACCGCCACACTCAGAAGAAGCTCAATCCGACGTGGAACAACTTCTCCACATCCCGGATATGCTTTTTATCCACAAGGAACAGAATTACATGGTCACCCGCTTCGATCACGGTGTCGTCGTGGGCGATGATCACTTGTTCATTGCGGATGACGGCGCCGATGGTGGTACCCGGTGGCAGGCCGATTTTATCGATGGGCTTGCCGATCACCTTGCTTGATTTGGCGTCACCGTGGGCAATCGCCTCGATGGCCTCCGCCGCACCGCGACGCAATGAGTGAACGCTGACGATATCGCCACGGCGCACGTGGGCCAGCAAGGTACCGATGGTCGCCAGTTGCGGGCTGATGGCGATGTCGATGTCGCCGCCCTGGATCAGGTCGACATAAGCCGGGTTGTTGATGATCGTCATCACTTTCTTAGCCCCCAGCCGTTTGGCCAGCAGCGACGACATGATGTTGGCTTCGTCATCGTTGGTCAGGGCGAGGAAGATATCGGCGTCGGCGATGTTCTCTTCCAGCAGCAAGTCGCGGTCCGACGCGCTGCCCTGCAGCACCACGGTGCTGTCGAGGGTGTCGGAGAGATAGCGGCAACGTGCCGGGCTCATCTCGATGATCTTCACCTGATAACGGCTTTCGATGGCCTCGGCCAAGCGTTCGCCGATCTGCCCGCCACCGGCGATGACGATGCGTTTGTAGGTTTCGTCGAGACGGCGCATTTCACTCATCACCGCGCGAATATCCTCACGCGCAGCGATGAAGAAGACTTCGTCATCGGCTTCGATCACCGTGTCGCCCTGAGGCAGGATCGGCCGGTCGCGGCGGAAAATCGCTGCCACACGGGTCTCGACATTCGGCATGTGTTCACGCAACTGGCGCAGTTGCTGACCCACCAGCGGCCCGCCGTAATACGCACGCACGGCCACCAGTTGCGCCTTGCCCTCGGCGAAGTCGATCACCTGCAAGGCGCCGGGATGCTGGATCAGGCGCTTGATGTAATTGGTGACCACTTGCTCGGGGCTGATCAGCACGTCGACCGGAATCGCTTCGTTCTGGAACAGTTGTTCCTCGCGGGCCAGGTAAGACGCTTCGCGCACCCGGGCGATTTTGGTCGGGGTGTGGAACAGCGTGTGGGCGACCTGGCAGGCAACCATGTTGGTTTCGTCGCTGTTGGTCACCGCAACCAGCATGTCGGCGTCGTCGGCGCCGGCCTGACGCAGCACCGACGGCAGCGAGCCACGGCCCTGAATGGTGCGGATGTCGAGGCGGTCGCCGAGGTCGCGCAGGCGCTCGCCGTCCGTGTCGACCACCGTGATGTCGTTGGCCTCGCTGGCCAAATGTTCAGCCAGCGAACCGCCGACCTGTCCTGCACCGAGGATGATGATTTTCATCCAGTCACTCCGTTGAATCCGTTTAGCCGCGAGAGGCAGCGATCTTGATCAGCTTGGCGTAGTAGAAACCGTCATGGCCACCCTGCTGGGCCAGCAATTGGCGACCATGGGGCTGCTTGATCCCGGCCGTCGTTGCCAGATCGAGTTCCCGTGCGCCCGCCGTGCGTTCGAGGAACGCGGCAATCACTTCGGTGTTCTCGGTCGGCAAAGTCGAGCAAGTGGCGTAGAGCACAATGCCGCCGACTTCGAGGGTTTTCCACATTGCGTCGAGCAACTCGCCTTGCAGTTGCGCCAGAGCCGCGATGTCGTCGGCCTGGCGGGTCAGTTTGATGTCCGGATGGCGGCGGATGACGCCAGTGGCCGAACACGGTGCGTCGAGCAGGATGCGCTGGAACGGTTTGCCGTCCCACCATACTGCCGTTTCGCGACCGTCGGCGGCGATCAGTTCGGCGCTCAGCCCCAACCGTTCAAGGTTCTCTCTGACTCGCACCAGACGCTTGGCTTCCAGATCCACCGCTACCACGCCAGCCAGCGCAGGTTCTGCCTCAAGGATGTGGCAGGTCTTGCCTCCCGGGGCGCAGCAGGCATCGAGCACCCGCTGGCCCGGAGCGAGGTCAAGCAAGTCGGCGGCCAGTTGCGCCGCTTCGTCCTGCACGCTGATCCAGCCATCGGCAAAACCCGGCAGGCTGCGCACGTCGGCGGCGGCTTCGAGGACGATGCCGTCGCGGCTGTAAATGCACGGTGTCGCCGCGATACCGGCGTCAGTCAGCAACCCCAGGTAGGCGTCGCGACTGTGATGACGGCGATTGACCCGCAGAATCATCGGCGGATGCGCGTTGTTGGCTTCGCAGATCGCTTCCCACTGCTCGGGCCAGAAAGCTTTCAGGGATTTTTGCAGCCAGCGGGGGTGGGCGGTACGCACCACCGGATCACGCTCCAGTTCGGCGAAAATCGTTTCGCTCTCGCGTTGCGCGTTACGCAGCACGGCGTTGAGCAAACCCTTGGCCCAAGGCTTTTTCAGCTTGTCGGCGCACCCTACCGTTTCACCGATGGCGGCGTGGGCCGGCACACGGGTGTAGAGCAGTTGGTAGAGCCCGACCAGCAGCAGTGCCTCGACATCGGCGTCGGCGGCCTTGAAGGGTTTCTGCAGCAGTTTTTCCGCCAGCGCCGACAAGCGTGGCTGCCAGCGCGCTGTGCCGAACGCCAGATCCTGAGTGAAGCCGCGATCGCGATCCTCGACCTTGTCCAGTTGTGTCGGCAGGGAACTGTTCAGCGAGGCTTTGCCACTCAGTACCGCGGCGAGTGCCTTGGCGGCGGCCAGACGCGGGTTCATTGCGCGGCCACCGCAGCGCCCAGCACGGTGCCGACAGCGAATTTCTCACGACGGCTGTTGAACAGGTCGCTGAAGTTCAGCGCCTTGCCGCCGGGCAATTGCAGACGGGTCAGGCACAGTGCCTGTGCGCCGCACGCGACGATCAAGCCGTCCTTGCTGGCGCTGAGGATGGTGCCCGGTGCGCCGTTGCCTTCGGCGAGCGTCGCCGCCAGCACTTTCAACGCTTCACCGTTGAGGGTGCTGTGGGTGATCGGCCATGGATTGAAGGCGCGGACCAGACGCTCCAGCTCAACGGCCGGGCGGCTCCAGTCGATGCGCGCTTCGTCCTTGTTGAGTTTGTGCGCGTAGGTGGCGAGGTCATCGTTCTGCACTTCGCCTTCCAGCGTTCCGGCAGCGAGACCGGCAATCGCCTGCACCACGGCCGGTGGGCCCAGCTCGGCGAGACGGTCGTGGAGACTGCCGCCGGTGTCTTCGGCGCTGATCGGTGTGACGACCTTGAGCAGCATCGGCCCGGTGTCGAGGCCCGCCTCCATGCGCATCACGGTCACGCCACTTTCGGCATCGCCCGCTTCCACGGCTCGCTGAATCGGCGCTGCACCGCGCCAGCGTGGCAATAAGGAGGCGTGGCTGTTGATGCAGCCCAGGCGCGGAATATCCAGCACCACTTGCGGCAGGATCAGGCCGTAGGCGACCACCACCATCAAGTCCGGCTTCAGCGCGGCGAGTTCAGCCTGAGCGTCAGCGTTGCGCAAAGTCGGCGGCTGCAACACCTGGATATTATTTTCCAGCGCTAGCTGTTTAACCGGGCTCGGCATCAGTTTTTGCCCGCGACCGGCCGGACGATCCGGTTGGGTGTAGACCGCAACGATCTCGTAAGGGCTGCTCAGCAAGGTCTTGAGGTGTTCAGCGGCGAATTCAGGGGTACCGGCAAAAACGATGCGCAGTGGCTCAGTCATGGAAGGCGTCTCATAAAAAGAAAAAGGCTTGCCGCAGCAAGCCTTTGAAGAGGGGCATCAAGCGTTCTGGCGATGCAGCTTTTCCAGTTTCTTCTTGATCCGGTCGCGTTTGAGCGTGGACAGGTAATCGACGAACAATTTGCCGTTGAGGTGGTCGCATTCGTGCTGGATGCACACGGCGAGCAGGCCTTCGGCGATCAGCTCATAGGGCTTGCCGTCGCGGTCCAGCGCCTTGATCCTGACCTTCTGCGGGCGGTCGACGTTTTCGTAGAAACCCGGCACCGAGAGGCAGCCTTCCTGATACTGATCCATTTCTTCGGTCAGCGATTCGAACTCGGGGTTGATGAATACCCGTGGTTCGGTGCGGTCTTCGGAAAGGTCCATCACAACGATACGTTGGTGCACATTGACCTGGGTCGCGGCGAGGCCGATGCCCGGCGCTTCATACATTGTTTCAAACATGTCATCGACCAACTGACGCACTTCGTCGTCCACTACGGCCACAGGCTTGGCGATAGTACGCAGACGCGGGTCCGGAAATTCGAGGATGTTTAAAATGGCCATAGGCTGATTGCTGCACGTATTGAGTAAAGTCGGGTCGATGGCCTGGCAGGTCCGAAGATGCAGGCTACCGTTGTGAAGCGTAGCTAATGCAGTTTGCAGTAGCGAGCCACGGGGGCTCTGACGGTTCACGCGAACGCACATGATAAAGGGATTCGCTGCATGAGGAAAACACTACTCGCCCTGCTGCTTCTGGCTTCGGCCGGCGTGGCGCAAGGGCAAGTGCAACTCAGGGATGGTTTTCCACAGCAATACACGGTGGTTTCGGGGGATACCCTCTGGGATATCTCCGGCAAATACCTGCGTGAGCCCTGGCAATGGCCACTGTTGTGGCGGGCCAATCCGCAAATTGAAAACCCCAACCTGATCTACCCCGGCGACACGCTGACGCTCAATTACGTCAACGGCCAGCCGCAACTGACCCTCAACCGTGGCGAGTCACGGGGCACGATCAAGCTGTCGCCACGAATTCGCACCAGCCCGGTGGCCGAGGCGATTCCGAGCATCCCACTGAAATCGATCAACAGTTTTCTGCTGAGCAACCGCATCGTCGACAAGGTCGAGGACTTCGACAAGGCGCCGTACATCGTTGCCGGTGATGCCGAACGGGTGCTCAGCGGCACCGGAGACCGCATCTTCGCTCGCGGCCATTTCGACCCGAACCAGCCGGTTTACGGGATTTTCCGCCAGGGCAAGGTCTACACCGATCCGCAGACCAAGGAGTTTCTGGGGATCAACGCCGACGACATCGGTGGTGGTGAAGTCGTTGCCACCGAAGGCGACGTCGCCACCCTCGCCCTGCAACGCACCACTCAGGAAGTGCGCCTCGGCGACCGTTTGTTCAGCGGCGAAGAGCGTTCGATCAATTCGACCTTCATGCCCAGCGCCCCGGCCAGCAACATCAACGGGGTGATCATCGACGTGCCCCGCGGCGTCACCCAGATCGGTGTGATGGACGTGGTCACCCTGAACAAGGGCAAACGCGATGGTTTGGCCGAAGGCAATGTGCTGGTGGTGATGAAAACCGGGGAAACCGTGCGTGACCGCATCACCGGCCAACCCTTGAAAATTCCCGACGAACGCGCCGGATTGCTGATGGTGTTCCGCACCTACGAAAAGCTCAGCTACGGCCTCGTGCTCAACGCATCGCGCTCGCTGGCGGTGCTCGACAAGGTGCGCAATCCGTAAGCGTGCCCAACAAGTTACCAACAGAGTTATCCACAGCTTGTTCCGAATGGTTCGGGGCTTATAACGATCAAGGATGATCCATGATGATGTCTGTCTGTACGCCCGTTTCCCCGGCGGAACTGGAAGCGCGCCTGCGCCTGCACCGCTTGCCGGAAATCGGCCCGAAGCGGTTTGCCAAATTGCTCGAAGCCTTCGGCTCGGCTTCCAAAGCCATCAGCGCCCCGGCAAGCGCCTGGCGCTCGCTGGGTTTGCCAGCGGCATGCGCTGAAGCGCGGCGCTGTCTTGAAGTGCGCGAGGGCGCCAGTCATGCAATGCGCTGGCTAGAGCGCCCAGGTCAGCATTTGCTGATGTGGGATCAACCGGATTACCCGGCCTTGTTGGCACAGATTCCCGATCCGCCACCGCTGCTGTTCGTGGCTGGCGATCCGCTTATTCTGGAGAAACCGCAACTGGCGATGGTGGGCAGTCGACGCGCTTCGCGTCCGGGAATGGACACAGCGGCGGCGTTTTCCCGCAGCCTCGCCGGGGCTGGTTTTGTCATCAACAGTGGCTTGGCGTTGGGTATTGATGCCGCCGCGCATCAAGCGGCACTGGACGTGGGAGGGCAGACGGTCGGCGTGCTTGGCACGGGTCTGGAAAATTTTTATCCACAGCGCAATCGGCGACTGGCTGACGCAATGATTGCCTCGGGCAGCGCGGTGCTTTCGGAGTTCCCGCTGGACGCCGGACCGAGCGCGAGCAACTTCCCGCGACGTAACCGGATCATAAGTGGCTTGTCCCTTGGTGTATTGGTGGTGGAGGCAAGTGTCGCCAGTGGTTCGTTGATCACCGCGCGGCTGGCGGCGGAGCAGGGGCGCGAGGTTTACGCCATTCCTGGCTCCATTCATCACCCCGGTGCGCGGGGTTGTCACCAGTTGATCCGCGATGGCGCGGTGCTGGTGGAAACCATCGAACATATTCTTGAAGCGCTGCGTGGCTGGCAGCGTCTACCGATATCCACCGACACCCCGAAAACCGATCACCCACTGCTGCGCCTGCTCCACGCGGCGCCACACACCAGTGAAGCCTTGGTCGCCAGCAGCGGCTGGGCTTTGCCCAAAGTGCTGGCGGCACTGACCGAACTGGAAATGGACGGCCGTGCAGTGTGTGAAAACGGTCGCTGGTTGGCGAGGACACGCTAGGTTTTACAGGGAAGATCGGTAAACTGCGCGAAACCTGTTTGCGGAGAGTTTTTCATGGTCAACAGTTGGCGTGTGCAACAAGCCGCACGAGAGATTCGTGCCGGGGCGGTGATTGCCTATCCAACCGAAGCCGTCTGGGGACTGGGTTGCGACCCGTGGAACGAAGAGGCGGTGGATCGGTTGCTGGCGATCAAGAATCGTTCGGTCGACAAGGGCCTGATTCTGGTCGCCGACAACATCCGCCAGTTCGACTTTCTGTTCGAAGACTTCCCGCAGGAGTGGATCGACCGCATGGCCAGCACCTGGCCAGGGCCGAACACCTGGCTGGTGCCGCACCAGAACCTGCTGCCTGAGTGGGTTACGGGTGTACACGACACCGTGGCGTTGCGGGTCAGCGATCATCCGCAGGTGCGCGACTTGTGCTCGATGGTCGGGCCGCTGATTTCGACCTCGGCCAACCCACAAGGGCGTCCGGCGGCGCGCACGAGGTTGCGGGTCGAACAGTATTTCCGTGGGCAGATCGATCTGGTGCTGGGCGGGGAACTGGGTGGACGCAAGAACCCCAGCGTCATCCGTGATCTGGCCACCGGCAACGTCATTCGTCCCGACTGACGCCCCCCTCAATCGATAGTATGAGTCCTCCTCGCCTTTATAGGGCGAGGAGGGCTGCATATGCCTACGACTTATCTTTCGAGTCACTAACAAATTTCAACAGTTTGTTGTTTATATTTTTCCCGCTTACGTCAGACTTGTCGCCAAGTATTAAAAACAGGTAACTTTTCCCACGTCATTATCAGAAATCGCGCGGTGGCGATATTTCCAAAAGCATCCATTATTTCAATGCGCTCAGAAAACTTCGATAAGTTAACGTCTGCGGAGAAGGAATGGATACTACGGATTTACAATTAACGGATTATCTTCAGTCACTTCAGGCGGAATTGAATAATCGCCATGAAAATTGTCGTGTCGTTATTCTTGAAGCGGGATCAGACACGCGAGAGTTCGAACGATTTATTGGTCGTCAATTTCGGCTTCGATTACAGCATTACATGCTGACATCAAGGGCTGTTTTGCTTGAAAAGAAGCTGGCGATAGTGTCGTGCAGTACTCATTTTTTACTGTATCAACATGAGCAACTGGTGGCGGTATTAAGAGTGACTCCATCGCCGTTCGAATGGGCGTCACTGACGCAGCAACATGTTGCTCCCACCATGGTGCTATCGCGCTATGTCGAGTTCAGCCGGTTGATCACTCTCTCGCAAAACCATCTGCCGGTTCCGATCAACTGTCTGCTGGCGGCCGCCACAGAGTGGGCCATCACGCGCGGTCATGAGGGTGTCGTCGCACTTTGCCGATCGCCACAACGGCGATTGTTCCAACGGTTCGGTCTGACACCGATTACCTCTGAGGCCCTTCATATCGAACAACGCGCCCGCGGCGATTACTGGCTGCTGTCAGCGCAATGGAAGCAAGTTTTCGCCGCCGTGCAACAACCTGCCCATACAACCACCCTGCACCTGGAGAGCCACGATGATCACGCCCGTCAATTTTGAACAACAGTTGAGCCTGCTTGATGAACGAATCGAAAGTTCGTGGGCGGCAATCCTGAATAATTCACGGCTGGTAAAAGCTATACGCGAGGGCAGTGTTTCCAAAGCGTTATATGCAATCTACATGATCGAAACTTTTCACTACACCGCACATAACGCACGAAACCAAGGTCTGGTGGGGGTGCGACATGCCGATAATCCGGTTTATGCAAAGTTCTGTTTTGAACATGCGGCGCAAGAAGTCGGCCATGAAAAAATGGCGTTGCATGATGTCATGAGTCTTGGTCTAAAGAGTGAAGATTTTAAGATTCCGCCGGCAGCTCCGGAAACTGAAGTGCTGATTGCTTATTTATACTGGATTTCCTTTACCGGCAATTCGCTACAACGGCTGGGATACAGTTATTGGGCAGAAAATGCCTATCATTTCATAAATCCGCTGATTAATAGCCTGCGCGAGACACTCTCGCTAAAGCCGGCTCAGTTGACGTTCTTCATGGCGCACTCCGATATTGATGTCGAACACTTCCATGAAATAAAACTCATCCTGCAGCGCACGTGTAAATCTCAGTCCGACTGGGATGCCATTGCGACTGTCATGGAGACCAGTTTGCGCTTGACCGGCAACATGCTTGAAGCCGTCCATGACCAGTATGAAGCCTGGCAAAACGGCCGCGCACCGCGTTATGACTTCCTTCACGCGTTGGATAAATCATGAAGTCCGCACTTCGATTTTCAGGGCTGGCGGAGGGAAACCCGCATGGCTGACTATTTCGATCGTCTGAACTATGCACTGGGGGATGAAGACACCGCGCTTGAATACGCGATCCTGCCCCAACGTGCCAGGCATGTGGTGGGTGTCGCCGGGAGTGGCGGACGTCTTCTACCGCTGCTGGCCCGCAGGCCGGTGCGGATGACCTGTACCGATATCAGTGCGCCCCAACTGGCGTTCACGCGGTTGCGGTTTGCCCTGCTGCAACAGACCGATCATGAGTCGTTCATGGCATTCATGGGTTACCGGACAGACGTTTTGGCCAAACAACGCCAGTCCCTGTTTCAGCATCTGGATTTGCCCCGGACCGATCGCCGCTGGCTGTCAGAGTTGTTCCAGTCCCGTCAATGGCAAGCGCCGATCTACATGGGCGCCTTCGAGCAGGCCCTGCAGCGGTTGGCGATGGTCAATCGACTTTTTACCGGCAAAGCGGGTCGAGGCATCTTTGAACACAACGATCTTGGCGAGCAAACGCAATATTACCTAACCCGCTTTCCACTCAAGCGCTGGAAGGCTGTGATCGCCCTGCTGGGCAATGCAGCCGTGCTCAATTCCCTTCTCTACAAAGGCTCGTTTCCACCCAACAACCTGGGCATCAGTTCCCGTGCGGCGTATCTGAAGATTTTCCACGCGATGTTCACCACTCAGGTCGTGCGCGAGAGCTTTTTCCTGCAAATGCTGTTTTTCGGTGAACTGCGCTATCGGCAAGGTTTTCCGCTTGAGTGCGATCCGAAGATTTTCAAGCGTGCCCGTGAGGCACTTCAGCAGTGCGAGTTGCACGTAGTACAGGCCGACATGCTCGACTGTGTTGCCATGCACGCGGATGTTGATTTCGTCTCGCTCTCCGACGTGCCCTCGTTCTTGCCCGAAGCCGCTGGCACCCGTGTTTTGCAGCGATTGCGCCCGTCTCTGGCCGATGAGGCTTTGACGGTCATGCGTGGCCATTTGCATGTGGTTCAACCCGATTGTTCAGGTTTCAGCGATGTCACTGCCGAGTTCCAGAAAGCGATCGCACAAGAAAAAACCCAGCTCTGGCGTGTACAGGTCTATCGCCGGACCCTTTCGCAGGTATCCCGATGAATACTCAACAACCGACCGTCAATTGGGTCAAAAACCGTGTCCGCCAGGCGCGTGACGACCAGCAGCAGTTGTTCCAGGCAGGGCTCAACGGCCTGAAACTGATGAGGCGCGAGGGCAAGGACATCGAATTGAGCAGCGGCGAACGACTCACCGAGTTCCTTTCATGCTCCTACCTGGGGCTTGAGTGCGACCCCCGCCTTATTCAAGGCGCGGTGGACGCCGTCGAATCTTTCGGTGTGCAGTTTGCGGCCGCAAGAACCCGGGCGCTGCTGCCGCCGATGCGTCAACTGGATAAGCAGTTGGACCAGATATTTCAGGGCCATACGGTCACCTTCAACTCGGTGGGCAGCGCGCATTTGGGCTGCCTGCCATTGCTCGGGTCCGGCGAGTTGCCGTCTTATCCGTTGCGTCGTGGTCCCTGCTGGATAGTCGACCGGGCGGCCCATGCCTCAATGCAAGTGCTACAAGGGATTCTGTGGCAGTTCGGCCCTGTACGGCGTTGTGATTGCAGCGATGTGGAGCAGGTCGAGCAGGCATGTTCAACGGCGGTGGCGGCTGGCAATACACCGATCATCCTGACCGACAGTATTGGCTCGATGCGCGGCCTGTATCCGATCAAACGACTGTTGCAGTTGGCCGAGCGTTTTGAAGGCTACCTTTATGCCGATGATGCTCATGGCACCTCGATCCATGGGGTGGCAGGTGGTGGTTATGCATTGGTCGCTGCCGATAAGCGACTGCGCGATCGTTTGATCCTTCTGTCATCGCTGTCCAAGGCATTTGGTGCGACCGGCGGGGCGATTACCCTGCTCACGGCCGGCGATGCCGAGATGATTCGGCGCCATGCGTCGACCTATACCTTCGGTGGGCCACTGTCGATGGGCGGTGTCGGCGCGGCGGTTGCCTCCGGGAAAATTCACCTTTCGCCGGAACTCGGTCAGTTACAGGCTGCCCTGTGGAGAAACGTTGCCCGGATCGACACTCTGCTCGGTTCGGTGCTGGGCAACCATGAAATCGCATCACCCATTCGTTTCGTCCGTGTGGGGGCCGAGCGCGATGCAATCAGTCTGGCATTGCACCTGCGTCGGCAGGGCATCGCTGTCACAACCGCGTTATTTCCGGTGGTGGCCAAGGGCGAGGCGATTTTACGTCTGGCCATCAGCGCGAATCACAGTGAGGGGCAGTTGGAATGTCTGGCCAATGCGGTCAGGAGCGGGTTCGATGAGTTAGGCATTCGTCAGGGAGGGCGTGACGATGAGCGATGATCGGATAGTTACTGACCAAGCCTTTGCACGCAAACTGGCTTACGCGCGCTCTCTGCCGTGGTTCTGTGCGTTGTGTCCGCAGATCCTGCAAGTGCAGACCCTGGAGGACCTGTATCTTCTGCCGATTCAAGCGGTGGAGGATGAATCTGGCGGTGTGCTGTTCTCCGTACTTGGCGAGGCTTCTCACCGTACGCCGGGCGGCGGGCTGACCCTGACGTCAGGAGGCAGCACCGGCAACCGTAAACACATCACGCATTCCTGGGCGTTCAACGCCGGTATCGTGCCGCTTGGAGCGCGGATGTTTGGGGGGGAAGATGAACGTCCAGGCGTGGTCATCAACGGTCTGACCGCCGGCGAAATGCAGGGTGCCTTTCAATATGCGGCGGCCCTTGTCCAGCATATCGGTGCGCGCCTGTTGCCAGCCGGATCACTGATGGGCGTCCAGCGGATTGCCGAGCTGATCGAGTCACAAGCGGCCGACGCGCTGATTTGTACCCCTTCCCTGGCAGCGGCGCTGTTCAACCACAACGATATTGATGCGGCACAGTTGGCCAGTCTGAGATGGCTCTACTATATCGGGGAACCCTGCAGTCAACCGCTGCGCGAGCAACTGGCCCGGGACTGGCCGGCGCTGAAAATCCGGTCGCTGGGCTACAGCTCGACGGAAACCGGCCCCATCGGCTTTCAGTGTGCTCATCTTGAGCACGGCTTTTATCATTTGCACGCCGACGCGATGCTGATCGAAGTGGTTGATCCCCTGACTTTACAAGCGGTGGCTGATGGTAACAGCGGTGAGTTTCTGCTGACGCCGCTGCTGCCCGATCATGTGCCGCTGTTGCGTTATCGAATGGGTGATCGCGGGCGAATCCAGCGCAACGTATCGAGTTGCGCCTGCGGCAGCAGCTTTCCCGTGCTGGAACTCCAGGGACGGGTGGAGACAACGATCAAGCTAGGCGGCGCGATCATCACTCAACGACAGGTATTGGACCTACTTGGGCAAGCGCTGGCCAAACTGGGCCCCACCGATGTCCAGGTACAGATCCATCGGCGAGCTAGCGGTGCGAGCCTGTGCGTGGTCATCGCTGAGGACAAACTATACGACGGCGCACAAGCGGCTATCGAACAGGCGCTGCACAATGAAGTGCAGGTGAGTGCATTGCTCAGGCTGCCCGGCGTACAGGGCTTGCAGGTGCTGGCTCTTGCCCGCAGCGGCTTCCAAACAAACGCCGCCGGCAAGACGCCATTTTTTGTTGAGTTGGACGACGCCACGAGGAAGCGATGACGATTCATCGGGAGCGCGTGCTGTCAGGGCAGCAGGATCGTGGAGCCGGTGGTGCGCCGTGCCGACAACTCGGTCTGCGCCTTCGCTGCATCAGCCAGTGGATAGCGTTGACTGATAGCCACGTTGAGCTTGCCGCTGATGATCATCTCGAACAGCTCATCGGCCATGCGTTGCAGGTTCTCGGCATTGTTGGCGTAGGTCGCCAGGGTCGGCCGGGTCACGTACAGCGAACCTTTCGCCGAGAGAATTCCCAGATTGACACCGTCGACTGCACCGGACGCGTTGCCGAAGCTGACCACCAGCCCTCGCGGCGACACGCTGTCGAGCGAGGTCAGCCAGGTGTCCTTGCCGACGCCGTCATACACCACCGGGACTTTCTTGCCGTCGGTCAGCTCCAGCACGCGCTGCGCGACGTTTTCGTGGCTGTAGTCGATGGTCGCCCAAGCGCCGTTGGCTTTGGCCAGCTCAGCTTTTTCTTTGGAGCTGACGGTGCCGATCAGCTTGACGTCCAACGCCTTCGCCCATTGGCATGCCAGCGAACCGACACCGCCAGCAGCGGCGTGGAACAGAATGGTTTCGCCACCCTTGAGCTCATAAGTCTGGCGCAGGAGGTACTGCACGGTCAGGCCCTTGAGCATGACCCCGGCAGCGGTTTCGAAACTGATGGCGTCTGGCAGGTGCACCAGATTGGCTTCGGGCAGAACGTGCAGTTCGCTGTAGGCACCCAACGGGCCGCTGCCATACGCCACGCGGTCACCGACCTTGAACCGGGTGACCTCGCTGCCCACCGCATCGACGATGCCCGCACCTTCGGCACCCAGACCGGACGGCAAGGCCGGCGGTGCGTAAAGACCGCTGCGGAAGTAGGTGTCGATGAAGTTCAGGCCGATGGCCTTGTTGCTTACGCGAACCTGCTGCGGGCCAGGCTCCGCAGGCTGGTAGTCAATATAGTCGAGGACTTCGGGGCCGCCGTGGGCGCGGAACTGGATACGCTTTGCCATCTGCCTGCTCTCCTTGGGGCTTTTGTGAGGTCCCTATCCAACTCCCATGCTTGATCTTCGTCAACTGCGGTGCGCCGGTTTGCGGTGGTATGCTACGCGCCCATTTGCGTCGCCCCCCGCCTGCGGGGCGCCGCGTAGTGATGCCCGATTCAAGGTGAAGCCATGACGACCCGCACCGACGCCGTAAAGGCCTATCTGCTCGACCTGCAAGACCGTATCTGCGCCGCGCTGGAAATCGAGGACGGCGGCACGCGCTTCGTCGAAGACGCCTGGGCCCGACCTGCTGGCGGTGGCGGTCGCACCCGCGTGATCGAAAACGGCACGCTGATCGAAAAGGGCGGCGTCAACTTTTCCCATGTCTTTGGCAGCGGTCTGCCGCCGTCGGCCAGCGCCCATCGGCCGGAACTGGCGGGACGCGGCTTTGAAGCCCTCGGCGTATCGCTGGTGATTCATCCGCACAACCCGCATGTGCCGACGTCGCACGCCAACGTGCGCTTTTTCATCGCCGAGAAGGAAGGTGAGGAGCCGGTCTGGTGGTTCGGCGGCGGCTTTGACCTGACCCCGTATTACGGCAACGAAGAAGACTGCATCCATTGGCACCGCGTCGCCGAGCAGGCCTGCGCGCCGTTCGGGGCGGACGTCTATCCGCGTTACAAGGCTTGGTGCGACACCTACTTTCACATCAAGCATCGCCACGAACCGCGCGGCATCGGCGGCCTGTTCTTCGATGACCTGAACGAGTGGGACTTCGACACCAGTTTCGCCTTCATGCGCGCTATCGGTGATGCCTACATCGATGCGTACCTGCCCATCGTGCAGCGACGCAAGAACGATGCGTTCACTGCAAAACAGCGTGAGTTCCAGGAATTCCGCCGTGGCCGCTACGTTGAATTCAACCTGGTTTACGACCGTGGCACGCTGTTCGGCCTGCAATCGGGCGGGCGTACCGAGTCGATCCTCATGTCGCTGCCGCCACAAGTGCGCTGGGGCTACGACTGGAAAGCCGAGCCCGGCAGCGAAGAGGCGCGCCTGACCGAGTACTTCCTGCAAGATCGCGACTGGCTCGCCCAGGCCTGAGGACATCTGATGGATCGTTACGTCGTTTTCGGTAACCCGATCGGCCACAGCAAATCGCCGATGATTCACAAGCTGTTCGCCGAGCAGACCGGGCAAAGCCTCGATTACAGCACCCTGCTGGCGCCACTCGACGACTTTTCAGGCTGTGCCACGGCGTTCTTCCAGGAAGGTCGTGGCGCCAACGTCACCGTGCCGTTCAAGGAAGACGCCTATCGCCTGGCCAACAGCCTGACCGCTCGTGCACAGCGTGCTGGCGCGGTGAACACCTTGAGCAAACTGGCTGACGGCTCGCTGTTGGGCGACAACACCGACGGTGCCGGGCTGGTGCGGGATCTGACGGTGAACGCCGGATTCAGCCTGACCGGTAAACGCATCCTGCTGCTAGGCGCCGGTGGCGCTGTGCGTGGGGCGCTGGAGCCGTTGCTGGCGGAAAAACCGGCGTCGGTGATCATCGCCAACCGCACGGTGGAGAAGGCCGAATGGCTGGCCGAATTGTTCTGTGATCTGGGGCCGGTATCGGCCAGCGGTTTCGACTGGTTGCAGGAGCCGGTGGACGTGATCATCAACGCCACCTCCGCCAGCCTCACCGGTGACGTGCCGCCTATTGCGCCGAGCCTGATCGAGTCGGGCAAGACCCTGTGCTACGACATGATGTACGGCAAGGAGCCGACCGCGTTCTGCCGCTGGGCCAGTGAACACGGCGCGGCGGTGTCGATGGATGGTTTGGGCATGCTGGCCGAGCAAGCTGGCGAGGCGTTCTTTTTGTGGCGCGCAGTGCGGCCCGACACGGCGCCAGTACTCCAAGAGTTGCGTCGTCAACTCGGCCTTTAAAAGCTTCGCGAGCAAGCCCGCTCCCACGTTGGAATGCATTTCAAATGTGGGCGCGGGCTTGCTCGCGAATGGCCGCACCGCCGATCCTGGATCAATCCTCAAACCGGATCGGACACTGCTGCGGCCCTTCGAGCTTGCGCAACTCCTCCACCACCTGCGGCCGCGCACCGCGCAACGTCAGGCTGCGATTGTGCCGCAATAAACGCCGCGCCTCCTGATGCAGCATCTCCACCCCTGAATAATCGATGAAGTTGATCTGCTGCGCCTCAATCACCACCCGCGTGCCGTGCATGCGTTGCAATCGCACTTGCAGGTAATGGCTAGCGCCGAAAAAAATCGAGCCGCCAACCCGCAGCACGTCGTCCTCACCATCGCGAAAATGCTGCACCCGTGGTTGTGAAGTGCGCTTGAGATAGAAGAACAGCGATGCGAGTACCCCGGCGTAAATCGCCGTCTGCAATTCCAGCAACAACGTGGCGAGACAGGTCAGGGCCATGACCACGAACTCGGCGCGGCTGACCCGCAGCAATGACCGAATGCCGCGATGATCCACCAGTCCCCAGGCGATCAACAAAATGCTGCCGGCCATGGCTGGAATGGGAATCTGCGCGATCAGCCCTGCCCCGAAAATCGCAAACAGCGCCACCCAGATCGCCGAAAACACTCCGGCCAGCGGCGAGCAGGCGCCCGCCTCGTAACTGAGGCCCGAGCGGGTAAACGACCCGGCCGACAGCGAGCCGGAAAAGAACGCCCCGACGATATTGGATAAACCCTGTGCCCGAACCTCTTGATTGGCGTCGAGCAGTTGTTGCGAGCGCGCGGCAATCGAGCGGGCAATCGACAGGCTGGTGACCAGCCCGAGCATGCCCACCGCGACAGCGCTCGGCAGCAGGCGCAGGATCAGGTCCAGATCCAGCGGCAAGCCACTGAACGGCGGCAGACGCCCGATAAAAGCGCTGACCCGGTGCACATGCCCGAACATTGCCGGCCACAGCCAAACCAGCAAGCTGGCCAGTACCAGCGTGATCAACAGCGTCGGCCAGCGTGGCAGCAATTGTTTCAACACCACGCCGACCGCGACCGTGGCCACGCCAAGCACCAGCGAAGGATTATCCACAGCCCTGAGGTGTTGCAGCAGATCCATCAAACTGGCCAGCGCCGTGGCTTTGGCCGGCAGATCCAGCCCCAACAGATTGGGCAACTGGCCGATGGCAATCACCACCGCCGCCCCCAGGGTGAAACCGAGTACTACCGAATGCGAGACGAAGTTCACCAGTGCGCCAAAGCGCAGCAAACCGATCAGCCATTGGAAAACCCCGGCCAGAAAGGTCAGCAGCAGAATCAGGGTGATGTAGTCCTGTGACGCTGGCACGGCCAATGGACTGACGCTGGCAAACAGCACAATCGAAATCGCCGCCGTTGGCCCGCAGATCAGATGCCACGACGAACCCCACATGCAGGCGATCAACACCGGGATGATCGCCGCGTAGAGACCGTATTCGGGTGGGAGTCCGGCGATCAGCGCGTAGGCAATCGACTGGGGTAACGCGAGAATTGCACCGCTGAGGCCGACGATCAGGTCCCGTCCGACGCTGGCGCGGGTTTGCCGGGGCAGCCAGGTGAGGAAGGGCAAAAGTGAGCGGCGAGTGGGGAAGGCCATGGGTCCTCGCGGTTTGGGGTTTGCGCAAGAGTAACAGGGTAAAACGTGCGGGAGCGTGCCCTCTGGTGAATGCGGTGGGTCATTCGACAAAGACACCGCAATCGCGAGCAAGCCCGCTCCCACGGGGTGAGACGACTGCCTCTAGTGAATCAGAGCCTGGCTTTTACCGCCGGCAAGGCAGCCTTCCCATCCAGCGTCTTCACGCCGTCCAGCCACTTGTCCAGCACCGCCGGATTCGCCTTGATCCAGGCCTTCACCGCCTCAGCATTGCTGACCTTCTTGTTGGTCACCTCAGCCATGATGCTGTTCTCCATCTCCTGAGTGAACGAAAGATTGGTCAGCAATTTACCCACATTCGGACACGCCTCGGCGTAGCCCTTGCGCGTCAACGTAAACACGCTGCCGGTGTCGCCAAAGTACTTTTCGCCACCCTTGAGGTAATGCATTTTCAACTGCACGTTCATCGGGTGCGGGGTCCAGCCGAGGAAGGTGACGAACTTCTGTTTCTTCACCGCCCGCGACACTTCGGCGAGCATTGCCTGTTCGCTGGACTCGATGAGCTTCCACTGGCCCAGGTCGAAGTCATTTTTCTTGATGATTTCCTGCAGCGAGATGTTCGCGGGTGCGCCCGAACCGATGCCGTAGATTTTCTTGCCGAACTTGTCGGCGAATGTATTCAGATCCGCGAAGTTATGCACACCCGCGTCCCAGACGTAATCCGGCACGGCGAGGGTGAATTCGGTGCCGTCGAGGTTCTTCGCCAGTTGTGTCACGTCACCGGTGGCGATGAACTTGTCGTAGAAGCCCTGCTGCGCCGGCATCCAGTTGCCCATGAACACATCCACCTGGCCATCCTTCAGGCCGCCGAAAGTAATCGGTACCGCGAGGGTGTCGACCTTGGCCTTGTAGCCCATGCCGTCCAGCAGAAAACCGGTGATGGCGTTGGTCGCGGCGATGTCGCTCCAGCCAGGATCGGCCATTTTCACCGTCTCGCAATTTTGCTCGGCAAATGCCGAGGCGCTGCCCAGAGCCAGCAGGCTGACCGTCAGTACTGTGGATAACTTGCGCATGGACTTCCCCTTAACGTTATTGGTTTTGGCAGGGTTGTGGATAACGTGCTTTGCGTTCCAGATCATCGAGGTCGATATGGTTGCGCATGTACTGCTGACTGGCATCCACCAGCGGCTGGTGATCCCAGCTCTTCAGTTTGCCGACGGTCAATGCATCGGCGACAAAACGGCGGCGACGCTGGCTCGCGAGGACAGCCCGGTGAATGGCGGGGATGTCCCACTTGGCCCGTGCCTCGGCGAGAAAATCGTCGAATAGCTGACGATGCTGTGGCGATTGGCTGAGTTCTTCCAACTCGCGCGGATCGTTGCCTACGTCGAAGAGTAGGCAAGGGTCGCTTTCACTGTAGATAAATTTCCAGGCGCCACGGCGGATCATCATCAGCGGACTGATGGTGCCTTCGGCCATGTATTCGCCAAATACCTCGTCATGGCCGCCCTGCCCTTGCAGGTGTGGCACCAGCGAGCGGCCATCCAGCGGCAGGCCCGGCTCCAGGGTGCCGCCGGCCAGTTCGACGAAGGTTGGCAACAGGTCTGCGGTCGATACGGCAGCGCTGATGCGCCCGGCCTCGAACTGGCCAGGCGCACTGATCAACAGGGGCACGCGGGCGGCCATTTCGTACCAGTGCATTTTGTACCAGAGGCCTTTCTCGCCCAGCATGTCGCCGTGGTCGCCGGAGAAGACGATGATCGTTTCGTCCATCAGCCCTGTGTCTTCAAGGGTTTGCAGGAGTTTGCCGACGTTGGCGTCGATATAACTGCAAGCGCCGAAGTAGGCACGCCGAGCATCGCGAATCTTATCCACAGGCAGCGGCTTGTCCCACAGGTCGTAAACCTTGAGCAGGCGCTGCGAGTGCGGGTCGAGTGAATGTTGATCCGGCGTTGTCGGAAGCGGGATATCGCCATCGTCGTACAAATCCCAGAAGGCCTTGGGAATCGTGTACGGATCGTGTGGGTGAGTCATCGACACCGTCAGGCAAAACGGCTGATCGCCGTCCTCGCGAATGTGATCGAAAAGATATTGCTGGGCCTTGAACACCACTTCTTCGTCAAAATCGAGTTGGTTGGTGCGCACGCAGGGCCCGGCTTGCAGCACCGAAGACATGTTGTGATACCAGGTCGGCCGCACGTCAGGCTCATCCCAGTTCACCGACCAACCGTAATCGGCCGGATAAATATCACTGGTCAGGCGTTCTTCGTAGCCGTGCAACTGATCGGGGCCACAGAAATGCATCTTGCCCGACAGCGCGGTGCGGTAGCCGAGACGGCGAAGGTAGTGGGCGTAGGTCGGAATGTCGGCGGGGAAATCGGCGGCGTTATCGTAAGCACCGATTTTGCTCGGCAATTGACCGCTGACCAGAGTGAAACGCGACGGCGCGCACAATGGGCTGTTGCAGTAAGCGGCGTCGAACACCACGCCTTGGGCGGCGAGGCGCGAAAGATTCGGCAGTTTGATTGGCGAAGGGCCGTAGAACGGCAACATTGGCGCGGCCATCTGATCGGCCATGATGAAAAGAATATTCTTGCGCTTCATGTGATCGCGGCATTCCATAGTGAATATTTATGCGACATTGCTGCGATCAAGCTTGGAGTCCATGCTCTATCGGGTAAAGCCCATGCCGGGCAATGACTGGGATAAGCTCTGCTTATGTATGAAGCGTTAGGCGATCTGTCTCTCGACCTGTTGCGTGCCTTCGATGCCGCCGCGCGCCATCGCAGCTTTACTGCGGCAGCGGTTGAGTTGGGCACCACGCAACCGGCCATCAGCCAACAGATCAAACGACTGGAGGAGCAGCTCGGTACGCGCCTGTTTGATCGCATCTACCGGGGCATCGAACTGACTGAGGTCGGCATGATCCTGTTCGAGCAAGTTAGCCTTGGTTTGCAGAATATCGACGCAGGATTGAGCGCGATCAGCACACAGCAGCAACACGAGGTGCTGCAGGTCGCCACCGATTTCGCCTTCGCCGCCTATTGGCTGATGCCGCGTCTGCACCGCTTCCACGAAGCCAATCCCCACGTCGATGTCAGCCTGGTCACCAGCGAACGTAACCACAACATGCTGCGCACCGACATCGACGTGGCGATCCTGTTTGGCGACGGCCGCTTTAAACAGGGCGAGAGCCATTGGCTGTTCAGCGAAGAAGTGTTCCCGGTGTGCAGTCCACTATTGCTCAAGGATCGCCCGGCGCCCTTGCCTGCTCAGGCGTTGCTGGAATTGCCCCTGCTGCACTTGCGCGGTGAAAACAGCAGCAACTGGTTTGACTGGAGTGGTTTGTTTCGCCAATTGGGCATCACCACGCCGCCGGCACCGGGGCAGCTGCGTTTCGACAATTACACGCTGTTGATTCAAGCGGCGATTGGCGGGCAAGGCGTGGCGATTGGCTGGCGGCACCTTGTGGATAACTTGCTGACTCAGGGTTTGCTCTGTCGCCCGATTGCCGAAACGACGCTGTCACGGCTGGGCTATTACGTCGTTCTGCCGCAACGCAAACGGCGGGGGGCGCTGATTCAACTGTTTGTTGACTGGTTGATGGAGGAACAGGCCAGCAGTGCAGAATCGCTCAATGGACTCGCACTGCCGTCCATTGCCATCTAGAACCTATTGGCCGGTCGCCACAAAATTCACATGCTGCCCGACATGCAGATTCAAGCGCAGCTCATCGGCAATCCCCACCGCGACCCGGTTCAAACGCTCCAGCGGTTCGGTTAGCCCCGGCTCCAGATGGCCTCCAACCTGGCTGAAATGCTCAACGGTCAGCCCCGCGACGCCATGGGGCGCATTGACCAATGTCCATTGCAACGGACTGCTTTGCAGGGCCTCACGGATTTCTTCAGCGGCGTGGCGTTGCAGGCGATCGTCGAGGTCCGGTTCGTCGAGCACGGCGAAATCGCCCACCAGAAACAGCCGCGAAACATTGGCCAATTGCAGGCCATCGACCAGCGCGTCGACCGCGAGCACCTGTTCCACCGGCCCAAGCACGATGGACCTTTCGACGTGATCGCTGCTCAACGGCAGGCCCGGCGCATCCAGCAGGCAAATCACCGCCGAGCTTCCCGCAACGCTTTGATTGACCCGCTCGGCATCGAACAGATCGCCACTTTTTGTACGCAACCCCGGACGCGGCGCGAGCGCCGTCAAATCGTCGAGAATGGCGATGACTTCATGCTGACGACGCAGCAACTCAGCCATCAACGCACCGCCCAGGCTGGCCATGGCACCATAGAGCACCACTTTAACCGCTGGGGTTTCGGCATTTTTCATGGCTGATCCCTTTTCTTGTCCCTTCTATGGCGTGTGACATGCGGGCAACGCCGAGGGTTCGAACCGATTTGCGAGGGCTTCAGATGCAACCGATCAAGGGCTACCACGCCCACGTCTATTTCGACGCCGCCTCCATCGACCAGGCACGCGCGTTATGCGAGCAAGCCGCTACGTTGTTTCCATTGAAAATGGGCCGCGTCCACGAACGCCCGGTCGGCCCGCACCCCGACTGGAGTTGCCAGTTGGCCTTCGGCCCGGAGCTGATCGGTGAAGTACTGCCCTGGCTGGCGCTCAATCGCAAAGGCTTGGTGGTGTTTTTGCACCCGGACACGGGCGATGATTTGCTTGATCACACCGAGCATGCGATCTGGATGGGCGCCATGAGGCCGCTGAATCTGGCTGTTTTTTGATGACGTCCGCCGCATTCGGCGGGCCGGTTGACCGTTCACTCAAAGCTTTCACCCACGAAAGCTGGCTGAAAGCTTCCCCCATTAGGATCGCCCCCACTGCCGGCAACAGACCGGTTGGCCAATCCGTGTGATACCCGCACGAACGGCCCAATTAACAACAACAATGGTGATTCTGATGTCCTCTGTAGCCCGCCTCCGCGCTGTCACTCCGTCCGTACGTCTCGTGCTGCCCGCTCTGCGCTGATCCCGCCCGATCCGCTCATTCCATTAGCCGCGCTACGCCCGGAGTATTCCCATGCTGACTTTCCTTGGCTTTGCCATGGTCATCACGTTCATGTTCCTGATCATGACCAAGCGCCTGTCCGCGCTGATTGCGCTGATCATCATCCCGATCCTGTTTGCCCTGTTCGGTGGTTTTGCGCCGAAGATCGGTCCGATGATGCTCGAAGGCATCACCAAGCTTGCGCCGACCGGCGTGATGCTGATGTTCGCCATTCTCTATTTCGCCCTGATGATCGACTCCGGTCTGTTCGACCCGGCCGTGCGCAAGATCCTCAAACTGGTCAAGGGTGACCCGCTGAAAGTTTCGGTCGGCACCGCCGTACTGGCGCTCGTCGTTTCCCTCGACGGTGACGGCGCGACCACTTACATGATCTGCGTGGCCGCCATGCTGCCGCTGTACAGCCGCATCGGCATGAGCCCGCGAATCATGGCCGGCCTGATCATCCTGGCCGGTGGCGTGATGAACATGACGCCATGGGGCGGCCCGACCGCCCGTGCTGCCAGTGCGTTGCACGTCGACCCTTCGGACATCTTCGTGCCGATGATTCCGGCCATGGCGGCCGGTGTGGTGGCGATTCTGCTCATTGCCTATTTCTACGGCAAACGTGAGCGAGCGCGTCTGGGTGAGTTGCACCTGATCGACGATGAGATCGATCACAGCGAAATCAGCGTTTCGCAGTTCCCGGACGCCCGTCGTCCGAAGCTGATCTGGTTCAACGGCGCCCTGACCTTCGGCCTGATGTGCACCCTGATCGCTGGCCTGTTGCCGCTGCCGGTGTTGTTCATGGTGGCGTTCAGTATTGCCATGATCGTCAACTATCCTTGCCTGCAAATGCAGAAGGACCGCGTCGCGGCTCACGCCGGCAGTGTGCTGGCAGTGGTCGGGCTGATCTTTGCGGCGGGTATCTTCACCGGTATCCTGTCGGGCACCGGCATGGTTGATGCGATGTCCAAGAGCCTGCTGGCGGTGATCCCGGATTTCCTCGGTCCTTACCTGGCGGTGATCACGGCACTGGTGAGCATGCCGTTCACGTTCTTCATGTCCAACGACGCGTTCTACTATGGCGTGTTGCCGGTGATGGCCGAAGCCGCCAGTCACTACGGCATCACCGCCGTGGAAATGGCCCGGGCCTCGATCGTCGGTCAGCCCGTTCACTTGCTCAGCCCGCTGGTGCCATCGACCTATCTGTTGGTGGCCCTGGCCGGGATTGATTTTGGCGACCACCAGCGGTTCACCCTCAAATGGGCGATCCTGGTTTGTATCTGCATTCTGATTGCTGCACTGCTGCTCGGGACTTTCCCGGTGTTCAGCACTCTATAAGCCCAAGACTCACCGTTTGCGGTCCTGGCTTCGTGGTTTGAAGCCAGGACCTTTTTCGGTTTAACACACGCTCAAAGGAATACACATGGATTGGCTGACCAACCCCGAAATCTGGGTTGCCTTCTTTACCCTGACCGCCCTGGAAATTGTCCTGGGTATCGATAACATCATCATGATTTCGATCCTGGTCAGCCGCATGCCCAAACACATGCAGCCGCGCACCCGGATCTTCGGTCTTGGCTTGGCCATGATCACGCGGATCCTGTTGCTGCTGTCGATCACTTGGGTCATGCGCCTCACCGCCGACCTGTTCGAAGTGTTCGGCCAGGGCATCTCCGGGCGTGACCTGATCCTGTTCTTCGGCGGGCTGTTCCTGCTGTGGAAAAGCTCGCAGGAGATGTACCACGCGCTGGAAGGTGAAGACGAAAGCGGCGACGAGCCTTCGGGCAAGGGCGGTAACTTTCTCTACACCATTATTCAGATCGCGATCATCGACATCGTCTTCTCGCTGGACTCGGTGATCACCGCGGTCGGCATGGTGTCCCATGTGCCAGTGATGGTGGCGGCGATCATCGTCGCGGTGCTGGTGATGATGGCGGCGTCGGGCAAGATCAGCGAATTCATCGACAAACATCCGTCGCTGAAGATGCTCGCGCTGTCGTTCCTGTTGGTGGTCGGTACGGTACTGATCGCTGAATCGTTCGACGTGCACGTACCCAAAGGTTACGTCTACTTCGCCATGGCGTTCTCGCTGGCGGTGGAAGCGATCAACATCAAACTGCGCGGCGCGATGGCCAAAAAGAAGCAGCAAGATCCGGTGAAACTGCGCAAGGACATTCCGGGGCAGTAACCCGCTAGTCCAGCAACACGCAACACCCCTTGTGGGAGCGGGCTTGCTCGCGAATGCAGTCGATCAGCCAACATTTTTGTCGACTGATACGCCGCCTTCGCGAGCAAACCCGCTCCCACAGTTGTTTTGTACGTTGGCTAACACTCACTCCAGCAGGGAGGTGCCGGTGAAGTGCTGTTCATGACACTTGTGTTTCAATCATGGTTTTAGCTGTGCAATGCTGGCGCCCAGACCGTTAGCCAACTACAGCTTAAGTATCAAAAACGTAGAAACCGCGCGGTACCGTCAATTTGCCTCTCTGGGGCGCTGCCATTACAGGGGGTCTGCATGCTCACCCTGCTCAATCTGCTTTCCGCCGTCGCCCTGCTGATCTGGGGCACGCACATCGTCCGAACCGGCATCCTGCGGGTGTATGGCACCCAACTGCGCCATGTCATCGGCCAGAACATGGCCAAGCGCTGGCTGGCCTTTGTTGCGGGCATCGTCGTCACGGCGATGGTGCAAAGCAGCAACGCCACGGCGATGCTCGTCACCTCTTTCGTCGGCCAAGGGCTGATGGCGCTGACGCCGGCGCTGGCGACCATGCTCGGCGCCGATGTCGGTACCGCGCTGATGGCGCGGGTGCTGACGTTCGACTTGTCTTGGCTGTCGCCATTGCTGATTTTTCTTGGGGTGATTTTCTTTCTGTCGCGCAAACAGACGCGGCTCGGGCAAATGGGCCGGGTCAGCATCGGTTTGGGGCTGATCATTCTCGCGCTGCAACTGATCGTCGAGGCTGCTGCACCGATCACCCACGCCCAAGGGGTGAAGGTGATTTTCGCTTCGCTGACCGGCGACATCCTCCTCGACGCCCTGGTCGGCGCGCTGTTTGCGATGATTTCCTACTCCAGCCTCGCCGCTGTGCTGCTGACCGCTACCTTGGCCGGCGCCGCCGTGATCAGTCTGCCGGTGGCGATTGGCCTGGTGATCGGTGCCAACATCGGCAGCGGCGTGCTGGCGTTCATGAGCACCAGCATGCAGAACGCCGCTGGCCGGCAAGTGGCGCTGGGCAGCCTGTTGTACAAACTGATCGGCCTGCTGCTGATCATCCCGGTGCTCGACCCGCTTGTGCATTGGATCGACAGTCTGGATTTCAGCCCGCAGGAAATGGTCATCGGCTTCCACCTGCTCTACAACACCGCACGCTGTCTGATCCTGCTGCCGAGTGTCGGGCCGATGGCGCGTTTGTGCGCCTGGCTGCTGCCGGAACGGCCTGAGGTCAACGGCACCGCCAAACCACGTCACCTTGACCCGACCGCGCTGGTCACGCCAAGCCTGGCCTTGGCCAACGCCGTGCGCGAAACCCTGCGCATGGGCGATCTGCTCGACAACATGCTCGACGCGACCCTCGATGTGTTGCGCGGCAAGCAAACGGCGATCACCCAGGACATGCGTCGGATGACCGATGACGTAGAGTCGCTGTACAGCGCGATCAAGCTGTACCTGGCGCAAATGCCCCGCGAGGATCTTGGCGAGCAGGACAGTCGGCGCTGGGCGGAGATCATTGAACTGGCGATCAACCTCAAACTGGCCTGTGACTTGATCGAGCGCATGCTGCGCAAGGTCCAGCAGCAGAAGACCTCGCAACGCCGTTCGTTTTCCGAGGAAGGGCTGGAGGACCTGGCCGGGCTTCAACAGCAACTGATCGCCAACTTGCGGTTGGGGTTGTCGGTGTTTCTCAGCGGCGACAAGGAAAGCGCTCGCCAGTTGCTGCGCGAGAAACGGCGCTTCCGCGCACAGGAACGCCGTTTGGCCCATGCCCACGTCAGTCGTTTGCAACGCAAGATCGTGCAGAGTATTGAAACCAGTTCGTTGCACCTGGAGCTGATTGCCGACATGAAACGGCTCAATTCGCTGTTTTGCAGCAGCGCTTATGTAGTGCTGGAAACGGCGGACATCGGGGCGCTGGCGGCGGATGAAATGGCCGACATTACGCATTCGCCTTGAACGTCTGCGGCTAAGGTCAGTCAGTAACTCAGCGTTCAGCCTCAGGGACGCCTTCGCGAGCTTGCTCGCAAAGGCCATCTGCCTGACGACACGGATCTCCAAATCAGCCGTACGGAAGCCTGTTATGCGTTGCCTGTTGTTCGCCTGTCTGTTGCTCGGTTCACTCCCTTCCTTGGCCCTGGATCGTTTTCAGGTCGAAGGTTATGCGCTGCCCAACGGTTTGCAGTTGTTGCTCAAACCCGGCACCGAGCGCGGGCATGTCGCGATCCGGCTGGTGGTCGGCGTCGGTCTTGATGATTTTGACTGCGATGAAAAAGAGCTGCCGCACCTGCTTGAACACTTGCTGTTCAGTGGCATTGACGCCACCGGCGAAGGTGGCCTCGAAGAGCGCATGCAGGCCCTGGGCGGTGACTGGAACGCCTTCACCAGCAATGCCGATACCACCTTCGTCATCGAAGCTCCGGCGAAAAACCAGCGCAAGGTACTCGACCTGCTGCTGGCGCTGCTGACACAGACCCGCATCGACGACAACGCGATCAACGCCGCCAAACGTGTGGTCGAGCGTGAGGACGGCGGCCACTACACGCGCCTGCGCCGCTTTCTCGACCGCCAGGATCTGGGGCACAGCGCGAGCAATCAATTGGCGGTGGAGCTGGGCCTTAAATGCCCGCAGCGCGCCGAAGTCGCACATCTGACCCAGGCGCAACTGGAGAAGGTGCGCAAAGCCTGGTACGCGCCGAACAACATGACCCTGATTGTCGTCGGCGAGCTCGACAAACTGCTGCCGGCCTATCTGGAGCGGACGTGGGGCGCGCTTGATGCGGTCGAGCCCAGTGAGCACCGGCCGTTGCCGGATATCCGCACCAGCGCCGCCCATGAGCGCACCCTCACGCGCGGTTTTATCGGCGACAGCGCCAAGTTGCACTGGTTGGTGCCGGAGCCGGTGCTGGACGGTCAGTACGACGAGACGTTCAACATCCTCAAGGACTACCTCGACTGGGCGCTGTACCGACAGATTCGTCTCAACCATGGTTTGTCTTATGGGCCGTGGGCCGAGCGCGAAGTGTTTGGGGGCGTCGGGTTCATGAGCCTCAATGCTGACCTTGATCGCGATAACGTCGATGAAGCCATTGAGGTGCTGGAAGACATCAAGGCCGACCTGCTGAAAAACGGTCTCGATCCGGCCACCTTCGCCCGCATCAAACAGGCGGCCATCGCCCATCAGGCCTGGGCGGTGCAAGGCAACAGCGCGATGGCCGATTACTACTGGAGTGCGCTGGGCGACTACGAGGACGGCCGCTTCGCCAATCCCGCCCGCGAACTGCAAGGCGTGACGCTGGAAACGGCGAACAAGGCCATGCGCGAGTTGTTGCTGCAACCGGGGTATCTGCGTATCGAGAAGCCTTTGATCAGTGATGATCAGGTGTTGTGGCTGGCGGCGGGTGGACTGGGTGTGTTGCTGCTGATCCTGATCGTATGGCGCTTGCACCGCCGCAAATCCGCCGAACACTGAACCGGTGGGAGCGGGCTTGCTCGCGAACGCGGTGGGTCATGCAACAAATGCAGTGACGGATACGACGCCTTCGCGAGCAATCCCGCTCCCACAGGGGACTGTGGTGATTTTGCTGACCGGCAGCCTCGCCACACCGCTGTGCGAGCGGTACTCTGTCGAGGTTTTTTCCCACGACTGTTGCGAACCGCCCTCATGCCAAAACTGACCCTTCTGATCCAGCGCATTCTCGAACTGATGAAGCGCTATCCCGGGGTCATTGCGTTGGGTGGTTTCATCTCCGGGGTCGGCAGTTTCATTCTGGTCGACCGCCAGCAAGGGCTGGCGAGCTGGATCACCATCATCATGCTGCTGAGCTGGATCTGGCTGATGCTGGAAAACACCCTCACTGGCCTTTTTACGCGGATTTTCAAACGGGAAATCCCCCAGCCGCTGCTGCGTTACGCCACGCAGATGATTCACCAGGAAAGCCTGTTTTTCGTTCTGCCATTCTTCTTCATCACCACGACGTGGAACAGCAGCCAATTGATCTTCACCGGGCTGCTGAGCATCGCCGCGCTGATCTCCGTCATCGATCCGCTCTACTACAAATGGCTGGCGCCCCGGCGCTGGGCGTTTCTGGCGCTACACACCCTGACCCTGTTCGCGGCCCTCCTGACCGCACTGCCGGTGATCATGCACCTGACCACCTCGCAGAGCTTCAAATGGGCGCTGGGCATTGCCGTGCTGCTGTCGTTCCCGAGCCTGGCGTCGATCTTCCCGATCCGCACCGTGCGCAATGCGCTGGCGATCCTGTGCATCACCGTGGGTATCGGCGGTGTGGGTTGGGCGCTGCGCTCGTGGGTGCCGCCGGCAACGCTGTGGATGACTGACGTGGCGATCAGCACGCAGTTGCAGGATCGGACCCCCGGCGCGAGCCTCAAGCAAGTCAGCGCCGAGCAGATCCGTGGCGGTGGCCTCTACGCCTATACCGCGATCAACGCGCCACGCGGGCTCGATGAGCGGATTTATCACGTCTGGCAGTTCAACGGCAAAGAGGTCGACCGCATTGCTCTCGACATCCATGGCGGGCGTAAAGAAGGCTACCGGGCGTGGACGCACAAGCAGAATTTCCCCGGCAACCCGGCGGGCAAGTGGCAGGTACGGGTGCTGACCGAGGACGGCCAGGTGATCGGCGTGCTGCGCTTTGAAGTCACCGACAGCACAGCGATCAAAGAAAAGTAGTCGGGTTCGTGCTATTACGTATGCCAGCCTCATCAGCCGAAAAGCACGGAGTTTATGACCAGCAGCTCGACGACGGGCAGTGCCCAACTCGACACATCGACCACCCCTGCTCGCCTGCGAGTCAGCGGGGACTGGACGCTTGCCCATTACGCTGACCTCAAGCAACTGAGCGAAAAGCTCCACGGCCAATACGACGCCCATACGTCCATCGACCTGAATGACCTGGGCGCCCTCGATACCGCTGGCGCATCCTTGCTGGTCGAACTGCTCGGTTCCGAGCGCCTGGGCAAATCCGCTGAACATCCCGACTGTACGATTTCCCCGGCTGACCGCGCGTTGCTGCAGACGGTGTATCGCTCGCTGACCGATTTCTGCGTGCCGATCAAGGAGCCGGAAGTCAGCGTCAGCGTGCAACTGCTGACGCGCATCGGTCGCGCCGTGGAAACGGTCTGGCAGGACACCCTGCAAGTGCTGGGCTTCATCGGTCTGATTCTGGAAACCATCGCTCGCAGCGTGTTCCGCCCCAAGCGTTGGCGCATTACGCCAATCGTCGCGCACATCGAACAGACCGGCCTCGACGCTGCGCCGATCGTGGCGTTGCTGACCTTTCTGGTGGGCGCCGTGGTGGCTTTTCTTGGCGCGACGGTGCTGGCCAGTTTTGGGGCCAGTGTGTTCACCGTCGATCTGGTGGCGTTTTCATTTCTGCGTGAATTCGGCGTCTTGCTCACCGCGATTCTGATGGCCGGGCGCACCGCCAGCGCCTTCACCGCGCAAATCGGTTCGATGAAGGCCAACGAAGAGATCGATGCAATCCGCACACTTGGCCTTGACCCGATGGAACTGCTGGTGGTCCCACGGGTACTGGCGCTGCTGATCGCGCTGCCGATGCTGACGTTTCTGGCGATGCTCTGCGGGATCGTCGGCGGTGGCGTGGTCTGCGCGTTGTCGCTGGGAATTTCACCGGCGATGTTCCTCTCGCTGCTGCAATCGGACATCGGTGTTCAGCACTTTCTGGTGGGGTTGGTGAAAGCACCGGTCTTCGCCTTCCTGATCGCCGCGATTGGCTGTCTCGAAGGCTTCAAGGTCAGCGGCAGCGCCGAATCGGTCGGCGCCCACACCACGTCCGCCGTGGTGCAATCGATTTTCGTGGTGATCGTCCTCGATGCGGTGGCCGCGCTGTTCTTCATGGAGATGGGCTGGTGAGTCGTCCACCCTGCGCGCCCTCGGAGGCGGTGATCGAAGTCCGTGGCCTGTGCAACCGCTTTGGCAAGCAGAGCGTGCACGAAGGCCTCGACATGGATTTGTACAAAGGCGAAATCCTCGCCATGGTCGGCGGCTCTGGCAGCGGCAAATCGGTACTGCTGCGCAGTATCATCGGCCTGCGCCGGCCCAGCGAAGGCCGGGTGAACGTATTCGGCCAGAACCTGCCGAGCCTGTCCGGACATGAGCGCTCGCTGATCGAACGACGCTTCGGCGTGCTGTTTCAAAAAGGCGCACTGTTCTCCTCGTTGACGGTGACCGAGAACGTCGCTTTGCCCCTGATCGAGCATGCAGGGTTAAGCCGCAACGACGCCGAGCATCTGGCGGCGGTGAAACTGGCGCTGGCCGGGCTGCCGTTGTCGGCGGCGGACAAATACCCCGCGTCGCTGTCCGGCGGCATGATCAAGCGCGCGGCATTGGCCCGTGCATTGGCGCTGGATCCGGACATCCTGTTTCTCGACGAGCCCACCGCCGGTCTCGATCCGATCGGTGCGGCGGCGTTCGATCAACTGATCCTGACCCTGCGCGATGCGTTGGGCCTGAGTGTGTTTCTGGTCACCCACGACCTCGACACGCTCTACACCATCACCGACCGCGTGGCAGTGCTGGCGCAGAAGAAGGTGCTGGTCGCCGGTCCGATTGACGTCGTATCGGAAACCGATGACGCGTGGATTCACGAATATTTCCACGGCCCGCGCGGCCGCTCGGCGCTGGACGCCGCCAAACTGCTCAACGAGGTCTGATATGGAAACCCGAGCCCATCATGTGTTGATCGGCCTGTTCGCAGTGATTGTCGTGGCGGGCGCCCTGCTGTTCGGCCTGTGGCTGGCCAAGTCCAGTATCGATAGCGAGTTCAAGGATTACGAAGTCGTGTTCAACGAGGCGGTCAGCGGCCTGTCCAAGGGCAGCGCGGTGCAATACAGCGGGATCAAGGTCGGTGACGTGGTCAGCCTGCGTCTTGACCCCAAGGATCCCCGCCGGGTGTTGGCGCGGATTCGTCTGGGCGGTGACACTCCGATCAAGGAAGACACCCTGGCCAAACTGGCCCTGACCGGGATTACCGGCACCTCGATCATCCAACTCAGCGGCGGCACGCCAAACAGTCCGAGCCTACGGGGCCATGACGGCAAATTACCGATCATTGTCGCGTCGCCCTCGCCCATCTCGCGGTTGCTCAATGACAGCAACGACTTGATGAGCGGCGTCACCGCACTGCTGCAAAACGCCAACCAGATGTTCTCCGCCGAAAACGTCGAGCGCGTGAGCAAAACCCTCGCCCACCTGGAACAGACCACCGGCTCGATCAACGATCAGCGTGGCGACCTGCGCCAAGCCATGCAGCAACTGGCGACGGTCGGCAAACAGGCCGGCAGCATGCTCGAACAGACTTCGCTGCTGATGCGCAACGCCAACGGTTTGCTCAACGACCAGGGCAAGCAGGCGCTGGGCAGTGCCGAGCAGGCGATGAAGTCGCTGGAGCAAAGCAGCGCCACGATCAACGGCCTGCTGAGCAAGAACCAGAATGCCCTCGACAACGGCCTGCAGGGCCTCAATGGTCTGGCGCCGGCCATCCGTGAATTGCGAGAGACGCTGACCTCGCTGCGCGCCATCTCGCAACGTCTTGAGGCCAACCCCAGCGGTTACCTGCTGGGCAGTGACAAGAACAAGGAGTTCACGCCATGAAGCTGACTCGACTCGCCCTCTTCGCCGCCGGTTTTACCTTGATCGGCACGCTGATCGCGTCGTGCTCGATCCTGCCCCAGTCGCAGCCATCGGACGTTTATCGTCTGCCAGCCACGCAGGTGCCTGCGCCGGCCGGTTCAGCGGCCACTCAGCACTGGTCGCTGCGGCTCAACAAATGGCAGGCCAGTGAAGCGCTGAACCGGCCGAACATCGCCGTGATTCCACAGGGCAACATGATCAGCAGCTACAAGGCGTCACGCTGGAGCGACCCCGCACCGGTGCTGTTGCGCAATCGGCTGCTCGAAGGCTTTACGCGTGATGGCCGGGTGACGTTGCTGAGCACCGATGACAGCTACTTCCAGGCGGATCTGGAACTGGGGGGGAATTTGCAGGCGTTTCAGACTGAATATCAGGGCGATAAGGCCAGCGTTGTCGTGCGGGTCGATGCGTTGCTGGTGCGTGGCTATGACCAGCGCATTCTGGCCAGCCGCCGGTTTGAAGAGCGCCAGCCCCTGAGTGATGTGCAGGTGCCGGCGGTGGTCGCCGGGTTTGGTCTGGCCAGTGATCGCCTGACCGCGAAGGTTGTGGCGTGGGCGGTCGAGCAAGGCCAGCAGTTCGCGCCCTCACCCAGACTTTAACCTTATCCATAATCCCTGTAGGCGCGGGCTCGCTCGCGAAGGCGGTGTGTCAGGCAATGCATACGTCGCCTGACACGCCCTCTTCGCGCACCCACAGGGGGACTTGTGGCTAACCGAAGAACCAGTAGCAGACGCCAATGGCGCCGAGTACCCCGGCCAGTTCGGCCAACAGCGCGCAACCTACCGCATGCCGCGCCCGCTGAATCCCCACCGCGCCGAAATACACCGCCAGCACATAGAACGTCGTCTCGGTACTGCCCTGAAGCGTCGCCGCCACCAGCGCCGGGAAGCTGTCGACACCGGAAGTCTGCATGGTTTCGATCAGCATCGCCCGCGCCGCGCTGCCGGAGAATGGCTTGACCATCGCCGTGGGCAGCGCATCGACAAAGCGTGTGTCCCCTCCGGCCCATTCGACCAGATGACGGATCCCGTCGAGGCCAAAATCCAGCGCTCCGGACGCACGGAGCACGCCGACGGCGCAGAGCATGGCCACCAGATACGGCAGCAGGTTCTTCGCTACATCGAAGCCTTCCTTCGCGCCTTCAACGAATGCTTCGTAGACCTTCACCTTACGTAGAGCACCCATCACCAGAAACAGCATGATCAGACCAAACAGCGTGAGATTGCCGAGGATCGACGACAATCCCGCCAAAGCGGTGGCCGACATTGTCCCCAGCAATGCCATGAAGGCGCCGAGCATCAACGCGCCGGGAATCAGATAGGCCAGCACCACCGGATCCCAGATCCGCAAACGCTGCATGAACGCCACCGACAGAAAGCCGACAATCGTCGAGCAACTGGTCGCCAGCAAAATCGGCAGGAACACCAGCGTCGGGTCAGGCGCGCCTTGCTGGGCGCGGTACATGAAGATCGTCACCGGCAGCAGGGTCAGGGAGGAGGCGTTGAGCACCAGGAACAGGATCTGCGCGTTGCTGGCGACGGTGGCGCTGGGGTTGAGTTCCTGCAGTGCCTTCATGGCTTTCAGGCCGATGGGCGTGGCGGCGTTGTCCAGGCCCAAGCCATTGGCGGCGAAGTTCAGGGTGATCAGGCCCAGGGCGGGGTGACCGGGCGGGACTTCCGGCATCAGTCGCAGGAACAGCGGGCCCAATACCTTGGCCAGCCATTCAACAATGCCGGCCTTCTCGGCGATGCGCAGAAAACCCAGCCACAGGGTGAGGGTGCCGAACAGCAGCACCATGACTTCGACCGACAGCTTGGCCATGGCAAAAATGCTTTCCACCATCGCCGCGAAAATCCCGGCATTACCGCCAATCAGCCACTGCGCCAGCGCCGACACGGCTGCCACGACGAAGAAGCCAAGCCACAGGCCATTAAGCATCAGTCAAATCCCTCGGAAGATGCGGCGAATAATAGCGGGGTGGCCAGAAACGACAAACCCCGGATTTTGTCCGGGGTTTGTCTGTGCATCACTGGCGGGGGCAATGAATGCTTGGCTCTGACTCAAATCCCCTGTGTGAGCAAGCCCACTGGCACAAGCAGCCAATCCCCACAGGGTTCAGCAATCAGTTCTTGGAGATCTCGCCCGCGGGCAGTTTTTCCTTGCTGCGCCAGTGCGGCAGGGAGTTCCAGTAGCGCTCGCCCTTGGCATCGTCGTACATGCCTTCCCAGCGCGAGATGACCAACACCGCCAGGGCGTTGCCGATCACGTTCAGTGCGGTACGGGCCATGTCCATGATGCGGTCGACACCGGCGATAAACGCCAAGCCTTCCAGCGGAATACCCACGCTGCCCAGCGTCGCCAGCAGCACCACGAAGGACACGCCCGGTACGCCGGCGATGCCTTTGGAGGTGACCATCAGGGTCAGGACCAGCAGCAGTTGCTGGCTGATCGACAGATCGATGCCGTACAACTGGGCAATGAAGATCGCCGCGATGGACTGGTACAGGGTCGAACCGTCGAGGTTGAACGAGTAACCGGTCGGCACCACGAAGCTGCAGATGGCTTTCGGCGCGCCGTAGGCTTCCATTTTCTCGATCACGCGTGGCAGCACGGTTTCCGAGGAGGCGGTGGAGTAGGCCAGCACCAGCTCATCCTTGAAGATGCGCATCAGCTTGAGCACCGAGAAGCCGAACAGCCTGGCGATCAGGCCCAGTACCACGAAGGCAAAGAAGGCGATGGCGACGTAAACCAGGATCACCAGTTTGGCCAGCGGCAGCAGGGAGGCGAAACCGAAGTTGGCGACGGTCACCGCGATCAGTGCGAATACGCCGATCGGCGCGTAGTTCATGATCATGTGGGTGACTTTGAACATGCTTTCCGACACGCCCTGGAACATCTTCACCAGCGGTTCACGCAGGTCCGACTGCAGGCTCGACAGACCGAGACCGAACAACACGGAGAAGAAGATGATCGGCAGCATTTCGCCGCGGGCCATGGCCGCGAAGATATTCGACGGGATCAGGTTGAGGATGGTCTCGATGAACGCATGTTCATGTTGTACTTCGGCGGCGGTCGCCTGGTACTTCGAGATGTCGACCGTGCCCAGGGTACTCATGTCGATGCCGGTGCCCGGATGGAACACGTTGGCCAGCAGCAGGCCGACGACGATGGCGATGGTGGTGACGATTTCGAAGTAGACGATTGTCTTCAGGCCGATACGCCCAAGCTTCTTGGCGTCGCCCACGCCGGCGATGCCGACGATCAGGGAGGAGATGACGATCGGGATCACGATCATCTTGATCAGACGGATAAAGATATCGCCTGCCGGTTGCAGGACGTTACTGATCCACCAGGCCTTTTCGGCACTGAAGTGGTTGAGCAACGCACCAATTGCAATACCCAGAACCAGACCGATGAGGATCTGCCAGGCGAGGCTGATTTTTGCCTTCTTCATTATCTTTACCCTTACTTGCGTTTGACTCAGGCACATGCAGGAACTGGAACGCTCTTTAGCGGAAAAGTCTATGCATCTGCCTCCGTATAAGGTGCCCCGAAGCGCGTATTTACGGCTCTTCGGCAGGCGAAAAAAGGCGCAACTATTCCGATGCAAGGTTGCGCCGTCTAATGCCGTAAACGCCTACCCTATGCTGAATCGGCATGAGATTTTTTAATTGAAACTCGCGTCCCAATCGGTTCGATTACGCCATTTAAGCCAGCAAAAGTGCCGTGAACCGGCCATTTCGGCGTAAGGTGGGTTGTTTTTTGAACGAGGAATTTCGACGTAAAATTTCGGAAAAGGCCTACGTTACAAGACCAATAGTCCTACTGTTTAAACGGTATCTTTCTCGATATACGGTCGCCCGGAAACACCGCGTAATGTTTTCGCGCGCAGTGTGAGCGATAGACAAGATGAGCTGGGCGCTCTGGATCAATGTTTTGATGGTTTGAAAGCTCAGCGCAAGTCCGTCAAGCCACAGAGGGCTGGCGAACTTGCGGCGCAGCTTTTTTCCCCTGACCCGGCCCTCTCGCAGGCACTCCTTGTACCCGTAGGTCACTGCGACCCTGTAACAGTCAGAGCGTCCCGGCCCCTTGGTCATGCGCCGGCCCTCCTCGGGCAGGTGCAATAAAGAGCAGCGGGGGGTGCTGCCCTTATGTTCGAAACCTAATACCAGTTCGGATCTTTCTTCAGGGTTTCCATCAGCAGATCCTGCATGCCCTCGTCGGGATTGCCGAGGAAGCGGTAGGTGGCATGTCGCGTTGGCGACTTGTCGGCCGGCAGTCCTTCGGGCACATCGACGAGCATGGCGTAAGCGTCTTTCTTGTCGAAACTGAACGCGACGATCAAGCGGTGGTTCAGGCATTTGTCTGCGGATTCGCAGAGAGGCCCGACCAGATACTTGTCGCCATCTTCCGTCACGGCAGTCATCTGTTGGTCAGGCGTGCCAGAGAGGTTCATCACCCACTCCGGCAGGCGCTCTTCCTTCTTCACCACGCCTTCCCAGGTTTCCCTGTATTGCGCATCGGAGCTCAACAACTCGTTGGCCCTTGTCTGGCCATCATTGGCCGCCATCGCCATGGCACTACCGCCCAGAAGCAGGGCGGCTGCCAGTGTCTTAAACGCAAGCGCACTCATCGTTAACCTCGGCCGCGACGGCCAAAGAAGAAGGAAGCGATGAACATCACCAGGAACACGACAAAGAGGATCTTGGCGATACCCGTGGCGGTGCCCGCGATACCACCGAAGCCCAATACGGCGGCGATGATGGCAATGATCAAGAACGTAATTGCCCAACTCAACATGGTGATTCTCCTTACTTCTCTATTTAGGGATGTTGCGTGTTCCGGCGCGTTGCGCCCGAATCTGTTTAATCCGTCAGAAAACCCAACGTTCTTCGCGTGGCAACTCATTGAGTGGCTGCGCTTGATCGACGTCCATCATGCGCATCGAGGCGCTCTCGGCCTGGCTGCTGCTGACGGCGCTGAAGTGTTTCTGCGTGCTGTGCTGGATCGAGATCAGCGGCTCAGGCTTCTGGCTGTTTTCCCAGCGCAGGTATTGCTGGCACACGATCAACGTGATCAACAGCGCAAGTACGCCAAACAGGCCTTGCTGGAGATGCAGTGGCGAGATACGCACTTGGGCGGCACGTTGGCGAGTCATCCTGGGTTCCTCACGCTTGTTCGGTTGGGGCAGTTCTGATCTGCCCGGGATGAGTGAGGTATTGCAGCCTGCATGCCAGTTTTTTGAATGAAAAAAATACAATAAAATCAATAACTTAAATGTAGTCTGAAAATAATTGGAGACGCATCCTGCACGATGGGTCATCTGTGGTCGTGCGGATTGCACGATTATTTCGTAGGAGTTTTCATTCTTATTGAATTGAGAGCAGGTCGTGGATGTCAGAAAAGGACGCAGGGAACGCCCTGCAAATCGGTGATTGTTTAAAAATTCAACAAAATCAGTGGATTAGCCGTAAAGGCATGAGAGAGCTACCCTCCTATGGCTGGCATCGTTCAGAATCAACCATGCAACTTGCCCGATTTTTTCGGGACTAACTCAAGACCAATCACTATGGAGCGTAGGAAAAATGGAATCTGCCACTGAGCATCAAGGCCGCATTCTGCTGGTGGACGATGAGTCCGCCATCCTGCGCACCTTCCGTTATTGCCTCGAAGACGAAGGCTATACAGTGGCCACCGCCAACAGCGCGGCTCAGGCCGATGCATTGCTGCAGCGCCAGGTGTTCGACCTGTGTTTCCTTGATTTGCGTCTGGGCGAGGACAATGGCCTCGACGTGCTGGCGCAAATGCGCGTTCAGGCACCTTGGATGCGTGTGGTCATCGTCACCGCGCATTCCGCTGTCGATACGGCCGTTGATGCGATTCAGGCCGGTGCCGCCGATTATCTGGTGAAACCGTGCAGCCCTGACCAGTTGCGTCTGGCCACTGCCAAGCAACTGGAAGTGCGCCAACTCTCGGCACGTCTGGAAGCGCTCGAGGGCGAGATTCGCAAACCCAAGGATGGTCTCGACTCCCACAGCCCGGCGATGAAAGTCGTACTGGAGACCGCGCGTCAGGTGGCGGGCACCGACGCCAACATTCTTATTCTGGGTGAGTCCGGCACCGGTAAGGGGGAACTGGCCCGGGCGATCCATGGCTGGAGCAAGCGCGAGAAGAAATCCTGCGTGACCATCAACTGCCCGTCGCTGACGGCGGAATTGATGGAAAGCGAGCTGTTCGGTCACAGCCGTGGAGCCTTTACCGGGGCCAGCGAAAGTACCTTGGGTCGCGTGAACCAAGCCGACGGCGGTACGTTGTTTCTCGACGAAATCGGCGATTTTCCCCTGACGTTACAACCCAAGTTGCTGCGTTTCATTCAGGACAAGGAATACGAACGGGTAGGCGATCCGGTGACCCGACGCGCCGATGTGCGGATTTTGGCGGCGACCAACCTCAATCTTGAAGACATGGTGCGCGATGGCCGCTTCCGTGAAGACCTGTTGTATCGCCTCAACGTCATTACTCTGCATCTGCCGCCACTGCGCGAGCGTGCCGAAGACATCCTGACCCTGGCCGACCGTTTCCTTGCACGCTTCGTCAAAGAGTATGCGCGCCCCGCACGGGGGTTCAGCGATGAGGCCCGTGAGGCGCTGCTGGGCTATCGCTGGCCGGGCAACATTCGTGAACTGCGCAACGTGGTCGAGCGGGCGAGCATCATCTGCCCGCAGGAGCGTGTTGAAATCACTCACTTGGGTATGGCCGAACAACCCGCGAACAATGCGCCAAGGGTCGGCGCGGCGCTGAGCCTGGACGAGTTGGAAAAAGCCCACATTGGCGCGGTGCTGGCCACTGCCGGCACGCTGGATCAAGCGGCGAAAACCCTGGGCATCGACGCCTCTACCCTGTATCGCAAGCGCAAGCAGTACAACCTGTGAGTGCGCGACGATGAAACCGGCGGTGAAGTTGCGCACGCGTCTGTTCCTCAGTATTTCCGCGTTGATTACTGTGGCCTTGCTCGGGCTGCTGCTCGGGCTGGTCAGCGTGATGCAAATGGCCAGGACTCAGGAAGCGACGATTAGCAGCAACTTCTTGACCCTGGATCTGGGACTCAAACTGCGCCAGACCCTCGGCGACCAGTTGGTGCTTATGCTTGCGGAGAAGCCCGACCCTGCGGCGTTCGAGGCGTCCAGGCAGCGTTACCTGCAATTACTGGATGAAGGTATTGCGCAAGAAGTAGGAGGGGAGGCCAGAGAGTACGGCTTCAAACAGGCCAAGTCGGACTATCTGAGTTTTCTCAAGGCATTCGATCTGTCCCGCGACCCGACCAACGTGCTCAGTAACAATCGTGATCTTAGAGAGCGCTTCAACACGTTGCGCAACGGATTGATCACCGAGCACAAGCACGCGCTGGATAACGTCAACGCGGTGCAGCACGAGGCCCGTGACCGGGCACTTTTGATCGCTGGCCTGCTCGGGCTGGTGGGGCTGGCGGTGTTGATCATCGGTTTCGTGACTGCGCACGCAATTGCCCGGCGCATTGGTGCGCCCATCGAGGCATTGGCCAAAGCGGCTGACAATATAGGTCAGGGCAATTTTGAAGTGACCCTGCCGACATCGACAGCGATGGAAGTGAATCTGCTGTCCCGTCGTTTTGGCCTGATGGCGCAAGCGCTGCGCGAGCATCAGGCCACCAACGTCGACGAACTGTTGGCCGGCCAGCAACGGTTGCAGGCCGTACTCGACTGCATCGATGACGGATTGCTGATGATTGATCGTGACGGGCATCTAGAGCACCTCAATCCGGTCGCCCAGCGTCAATTGGGCTGGGACGATGACCGTCTGGGCCAAGGCTTGGCCAGCGCTCTTGAGCGGCCGGAACTGGATGCACAACTGCAACTGGTGTTGCGTGGTGGCACCCTGGAGCGAGCGCCGGAGGATTTGAGCATCGAGGTCGACGGCGAATCCCGCTTGCTGACGTATAGCCTGACGCCGGTCAGCCACACCCAGGGCCATATCCTCGGCGCAGTGATGGTGTTGCACGACGTCACCGAGCAACGGGCCTTCGAACGGGTGCGCAGCGAGTTTGTGCTGCGTGCCTCCCATGAGTTGCGCACCCCGGTCACCGGTATGCACATGGCGTTTGGTCTGTTCCGTGAGCGGGCGAAGTTTCCAGCAGAGTCTCGCGAAGCCGACCTGCTCGACACCGTCAACGAAGAAATGCAGCGCCTGATGCAGTTGATCAATGACTTGCTGAACTTCTCGCGTTACCAGAACGGTTTGCAGAAGCTGACGCTGGCGCCCTGTTCCATTGAGGATTTGCTGAGGCAGGCGCAGTTGCGGTTTGCCGAAACGGCAGCGGAAAAAGGCGTCTCATTGGAGGTGGAGGTGCAAGGGGTATTGCCGCATCTGCAGGCCGATCAGGCGCAACTGGATCGGGTGCTCGACAATCTGATCGACAATGCCCTGCGTCACACTGCTCGCGATGGCCAGATTCGCTTGCAGGCGCGCCGTCATGGCGAGCGTGTGATTATCAGCGTTGAAGACAATGGCGAAGGCATTGCCTACGGTCAACAGGGGCGGATCTTCGAACCGTTCGTGCAGGTCGGGCGCAAGAAGGGCGGCGCCGGGCTCGGATTGGCGCTGTGCAAGGAAATCGTTCAGTTGCATGGCGGGCGGATGGGGGTTTATTCGCGGCCGGGGCAGGGCACGCAGTTCTATATGGCGCTGGCGGTTTAGGCCTCGTCATCCATTCGGCGTCCTGCAAGGCGTCGCCCACGGGTGATCAGTTCAATGAACTGCACCGCGCTCAGCGCATGGGCGAACAGCCAGCCCTGACCGAACTTCACACCTTCGCTGCTGAGCAGTTCGGCTTGTGACTCAAGCTCGATCCCTTCGGCAATTACCTTCAAATCCAGTGCCTGGGCCATGTGAATGATGTGCGGCGCAACACCACTGCTGGCAGCGTCATGGCCGAGTGCATCGATGAAGGCCTTGTCGATCTTCAGGCAGTCCACCGGCAGGGTTTGCAGGTACGCGAGGCTGCAATAGCCGGTGCCGAAATCATCGATCAACACTTGATGGCCAACATTGCGCAACGCTTGCAGGTTTTCCCGCGCCACCACCACATCGATCAAACCGCGTTCGGTGACTTCGAAGGCAATCTGCCGCGCAGCGACCCGGTGCAGCGTCAACAGCCGCGCCATGACCTGACCGATGCGCGGCACCATCACGTCGCAGGCCGCGAGATTCACTGAGATGTACAACTGCGGGTTGGCGCGCAACACCGGCCCCAGTTGTTCGAGCAAGCGCTGGAGGACGAAGTCGGTCATCTGGCGGATCTGCCCGGTATTTTCCGCCATGGGGATAAACAGATCAGGGCTGGTTAACGTGCCGTCAGGGCGCCGCCAGCGCAGCAGGGCTTCGGCGCCAACGCAGTTGCGGCTGTCAAGGTCGAAGATCGGTTGATAGAGCACCTGCAACTCGCCCCGGCGGATGGCCCCGTGCAGTTCGGCGTCCAGCGACTGGCGCTGGCGCACCAGTAAAAACACAAAAAAACCCAAGAACGCACCCAGTAGCGCACAGGCTGGAATCATCCACCACCAGATGGCAGGGATGTGCAAGGCGCTCCTCGGCGTGATCAGCACCAGTTGGTATTGCGGATTGTCAGTGGGCATCCGGTAGATCAACCGGTTCTGGGTGATTTGCAAAACATCGCGGCTTTTTTTCGGCCAGGTTTCTGCGGGGGGCCAGGCCTGAGCCGTCCCCAGAACCGGGATCGCTCGGGTGCCATGATCCAGCACCACGAGCAAGCTGCTGCCGGGCGACAGGTCAACCATGTCCGTCAAATGTCCGCGCGAGGTCGCCACACGAAAATTGCCACGCCCGAGCATCAGCGCGGCACGGTTTTCATCGGGTTCGGTGGTGGTGTTCAGCCAATAGCTGTAGGTCGGGCCTTTGATGTCGGGAGGGCGCGCGACCGACAGGCCTTCCTGCCGTGGACGGTTGGAGCAGGTGCGCGTGGCGTCTTTGTAAGCGGCCTCGTAGACGAAGCGGTAGTTGAAGGTGACTTGCTGCAGCGTGGCGATCATTTCGTCATCGCAACGGCGCAACGGCTGGGCTTCCAGATCGTCGAGACTTTCGCGCAACTGGCCGAACAGTTGCTCGAGGCGTGCGAGAAAACGTTCGCCCTGAGCGTTCATTTCCTGGCTTTCACTTTGCTCGACATAGCGCGTGGCGATGAACATTGTGCCAGCGATCAACAGGCAGGTGCTGAGGACAGCCGCGATCATCGCCAAAAACCAAGGGCGATAAAACCAGCTACGCAGTGTCTCTCGGGTAGCAACCATCATGGAATATCCGAAGAGTTACCAATGAGTTATAGCTGCTGATTGCGCATTTGCCCTGACCGTCGGGCGGGCGTCATTATTTTGTCTGGTTGAGTACCAGCAACAGTGCTGCCGTTTGCGCGTCCGGCGTGCCGTCGAAACGCGCGGGGCGGAAATGCATCTGGAACGCAGCGATTACATGACGCGTCGCAACGTCCAGTTCGCCGGTCTGCGGAGTGTCGTAACCCAAATGGGCCAGTTGCTCCTGGAACCAGCTGATGCTCGGCAGTTCGCGGCTGTTGAACAGTGCCTGCTGACGGGCCACGGCTTGTTCATTGGGCCACACGCCAAGGCCTTGTTCGGCGAGTCGCTTCCAGGGGAACAACGGCCCCGGATCGAGCTTGCGCAAGGGCGCAATGTCGCTGTGACCGATGATGTGGCGTGGGCTGATGCCATTACGCTTGCTGATGTCCTTGAGCAGAACGATCAAGGCTTGAATCTGCGCTTCGCTGTAGGGATACCACAGGCGTCCGGTCGGGGTGTCCTTGAAACCCGGATTGACGATTTCGATACCGATGGAGCTTGAGTTGAGCCAGGTGCGGCCCTGCCATTGGCTTTCGCCGGCGTGCCAGGCGCGCTGACGTTCATCCATCAATTTGTAGACCGTCGCGTTTTTATCATCACCAATCAGGTAATGGCTGCTGACTTCGCCGTGGGTCAGCAATTGCAGCGAGCGCTCAAGCGAAGCGGAGGTGTAATGCACGACTACGAACTGGATGCGGCTGTCGTGATTGGCTGAAGGATGGCTGGTGTCGTAACGCGGGCCGCTGGCACAACCGGCAAGAACGAGCAGTGACGCGAGGAGGGCAAGGAATTTCATGGCAGAGGGCAATACACGCAAGTCAGTAATGCAACAGTGTAACGTACTGACTTGCGTCTAGATGATCAGCGGGTGGATTTAAACAAAATGGAACAATTTGCTCAGCCCAGTTCGATCCGGTTGCGCCCGGCATCTTTCGCGCGATAAAGCGCCTGATCGGCTCTTTTGATGACGAGATCGCTGTGTTCTCCCGCTCTGAACGAGGCGAGTCCCATCGAAAGGGTGATCGTGACCCGTTCGCCCTTGAAGTGGAACGGACACGCCTCGACGGCTGCCCGCAGGGTTTCCAGCAATTTTGCGCCGACCGCTGGCGGGGTGGCCGGTAGCAGCAGAACGAACTCTTCGCCGCCGAAACGAGCGATGAAGTCAGAGCCGCGCAGACGCTTGCGCAGCACGGTGGCGATGATCTTCAGCACCTTGTCGCCGGCCAGGTGGCCATAGTTGTCGTTGATCCGTTTGAAGTGATCAAGGTCGAGCATCGCCAGGCTCAAGGTGTTGCCGTGTTGCTGCCATTGCTTGATTTCATGTTCGAGGCGTTCGCTCCACGCGGCGCGGTTGGGCAGGCCGGTGAGCGGGTCGATCAAGGCCTTTTGGCGTTGTTCTTCAAGGTGCTCGCGAAAGCCCTGAGCCTCTTGCTCCATATGGGCCACACGTTCGGACAGACCTTTGAGTCGCGCCGCCACTTCCTGCTCGCGGGCATCGCGCTGCTTCTGGTGCTGATCCATGGTGCCGAGCAAACCTTCTAGATGGTTTTCCAGCACTTGCTTGAGGTCATCCAGATCAGCCGCTTCCTGCACGCTGGTCTGCAAGCCGTCGACTTGCTCACGGATCTGCGTGTCCATGGCCCGCGCCGCCGAGCTGTTGTCGGCATGGCCATCGCTGGCGGCTTGCAGGTTGCTCTGGAATGCTTCGAGGCGTTCGTTGAGTTGCTGCAGATACACTTCAAATTCGTGCTGGCCACTGTCGGTGATGGCCAGCATCAACGTCGCGAGATCGTCGAGGATCGGGATCAATTCGTACCAGTTCAGGCCGTGCTTGAGCCGGTCGCGCATGGCTTCGGCTTGCGGACGGTGACGTTCGGGCAGGGTCAGGTCGTCGAGCAGGCCGATCAGCGTGTCTTCGATGTGCTTGGCCACCGAGCTGTAGGACGGCTCTGGGGAGTCAGGCAGAGCGAACAGGATATCGTCCTCGGATTGCTCCGGGTCGATGGCTGCCAAGGCCTGAGCGATTGGCTCGGGCAAGGGCAGGCTGTCGAGGATCATCGGCGTTGGATCACCGGGGTGGATCAACTCGTCGGGGTTCAGGTTTGCGGGGATGACCGGGGGCGGAGCTGGCGCGGCAATGACTTCAGGCTCAGGCTCGATTATTTCTGCTTCGGTCGGGGCGCTGACCACTTCAACGGCGACCTTGGGCGGCACAAAGGCGAGTACTTGCGGTTCGGCCTGAATCGGGGTCGTTGGCGCGGGTGTTTCGATCGCTACGGCTGGCGCTGCTTGCTCAAGCACAGGAGCCGCAGGGAGTGGTTCGCTGATGTCGGTGGGAGCGACCGCTATGGGCTCGGACTCGGGCGCCGCGGCGGCGAGCGACGGCTCTTTGGGTGTTTCCTGCGCAGGCGCTTCTGGGGCTGACGCTGGCGTCTCCTCAGTGTCACGACTGCCAAACAAGCGTTGGAACAATCCCGGGCGCCCCGGTTCTGCCTGCGTCTCCAACTGGCTCAAGGCTTTGCCTTGCAAACCGCTCAGCTCACTCAGCAGCAGCGGCATTTCGCGGGCCTGACCCACCCGGCCGTCCAATTGTTTGGCGAATTTTTTCAGCGGTTGAGCGACGTCCCTTGGCAACGGCAAGGATTGCAACTGAGCGACCAGCGCGGTCAGCGCGGTGCTGACCTGTTCAATCCGGGTTTCGCGACGCTGCTCGGAATCGAGCACGGCTTTTTCCAGGCGTGGCAACAGGGCGGCGAGGCCGGCATCCATGTCGTCGGTGCGCACCACGTCGCGCATCTCTTTCATGCATTGATCAACGACGCGGTCGGTGCCTTCGGCCGCCAGCGTGCTGCGCACCAGCCCACGACGCAGCAAGTCGAGCCGGGCGGCCCAGCGGCGCTCAAGTTTGTCCTGTTGTTCGATGCTTTTGAGGTACTTCTCTTTCCAGCGCTGGGCGTCGTCGCTCATTCAGGGGTTCCGCGAGGGGCAGGACTCAACGCGGGGAATGCATCGGCCGTGAGCGAACCCGGCAAACGAATCTCCACCGCGACCGGCAGGTGATCGGAAATCGGTTGGGCCAGCACTTCGACCTTTTCCAGGGTCAGGGTCGGGCTGAGCAAAATATGATCAAGGCAGCGCTGAGGTCGCCAGCTGGGGAATGTCGCTTCCACCTGCGGGGCCAGCAAGCCGAGATCGCGTAACGGCGAGTGTTGCAGCAAATCGCTGGCATGGGTGTTCATGTCGCCCATCAACACCTGGTGCTTGTAACCACCGATCAGCTCGCGAATGTAGGCCAGTTGCAGGCTGCGCACGCGCGCGCCGAGGGCCAGGTGCATCATCACCACCACCAGCGCTTCCGGCCCTTCGCCGAAGCGCAGCAGGATCGCGCCGCGACCTTTCGGGCCGGGCAGCGGGTGATCTTCAATCGCCCATGGGCGCAGACGACTGAGCACGCCATTGCTGTGCTGAGCCAGTCGGCCGAGGTTGCGATTGAGTTGTTGATACCAGTAAGGGAAGGCGCCGAGGTGGGCCAGATGCTCGACCTGATTGACGTAGCCTGAGCGCAGGCTGCCGCCATCGGCTTCCTGCAGGGCGACCAGATCGAAATCGCCGAGCAGGTCGCCGATCTTTTGCAGATTGCCTGAGCGCCCGGTGTGCGGCAGAAAATGCTGCCAGCTTCGGGTCAGGTAATGGCGATAACGCTCGGTGCTGATGCCAACCTGAATGTTGAAACTGAGCAAGCGCAGACGCTGGTCTGCTGGCAGACCCGTAGACGCCAGGTGATGCTCGTTGACCTGCGGATCATGCAGGCCAACGATGCGTTCGGTTTTCCAGCGGCGCATGACGGTTGCCGCGCTTAGTTGGCAGCAGCCTTGTTAGCCGCTCGCTCTTTGGCGACCAGTTGATCAGCCAGTTGCAGAGCCTGCTCGGCACCACCGGCGGAGCCGATGTCGAAGCGGTACTTACCGTTGACGATCATGGTTGGAACACCGGAGATTTCATACTTCTTGGCCAGTTCTTTGGCTTTGCGGATCTGACCTTTGATGGCGAACGAGTCGAAGGTTGCCAGGAACTTGTCTTTGTCCACGCCCTGGGTGGCGAGGAAGTCAGCCATGTCGTTCTTGTCGGTCAGCTTCTTGTGTTCTTTCTGGATGGCGTTGAATACCGCGGCGTGAACCTTGTGTTCGACGCCCATGGCTTCCAGGGTCAGGAACATCTGACCGTGAGCGTCCCATGGGCCGCCGAACATGGCAGGAATGCGCACGAAATTCACATCTTTAGGCAGCTTTTCAACCCATGGGTTGATCACGGGCTCAAAGGCATAGCAATGCGGGCAGCCATACCAGAACAGCTCGACCACTTCGATCTTGCCAGGCTCTGCCACTGGCACCGGATTAGCCAGTTCAACATAAGGTGCGGCAGGGGCTTCAGCGGCCTGGGCGGTCACGCCGAACAGGCTGGCAGCGACGAGGGCGGCGCTGATGATCAGATTACGCATGCTTTACTCCTGGACAATTTGGGTCGCCTCGCGCGACCTGTTTTCTGACAGGTCCTGGCGGGCATGAGTTCTGTAGTGTAACGGCAGCGGCCACAAAAAAGGGCGGCCAAAGCCACCCTTTTTATACTTGCTGGGAAGGATTAATCGAGCGTTAACGTTGCAGGCGATGTGCATCACCCGCAACGCTCGAATCAAGGCGATCAGTGCAGGCCTTGAATGTAGCTGGAGACTGCCTCGATGTCCTTGTTGCTGAGCTTGGCAGCGATGCTGCGCATGATCATGGTGTCGCCATCGTTGGTGCGATCACCCTCACGGAAATCGGTCAACTGCTTGGCGATGTACTGAGCGTGTTGGCCACCCAGATGCGGGAAGCCGGCAGCTGCGTTGCCAGCGCCATTGGGCGAGTGGCAGCCGATGCACGATGGCATGCCTTGATCGAGCTTGCCGCCACGGAACAGCGCTTCACCGCGCGCGACGAGCTTGGGATCCGCTGCACCGACGCTGCCTTTCTGGCTGGCGAAGTAGGCGGCGAGGTCGGCCAGATCCTGATCGCTCAGGTTGGTCAACAGGCCGGTCATTTCCAGAACCGTGCGCTTGCCCGACTTGATGTCGTGCAGTTGCTTGGTCAGGTAGCGTTCACCTTGACCCGCCAGTTTCGGAAAGTTTGGCGCCATGCTGTTCCCGTCCGGGCCATGGCAGGCGCCGCAAACGGCGGCTTTTGCCTGGCCGGCGGCGGCATCACCGGCAGCATGGGCAAAGCCTGAGATTCCCACGGTCAACAGCAGACTCACGATCAATTTGTTCATCAGCTAATCCAACTACGGCTAAGGGTTAAGAGTTATGGGCCGGGCTTACTCTCGCTCATCCAAAGGATGATGGCCTGGTAATCCTCGGCACTGCAGTCCATGCACAAACCACGCGGCGGCATCGCCTTGAAACCCTGGGTCACGTGTTGCACCAGCGTCTCCATACCTTTCGCCAACCTCGGCGTCCAAGCCTTCTGATCGCCTCTTTTGGGCGCCATGGGGAGTTGGCCGGAATGACAGGCACCACAAACACGGTTGTACACGGCTTCCGGTTCCTGTGTAGCCTGTGCGCTGTAAAGCGGTATCAGGACTCCGGCAGCCAGCAGCCATTTCGTCATAAAACGACCTTTTCAGGGTTGAGAGCGTTCTGCGTTCTAATGCGCAATCAAGGTCTGTCGCTCTCCTGAGCTTCATCCTACGCTGGGACAAAGCACACACAAAATCTGCGGCATTATATACTGGCGTCACTGAAACGGAAGCGACACCGCGTTCCGGCGCCGCCCACATCGGAAATCTCATGCAACTCAAGAATCCCATCCTCGGCCTGTGCCAACAGTCCACGTTCATGCTCAGTGCCGCCAAAGTCGATCAATGCCCCGACGACGAAGGCTTTGAAGTGGCTTTCGCCGGTCGTTCCAACGCCGGCAAATCCAGCGCCCTGAACACCCTGACTCACGCCAGCCTGGCGCGCACCTCGAAAACCCCGGGGCGCACGCAACTGTTGAACTTCTTCAAGCTAGACGATGATCGGCGTCTGGTCGACCTTCCGGGCTACGGTTATGCAAAAGTGCCGATCCCGCTCAAGCAGCACTGGCAGCGTCACCTTGAGGCTTACCTCGGTGGCCGCGAGAGTTTGAAGGGGTTGATTCTGATGATGGACATCCGTCATCCAATGACCGACTTCGACCTGTTGATGCTCGACTGGGCCGTTGCGGCCGGCATGCCGATGCGCATTCTGCTGACCAAGGCCGACAAACTGACTTACGGCGCGGCCAAGAACACGCTGCTCAAAGTGCAGTCGGAAATTCGCAAGGGTTGGGGTGATCTGGTCACTATCCAGCTGTTCTCGGCGCCAAAACGCATGGGCCTGGAAGAGGCCTACACTGTGTTGGCAGGCTGGATGGAACTGGCTGACAAGGGCGCTGAAGCAGCGGCTGAGTAAGTGATTGCAAAATTGTCAGTGGCGCCTTCTGGCAAGGGCGTCGCAGGCAATTTTTGGGCAAAAAAAGCCCCGGATTTCATTTGGGGAGGGAGAAATTCCGGGGTTCAAGTTCCGAACCGCTAGGGCGGGGTTCAGATATCTGCCAACACTTAACACAACATAGGAGCATCGAAGGGCTTCACCAGCCATTCAGTAACTCTGAGTCGTGTTCTTCCAGATTAGTTCAGATTTTTTTCAAAAAGCTTTGGAATAAACCCAAGAGCTTTTCGGACTAAGCGCATTTTCCGGGCTCTGCCGCGACGTCATGCCGCAGCAGAGCCGGTTTCAAATGGCTCAGTGAGCCTCATCCCAGTTGTTGCCCACGCCGACTTCCACCAGCAACGGCACATCCAGTTTCGCCGCTTCGCTCATGTGCACGCGAATCTCGGCGCTGACCTGCTCGACCAGATCCTCGCGAACCTCCAGCACCAGTTCATCGTGCACCTGCAGGATGACTTTGGCGTCCAGTCCGGACGTCGCCAACCAGTTATCCACCGCCACCATGGCTTTCTTGATGATGTCCGCTGCGGTGCCCTGCATCGGCGCGTTGATCGCCGTGCGTTCGGCGGCGGCGCGTTCCTGTGGCTTGTTGGAGTTGATCTCCGGCAGGTACAGGCGGCGACCAAAGAAGGTCTCGACATAACCTTGATCCGCCGCTTGGGCGCGGGTGCGATCCATGTATTCGCGAACACCTGGATAACGGGCGAAGTAGGTATCGATGTAAGCCTTGGCGGTCTTGGTGTCGACGCCGATGTCCTTGCCGAGTTTCTGTGCGCCCATGCCGTAGATCAGACCGAAGTTGATCGCTTTGGCGCCGCGGCGCTGGTCGGAAGTGACTTCGTTGAGCTCCACCTTGAACACTTCGGCAGCGGTTGCGGTATGCACGTCCAGATTGTTGCGGAAGGCGTTCATCAAACCTTCGTCCTTGGACAGGTGCGCCATGATCCGCAGTTCGATCTGCGAATAGTCAGCCGCCAGCAGTTTGTAGCCTTTTGGCGCCACGAACGCCTGACGGATGCGCCGGCCTTCAGCGGTGCGTACCGGAATGTTCTGCAGGTTCGGATCGCTGGAGGACAAACGACCGGTCGAGGCCACCGCCTGATGGTACGACGTATGGATGCGCCCGGTACGCGGGTTGATCTGCTCCGGCAGGCGATCGGTGTAAGTGCTTTTCAGCTTGCTCATGGAACGGTGTTCCATCAGCACTTTCGGCAAGCGGTGATCGTCCTCGGCCAGTTTCGCCAGCACTTCTTCAGCGGTGGATGGCTGGCCCTTGGCGGTTTTCTTGAGTACCGGCAGGCCGAGCTTCTCGTAGAGAATCACGCCCAGTTGCTTGGGCGAGCCAAGGTTGAATTCTTCCCCCGCGATCTCGAACGCTTCGCGCTCCAGTGCGACCATTTTGTTACCCAGTTCAATACTCTGGATGCCGAGCAGTTCGGCATCGACGAACGCCCCTTGGCGCTCGATGCGCGCCAACACCGGTACCAGCGGGATTTCGATGTCGGTCAGCACGCTGGCCAGGCTTGGGATCGCGCTGAGTTTTTCGAACAACGTCTGGTGCAGACGCAGGGTGATGTCGGCGTCTTCGGCGGCATACGGCCCGGCCTGTTCCAGCGCAATCTGGTCGAACGTCAGCTGTTTGGCGCCTTTGCCAGCGATGTCCTGGAAACTCACGGTGGTGTGGTCCAGGTACTTCTGCGCCAGGCTGTCCATGTCGTGACGGGTGGCGGTGGAGTTGAGCACGTAGGACTCGAGCATCGTGTCGAAGGCGATGCCGCGCACGGTGATGCCTTCGTTCTGATCACCGCCGATGGCGCAGTTGGCCAGGATATTCATGTCGAACTTGGCGTGCTGGCCGACCTTGAGCTTGTTCGGGTCTTCCAGAATGGGCTTGAGCGCGCGCAGTACGGTGTCACGATCCAGTTGCTCAGGCACGCCGATGTAGGAGTGGGTCAACGGGATGTACGCCGCTTCGTTGGCCTGCACGGCGAACGAGAGACCGACCAGTTGCGCCTGCTGCGCGTCGATGCCGGTGGTTTCGGTGTCGAAGGCGAACAGCTTGGCGCTCTTGAGTTTTTCCAGCCAGACGTCGAAACGCGCCTGATCGAGGATGGTCTCATAGGCGGCTTGGGCCGGAGCGGCCGGGGTCTCGGCCTCTGGCGTGCTGAACAGATCGCCCGCCGGCTCAGGCGCCGCAGCGCTGCTCAATTCCAGTCGTTTGGCGTCTCGATCGAGATCGTTGATCCAGCTCTTGAATTCCAGCAGCGTGTAAAGCTCGTAGAGCTTGGCCGGATCTTCGGCGCGCATCTGCAAATCGTCGAGTTCGACGTCCAGCGGCACGTCGATCTTGATGGTCGCCAGTTGATAGGAGAGGAACGCCATCTCCTTGTGCTCTTCGAGCTTGGCCGGCAGGGTTTTGGCGCCGCGAATCGGCAGGGTCGGCACGATGTCGAGATTGGCATACAGCTCGGTGAGACCGCCATTCACGCCGACCAGCAGGCCGGACGCGGTTTTTGGGCCGATGCCGGGAACGCCCGGAATGTTGTCGGAAGAATCGCCCATCAGCGCCAGATAATCGATGATCTGCTCCGGAGCGACGCCGAATTTCTCCTTCACGCCCTCCACGTCCATCGAACTACCGGACATCGTATTGACCAAGGTAATGTGGCCATCGACCAGTTGCGCCATGTCCTTGTCGCCGGTGGAGATGACCACCGGGCGATCCGCCGCCGCGCTGCTGCGCGCCAGGGTGCCGATCACGTCGTCAGCCTCGACGCCTTCCACGCACAGCAGCGGGAAGCCGAGAGCGATCACGCTCTGGTGCAGCGGCTCGATTTGCACGCGCATGTCGTCGGGCATGCTGGGGCGATTGGCCTTGTATTCGGCGTACATCTCATCGCGAAAGGTCCCGCCCTTGGCGTCGAAAACCACGGCGAACGGGCTGTCCGGGTACTGCTTGCGCAGACTCTTGAGCATGTTCAACACGCCTTTGACCGCACCGGTCGGCAGGCCTTTGGAGGTGGTCAGTGGTGGCAGGGCGTGGAAAGCGCGGTACAGGTAAGACGAACCGTCCACCAGGACGAGGGGGGCTTGGCTCATGAGCAGAATCAACCTTTTCGGCGGGCCCGGCGCTAGAATAGCGGGACCGTTGACGACAAAGGGACAAGGTTATCATGCGTACGTTAAATCGCTTGCTGCTGGTCGGTCTGATTGCTGCCTCACCGTTGGCCGCGATGGCGGCGGATGATGCGCCGTCAAAGGAGCCGGAAGTTACCATTAACACGCACACGGAAGGCGACAAGGTTATCCAGGAATACAGTCGCAGTGGTTTCGTCTATGCGATCAAGGTCACGCCGAAGGGTGGCAAACCGTATTTCCTGGTGCGCGCCGATGGTACGGACGCGAACTACATTCGCTCCGACCAGCCGGATATGCTGATTCCGTCGTGGGAAATCTTTACCTGGAAGTAAGTTTCCCGACTTTTAATCGGCGTCGCCTGACCGCGACGCCCGAACTGAGCAGTTTTTAACCATGTCTGTGTTCACTCCCCTGGCTCGGCCCGAGCTGGAAACCTTTCTCGCCCCTTACGGGCTTGGCCGTCTGCTTGATTTCCAGGGGATCGCCGCCGGCAGCGAAAACACCAATTTCTTTATCAGCCTGGAGCAGGGCGAGTTTGTCCTGACCTTGGTCGAGCGCGGCCCGGTGCAGGAGATGCCGTTCTTCATCGACCTGCTCGACGTGCTGCACGAAGCCGATTTGCCGGTGCCTTACGCACTGCGCACCACCGAAGGCCAGGCGTTGCGGGAGCTCAAGGGCAAACCGGCGCTGCTGCAACCGCGCCTGGCCGGCAAGCACATCAAGGTCGCCAATGCTCAGCATTGCGCGCAGGTCGGCGAGTTGCAGGCGCATCTGCACCTGGCGACCCAGGGCGAGCGCATGATCAAGCGCACGACCGATCGTGGCCTGGACTGGATGCTGGAAGAGGGCACCGAGTTTCTCTCGCACCTGGCCGACGAGCCGCGTGCGCTGCTGCACAAAGCGCTGGATGAGATCTCTGCGCAGAAAGAAAAAATTCTCGCGCTGCCACGGGCCAACATCCACGCCGACCTGTTCCGCGACAATGCGATGTTCGAAGGCACGCACCTGACCGGTCTGATCGACTTCTACAACGCCTGCTCGGGGCCGATGCTGTATGACGTGGCGATTGCCTTGAACGACTGGTGTTCGGACGATGACGGCTTGATCGACGGCCCGCGTGCCCGGGCTTTCCTCGGTGCCTATGCGGCGCTGCGGCCGTTCACGGCGGCGGAGGCTGAGTTGTGGCCGACGATGCTGCGCGTGGCGTGTGTGCGGTTCTGGCTGTCGCGGTTGATCGCGGCCGAACAGTTTGCCGGGCAGGACGTGTTGATTCACGATCCGAAGGAGTTTGAGCAGCGTTTGGCGCAACGCCAGCAGGTTCACACCCCTCTACCGTTTGCCCTTTAAAAGCTTCGCGAGCAAGCCCGCCACCTTGGTTCTGTGTCATGCACACATCCAAGGTGGGAGCGGGCTCGCTCGCGAATGGGCCGACACAGATGGCCGGGTTTAGAGAGACTCCAGGCAGCCGGCCAGATCATTGCCCAATTTTTCCAGCACCTGCTCATACCCCTGAGCAGTCGCCGGGGTGTACCCGCCCAGCGCATCGAGTTCCGCCAGTTTTACCGGCAGACCGGCCACCAGTGTTTCCGCCAGACGCGGGCGCAGTGGCGGCTCGCTGAATACACACGTCTTGCCGATTTCCTGCAAGCGTTTGCGCATTGCCGCCACGTGTTGCGCACCTGGCTGCACTTCCGCGGCTACGCTGAACACGCCGGTGTGCTTCAAGCCGTAAGCGTCTTCGAAGTAATCAAATGCTTCGTGAAAAACGAAGTACGGTTTGCCTTCAATGCTGGCCAGACGCTTCTTGAGCCGCTGATCCAAGGCATCCAGTCGTTCATCGAACGCCTTGGCGTTGTGCTGATAGCGCTCGGCATTGGCCGGGTCGGCGGCGCTTAGATCCGTTGCCATTTTGTCGGCAATAACGCGCGCGTTCACCGGCGATAGCCACAAATGCGCGTCCAGCGTGCCCGGACGGTGATCGTGATCATGCTCATCGGCGTCTTCGGCGTGGGAATGGCTGTCTTGCGCGAAATGACGCAATTTCAATCCCGGCAAATCCTGCACCGCCACGCTCGGCAGCTTCCGACCGCTCAGCACGCGCGGCAGGAACCCTTCCATGTCCGGGCCGATCCAGTAGATCAGGTCCACCGATTGCACTTTCCGTACGTCGGATGGGCGCAGGGCATAGTTATGTGGCGAGGCGCCCGGCGGCAGCAGCACTTCGGGAGTCGCCACGCCGTCCTGCACCGCCGCTGCAATCAGTTGCAACGGTTTGATGCTGGTGAGGACTTTGACCTCGGCCTGAGCCGAACCGATCAGCAGGAAACTGGCGACAAATGCCGCAAAAACAGAAAAAAGTCGGGACACGATGACCACTCAAGGAGGCGAGAACGGGTAACATAATAACGTCTCTATCAAAACTCGTCGCCGCCCATGCCTATTACACCGATTGCCAGCCGTCCCCACGACCACTCTCATTGCGTGCACAGTGCTTTGTCCGAGGCCGATGCCTTGTGCGCCCAGAAAGGCCTGCGCCTGACCGCGTTGCGCCGCCGGGTGCTGGAGCTGGTGTGGCAGAGCCACAAGCCGCTGGGCGCTTATGACATCCTCGCGGTACTCAGCGAGCAGGACGGCCGCCGCGCCGCGCCGCCGACCGTCTATCGCGCACTGGATTTCCTTCTGGAAAACGGCCTGGTGCATCGCATTTCCTCGCTCAATGCCTTCGTCGGCTGCGTGCAGCCGGAGCACGCGCATCAGGGCCAGTTCCTGATCTGCCGCGACTGCCACGCCGCAATCGAACTTGAACAAAAATCCATCAGCGACGCGATCATCAACAGCGCCAGGGATGTCGGTTTCATCGTCGAAGCCCAGACCGTCGAAGTCGTCGGCCTGTGCTCCGGTTGCCAGGGGGCTTGATGAGCAACGCGCTGATCCGTCTGGAGCAGGTCGCCGTCACGTTTGCCGGGCAGACCGTGCTGGACAACATCGATTTGAGCGTCGAGCCGGGACAGATCGTCACTCTGATCGGCCCCAACGGCGCCGGCAAAACCACGTTGGTGCGCGCCGTGCTCGGGTTGTTGAAGCCGGACAGCGGCAGCGTCTGGCGCAAGCCGAAGCTGCGCGTCGGCTATATGCCGCAAAAACTTCATGTCGACCCGACCCTGCCGCTCTCGGTGCTGCGTTTTCTGCGCCTGGTGCCGGGCGTCGATCGCCCGCGTGCACTGGCGGCGTTGAAGGAAGTGGGCGCCGAACACGTCATCGACAGCCCGGTACAAAGCGTTTCCGGCGGTGAAATGCAGCGCGTGCTGCTGGCCCGGGCGCTGTTACGCGAACCGGAGCTGTTAGTGCTCGACGAACCGGTGCAAGGCGTCGACGTTGCCGGTCAGGCCGAGTTGTACAGCCTGATCACCCGGCTGCGCGACCGCCATGGCTGCGGTGTACTGATGGTTTCTCACGATTTGCATCTGGTGATGAGTACCACCGATCAGGTGGTCTGCCTCAACCGTCACGTCTGCTGCTCCGGGCACCCCGAGCAAGTCAGCGGCGATCCGGCGTTCGTCGAGCTGTTCGGCAAGAACGCGCAGAGCCTGGCGATCTATCACCACCATCATGACCACGCCCACGACCTGCACGGTTCAGTGGTCAAGGGCCCGGTTTCGGGCAAACCCCACGTTCATGGAGACAACTGCAAGCATGGCTGATTTTCTGTTGTATGCCCTGCTTGCAGGTCTGGCGCTGGCGCTGGTTGCCGGGCCGTTGGGGTCTTTCGTGGTCTGGCGGCGCATGGCCTATTTCGGCGATACGTTGTCGCATGCGGCCCTGTTGGGGGTGGCCTTGGGCTTTGTGCTGGATGTCAGCCCGACGGTTGCCGTAACGGTCGGTTGCCTGCTGCTGGCGGTGCTGCTGGTGACGTTGCAACAGCGCCAGCCACTGGCGTCCGACACGCTTTTGGGAATTCTCGCACCGAGCACGCTCTCTCTCGGGCTGGTGGTACTAAGCTTCATGCATGAAGTGCGGATCGACCTGATGGCCTATCTGTTCGGCGACCTGCTGGCGATCAGCCCGACCGATCTGGCGTGGATCCTCGGCGGCAGCGCGGCGGTGCTGGTGTTGCTGGTGACACTGTGGCGCCCATTGCTGGCGATCACCGTGCATGAAGAGTTGGCCAAAGTCGAAGGCCTGCCGGTGGCCGGTCTGCGCATGGCGCTGATGCTGTTGATTGCGGTGGTGATCGCGGTGGCGATGAAAATCGTCGGGGTGTTGCTGATTACTTCGCTGTTGATCATCCCGGCGGCTGCGGCACAGCGTCATGCCCGTTCACCGGAGCAAATGGCCGTGGGCGCAAGCCTGCTGGGCATGCTCGCTGTGTGTGGCGGCCTGGCGCTGTCGTGGTTCAAGGACACCCCGGCCGGCCCGTCAATCGTTGTGACGGCGGCCGCACTGTTTCTGCTGAGTTTTGTTCTGCCCCGTCGAGGGGTGTAGACTTGCTCGCTTTTTGCGCAAATAGAGAGTCGCAGGAATGAAGCCGTTCGCCTCCCGTTATCTGCTCCTTGTCGCATTTTCACTGCTGCTGGGCGCCTGCCAAAGCACGCCACCGGTGGCTGAAGTCGCCGATGCGCGAGCTACGGCCATCGCACAGCTGGAGCAAAGCCTGGCCAGTAGCGAATTGGCCACTGCCGAAGACCAGTTGGCCGCCATGCAGGCCGAAACCCCCAACGATCAATCCCTTGAGCACTATCAGCGGCAATTGGCCGAGGCGTATCTGCGTCGTAGCCAGATCGTGCTGCAGAAGGGGGACGTGAATGCTGCGGCTACCGCGTTGAGCCGTGCGCGTGCGTTGATGCCGAAAGCGCCAGCGCTGACCGGTGGCGTCAACGGTGCCATCACCCAAGCGCGCAAGGCCGAACTGGAAAAGGCCGAAGCAGCGTTGTTGGCAGCCGAAGCCAAGCCGAAAGCCAAGGTGATTGATCCGACCGCCGAGAGCACTACGGTTGCGCTGAACATCACCGATAGCCGCAAACTTCGTCGGCAGCTCGATGCGATCGCCGCCGATGTGGTGAATTACGAATGTGCAGTGAGCATTCAGGCGCCCCGCACCAATGATTACCCTTGGTTGGCGACGTTGCTGACCAAGCGGGTGAAGAAATTGAATCCGGATTTCGATCTGAAAATCGAGAAACAGATTTTGCGCACGGTGCCGGCGCAGATGGTTCTAAGTCCGAAAAAGCCCTAAAAGCTTCGCAAGCAAGCCCGCTCCCACCCTTGATCCTCTGTGCCCACAAATTTTGTGTTCGACGCAGATCCAGAGTGGCAGCGGGCTTGCTCGCGAAGGTGTCCCTTCAGTCAGTGAATGACTTTAGGCCGGAATGGCTTTCGCCTTAGGCTCGCGTGCCCAAACCCGATGCTGCCCGATCGCGGCAAAGAACGGTTTGGTCAGCGCACCAACATCCTTGCCCTCAAGCAGCCCGGCATCCGCCTCCAGCTTCAGCACATCCAGCAACTGCTTGGCGTCACCCTGCAACGCAATCGCCTTCAAATGCTTGTACGCCTCCAGCAGGTAGTGCAACGCCACGCCGTCACCGCTCAACGCCTTGATCGATGCCGCGCCACCCGGCACGAACACCGCATCAAAGATCACCGACGGCATACCTTCCATCGAGGCATCCACCGGCAGGCTTTTGCCATCAGCGGTTTTGACGGGTGCCGACGTCGGCCCGAGCAGTTTGGCGTGTGCCCCCTCAGCTTCAAGCGCTTTCTTCATGGCATCAATCGCCGCACCATCGACGCCGTTGGCCGCAAGAATGGCTACTTTTCGCGTCTTGATGTTCTCCGGCAACAGATTTGCCTGACTCAGTGCAGGGGATCGGTCCGGTGACGTTTTGCGCACCTCAATCGTGCCTTTGGCTGGCGCCGGCAAACCGAGGTTCTCGGCCACTCGCTTGGCCAGTTCCAGATCGATGTTGGCCAGAATTTCGTTCACCTGACGCGCACGGATGAATTCCCGCTCGACCTTGCCCAACTCAAAGCTGTAAGCAGAAATGATGTGTTCCTGCTCATGCTTGCTCATGCTGTGAAAGAACAACCGTGCTTGAGAGAAGTGATCGCTGAACGACTCGCTGCGCTGGCGGATCTTGTTGGCGTCAATGCGTTCCGGATAGCTCTCGAAACCACCGTCCTGCGCGCCCGGCGGAGTTTCTTTCGGCCAGCCGCCATCAATCGAGTTCGGCTCGTAGGACGCACGGCCCTTGTCGATCACCGTGCGGTGCTGAGCATCGCGCTGACCGTTGTGGAACGGCGCCACCGGGCGATTGATCGGCAGTTCATGAAAGTTCGGCCCGCCGAGTCGGCTGATTTGCGTATCGGTGTAGGAAAACAGCCGACCTTGTAGCAATGGATCATTGGAAAAGTCGATTCCCGGGACGATGTGGCCCGGACAGAACGCAACCTGTTCAGTCTCGGCAAAGTAATTGTCCGGATTGCGGTTGAGGGTCATTTTGCCCAGCGGCGTGATCGGCACGATTTCTTCGGGGATCAACTTGGTCGGGTCGAGGATGTCGAAATCGAAGTCGTGCTCGTTTTCCTCCTCGATGACCTGCACGCCCAGTTCCCATTCCGGGTAGTCGCCCATCTCGATCGATTCCCAAAGGTCGCGACGGTGATAGTCCGTGTCCTTGCCGGCGAGTTTCTGCGCCTCATCCCACACCAGCGAGCAAGTGCCGGCGGTAGGGCGCCAGTGGAATTTGACGAAGCGCGATTTGCCTTCGGCGTTGATCAAACGGAAGGTGTGGATGCCAAAGCCCTGCATGCTGCGCAGGCTTTTGGGGATCGCCCGGTCGGACATCGCCCAAATGACCATGTGCGCCGATTCCGGGACCAGCGAGACGAAATCCCAGAAAGTGTCATGGGCCGAACCGCCGGTAGGGATTTCGTTGTGGGGCTCGGGTTTCACCGCATGGACGAAGTCGGGAAACTTGATCGCATCCTGAATGAAAAACACCGGCATGTTGTTGCCGACCAGATCGAAGTTGCCCTCATCTGTGTAGAACTTCACCGCGAAACCGCGTACGTCACGTACGGTATCGCCAGAGCCGCGTGGCCCCTGCACCGTGGAAAAGCGCACGAACACCGGAGTTTTCTTCCCCGGATCCTGTAGGAAGCCAGCCTTGGTCAGCGTGGCGTGATTCTCGTAGGCCTGAAAGAAGCCGTGAGCCCCGGTGCCGCGGGCGTGGACGATGCGTTCTGGAATCCGCTCGTGGTCAAAGTGCGTGATCTTTTCACGCATGATGAAATCTTCGAGCAGCGACGGCCCGCGGGCGCCGGCCGTCAGGGTGTTCTGGTTGTCGGCTATTTTTACGCCCTGATTGGTGCGCAGGGCCTGGCCGGTGGCGTCGGAGCGAAACTTCTCCAGGCTGTCGAGTTTGGCGTTGGTGTTGGCGCGATCCTTGGTATCGGTTCCGGCCAGTTGGCTTTTGTCAGCGGTGGGCTTCTTACTGCTCATCAGACGTAAACTCCTCGTTTGACCCCGAGGCTTGCCGGGGGCTCTTGAGTGGTTCCCGGGCACGGCACCCAGGGTTTTCAAGTCGCTTACCTAGTGACTGACGAGGATTTTGAGCGTTCCTTTTTTATGACCTTTGATCTTGTTATTGCCAAATCGAAGGTTAATTGAGAAATAAATGCTAAGAACCTCTATACGGACAGGCTAAAATGCGCGCCCGGCTAAACGCTGATCCTTTTCTAACGCGCCCCACAAGGTTCGCTACGTGATCGAGTTTCAAAACGTCCACAAGACTTACCGCGTCGCCGGTAAGGACATTCCCGCCCTGCACCCGACCAGCCTCTCGATCGAGAATGGTCAGGTCTTCGGCCTGATCGGTCATTCCGGTGCGGGCAAAAGTACCCTGCTGCGTCTGATCAATCGCCTGGAAGATTCCAGCGGCGGCAAGATCTTCGTCGACGGCGAAGAAGTCACCGCGCTGGACGCCAACGGCCTGCGTCGTTTCCGTCAGCAAGTCGGGATGATCTTCCAGCACTTCAACTTGCTGGCATCCAAGACGGTGGCCGACAACGTGGCGCTGCCGCTGACCCTGGCGGGCGAGCTGTCGAGCAGTGAAATCGACAAGCGCGTGGCCGAGTTGCTGGCGCGGGTCGGTCTGTCCGATCACGCCAGGAAGTACCCGGCGCAATTGTCCGGCGGCCAGAAGCAGCGCGTCGGCATTGCCCGCGCCCTGGCGACCAAACCCAAGATTCTGCTCTGCGACGAAGCCACCAGCGCCCTTGACCCGCAGACCACCGCGTCGGTCCTGCAACTGCTGGCCGAGATCAATCGCGAGCTGAAACTGACCATCGTCCTGATCACCCACGAGATGGATGTGATCCGTCGCGTGTGCGATCAGGTTGGCGTGATGGATGCCGGCGTGATCGTCGAGCAAGGTTCGGTGGCTGATGTGTTCCTGCATCCGCAGCACCCGACCACCAAGCGTTTCGTGCAGGAAAGCGAGCAGATCGACGACAACGAACAGCGCGATGACTTCGCGCATGTGCCGGGTCGCATCGTGCGTCTGACTTTCCAGGGCGAAGCGACCTACGCGCCGTTGCTCGGTACCGTCGCCCGGGAAACCGGGGTCGACTACAGCATCCTCGCCGGTCGCATCGACCGCATCAAAGACATTCCGTACGGGCAATTGACCCTCGCCGTCACCGGTGGCGACATGGAAGCGGCGTTCGCCCGCTTCACCGCCGCTGACGTTCACATGGAGGTGCTGCGTTAATGGAACTGCTCAAGACTTTCTTCGAAAACATCGACTGGTTTGAAATCTGGCTGGCGACGGGCGACACCCTGCTGATGCTCGGCGGTTCGCTGCTGTTCACCGTGCTGCTCGGTTTGCCGCTGGGCGTGTTGCTGTTCTTGTGCAGCCCGCGTCAGTTACTCGAAGCCAAAGGCGTCTACGCCATGTTGTCGCTGGCGGTGAACATTCTGCGTTCGCTGCCGTTCATTATCCTGTTGATCGTGATGATCCCGTTCACGGTGCTGATCACCGGCACGTCGCTGGGCGTGGCCGGTGCGATTCCGCCGTTGGTGGTGGGTGCCACGCCGTTCTTCGCGCGTCTGGTGGAAACCGCCCTGCGTGAAGTCGATCGCGGCATCATCGAAGCGACCCAGTCGATGGGCGCGACGACCCGGCAGATCATCGTCAACGCTTTGCTGCCTGAGGCTCGTCCGGGGATCTTCGCGGCGATTACGGTGACGGCGATTACTCTGGTGTCCTACACGGCCATGGCCGGTGTCGTGGGCGCGGGTGGTCTGGGTGACCTGGCGATCCGCTTCGGCTATCAGCGTTTCCAGACTGACGTGATGATCGTCACCGTGGTCTTGCTGTTGATCCTGGTGCAAGTGTTGCAAATGGTAGGTGACAGACTGGTCGTGCATTTCTCGCGCAAGTAACCGGTTTCGTCACTAATAAATGAGCCGGCCATTCGCTGGCAGGCGCCGCAAGCGGGTGCCTCAAATGGAGTTAGCTGAATGAAAAAACTGATCGTTGCCCTCGCCGCCGTGGCGGCTTTTTCGGCCCAGGCAGAAGAAACCCTGACCGTAGCCGCCACTCCGGTGCCGCACGCTGAAATCCTCGAGTTCGTGAAGCCGGCGCTGGCCAAAGAAGGCGTGGACCTGAAGGTCAAAGTCTTCACCGACTATGTTCAGCCGAACGTGCAGGTCGCGGAAAAGCGTCTGGACGCCAACTTCTTCCAGCACCAGCCGTACCTCGATGAGTTCAACAAGGCCAAGGGCACCCACCTGGTGGCTGTGACCGGCGTGCACCTGGAGCCGCTGGGCGCTTACTCCAGCAAGATCAAGGATCTCAAAGACCTGCCAAGCGGCGCTAACGTGGTGATCCCGAACGACGCCACCAACGGCGGCCGTGCGCTGTTGCTGCTGGCCAAGGCTGGCGTGATCAAGTTGAAGGATTCGAACAACATCCTGTCGACCGTCAAAGACATCGTCGAAAACCCGAAAGACCTGAAGATCCGTGAACTGGAAGCCGCGACCATTCCGCGCGTGCTGACTCAGGTCGACCTGGCGCTGATCAACACCAACTACGCGCTGGAAGCCAAGCTTGATCCATCCAAGGACGCGCTGGTGATCGAAGGCAATGACTCGCCTTACGTGAACATCCTGGTGTCCCGCGAGGACAACAAGGACAGCGACGCGATGAAGAAACTGGCTGCGGCGTTGCACAGCCCAGAAGTGAAGCAATTCATCACCGAGAAGTACAAAGGCGCGGTATTGCCGGCGTTCTGATTCAGAACGCGGCAATGAAAAAAGGGGCGCATTCGATGCGCCCCTTTTTTTGCCTGGAATATGGCCCCTGTGGAAGCGGGCTTGCTCGCGAAAGCGGTGTGTCAGTCAGTAGAGAGCTTGGCTGGACTGACGCCTTCGCGAGCACGCCCGCTCCCACCAGGGAACCGTGGTGTCTTTACTTGCGGTTAAGCATCACTGGCAACTGCGCGACAAGCTTGGCGTTGTTCAACGGTGCCCGAATAAACCCGCGCTGTGTCCCGTCCGGCCCGATCACCGCCAGGTTGCCGCTGTGATCAACCGTGTAATTGGGCTTGCTGGTATCGGCCGGGATAAACGGAATGCTCACCGCGTTGGCGACTTTCTGCAGCTCCTCGATCGAGTTCGGCGTCAGGCCGATGAACTGTGGATCGAAGTAGCCCAGGTACTGCTTCAACTGCTTCGGGTTATCGCGATTCGGGTCGACGCTGACCAGCACGATCTGCAACTTATCCACAGCCTCTTTGGGCAACTCGCTCTTGATCTGCCGCAGTTGGGCGAGGGTGGTCGGGCAGATGTCCGGGCAGAAGGTGTAGCCGAAGAACAACAGGCTCCACTTGCCTTTGAGCTCATTGATCGCGACCGGTTTGCCGTCCTGATCGGTCATCGTCACGTCCGGCAGGGTGCGGCTCTGCGGCAGCAGGATGATGCCGGCGTCGATCAGCGCGGTGGGGTCGCCCTGGCCCTTGCCGCTCAGCACTTTGTTAACGGTAAGTCCCAGGATCAGCGCGATCACGGCGACGAGGATGAAGACGGTTTTCTGGGTTCGAGTCATAGGTTCAACAGTAAGTAGTGGTCTACGAGCAGGGCGATGAACAACAGGAACAAGTAATAAATAGAGTACTTGAAGGTGTTGATCGCCGCGTGCGGCCGAGTGCCACGGTACAGCACCACGGCCCATTGCAGAAACCTTGCACCCAGGCCGAGGGCGCAGATCAGGTACAACACGCCGCTCATGTGGATCACATACGGCAGCAGGCTCACCGCGAGCAGGGCGAAGGTGTACAGCAGAATGTGCACCTTGGTGTAGTGCTCGCCGTGGGTGACCGGCAGCATCGGTATATCGGCCTTGGCGTATTCCTCTTTGCGGTGGATCGCCAGTGCCCAGAAGTGCGGCGGGGTCCAGGCGAAGATGATCAGCACCAGCAGTAACGGTTCGGCGCTGACATGGCCGGTGGCAGCGGTCCAGCCGAGCAGCGGTGGCGCGGCGCCGGCGAGGCCGCCGATGACGATGTTCTGCGGCGTCGCGCGTTTGAGAAAACCGGTGTAGATCACCGCGTAACCGAGCAACGAGGCCAGCGTCAGCCACGCCGTCAGCGCATTGGTAAAGGTCAGGAGAATCGCCTGACCAAGTAAGGCCAGCACCAGTGCAAAGGTCAACGCCGCTACTGGCGAGACGCGACCTTCAGCCAATGGCCGTTTGTGCGTGCGCGCCATCACTGCATCGATACGCCGATCCACCACATGATTGACCGCCGCCGCGCCACCGGCACACAGCGCAATACCCAGATTGCCAAACACCAGCACCGTCCACGGCACCCCGGCGCGGGTCGCGAGGAACATCCCGACCAGCGAGGTGATCAGCATCAACACCACGACTTTTGGTTTGGTCAGTTCCAGATAATCACGCCAGATCGCCTGAGTGGGACGTTCGCCAATCAGAATCGCCATGGCGTTTCTCCTTTTAGGGTGATGGGCGCAGCGCAGTGTTTACGTGGGCTCAGGCGCCAGCGCGCAAGCACCGGCTGCTTGACCCGGACCAGACTGGTGCGCGCGTGATAATTGACCAGCACCAAAGTCAGCAACAGCGCTGCGCCGCCGGCGTTGTGCGCCACGGCCACCGGCAGTGGCAGATGGAACATCACGTTGCTGATGCCAAGCGTGATTTGTGCGCCGAGGGCGATCAGCACCAGCCCGGCCAGCCGCGTCATGCCGACCACTTTCAGTTGCCAGGCCAGGCCGAGCAGCACCAGCGTCACCAGCAGCGCGCCGATGCGATGAGTCAGGTGAATCGCCGTGCGCGCATCGCTGTCGAGTTGTCCGCCCAGGTAATTGGGGCCGATGTGTTGAGTCAGGTGAAAACCGTTGGCGAAGTCGGCGGGCGGCAGCCATTGGCCGTGGCAGGTCGGGAAGTCGATGCAGGCGACTGCCGCATAGTTGGAGCTGACCCAGCCACCGAGCGCGATCTGGCCGATCACCAGCAACAATCCGGCAGTCGCCCAATATTGCAGACGTTTGGGCACGGTCAGCGCCGGTAGCACGCCGGACAATCTCAGGGTCAGCAAAAACAACAGGCTCAACGTCGCAAAGCCGCCGAGCAAATGCCCGGTGACCACTTGCGGCCAGAGCTTGAGCGTCACCGTCCACATGCCGAACGCCGCTTGCGCGAACACCACCGCCAGGAGAAACAGTGGCAGCTTCAACGGTTGTCCCGGATGACGACGGTTGACCCACGCACGCCCGGCCAGAATCGAAATGAGCAGGCCAAGGGTGCCGGCGAAGTAGCGGTGGATCATCTCGTTCCAGCCCTTGTGCGCCTCCACTGGCGAGTCGGGGTAATGCAGTTCGGCATGGGCCAGTTGGGCTTCGCTTTTCGGCACGCTGATAAACCCGTAGCAGCCCGGCCAGTCCGGACAGCCGAGGCCGGCGTGGGTCAGGCGGGTGTAGGCGCCAAGCAGCACGACAATCAGTGCCAGCAGGGTGGCAAACAGCGCGAGGCGAAATCCAGGTTTGGCCATGACGATGCCCTTATCCGATGTTCGACAGTTTCAGCAGGTGGCGCAGGTCGTTGAGCAGGTCCTTGCCCTTCACCTTCGGGTCGTAACGCAGCACAAGGTTGCCGTGGGGGTCGATGATCCACAGTTGCGGCGTGACCTTGTCGCCCGTCGTTTTGCTGAACACGGCGGCGTCCAGCCGATAGCGCTGCAATTGCGGGTATTCGCGGCTGAGTTTGGCTTGATAGTCGGTGCTCAGCGGTTGCGCGGCGGCGAGGGCGTGGCTGGCACGGCCGGCATCGCGGCCCAGGCCGATCTGGATTTGTCGCGCCAGGTACACCAGTTGCTGGCAATCCACCGCGCAATCTTTCGGCGCGGTCACCAGCATCTGCCAGCGCTCTTCATCGGCCTGCACGCCAAGGTCGGCGCGGGTCTGGCCGTTGCCGATCAGTTCGCCGTGATAGCTGCGACCTTCCGGCACCCAGAACTGCAATTTGTACATGCCGGTGGCGAGGATCATCGGGCCGACCACGCCGAGCACAATCAGCAGCAGTTGAAGGCGTCCGCGACGACGGCTGGCGGCAGGTTTCGCCTCAGACATGCTGGGTGGATTCATGGCCGTTCCCATGGTGTTTCTCCTTTGCGTTGTGCCAGCCGAGGTAGACATAGAGACCGAGCAGGGCGGTGGCCATGGCGAACCACTGCACGGCGTAACCGAGGTGTTTTTCCGGGCCCATGGCAACCACCGGCCAGTCGGCCTCGTAGCTGGCCGGGCCGGGCTCGGCGCGTAATTCATAAGCGAAGCCGTCGCGCTCGAGGGTTTTCCACAGCCTGGCCGGCTCGACGGCGGTGATGGTTTGCGGCCAGGTATTGCTGACCGGGTCGGCGTGCAGCTGGAAGGTTGCGCCGGGGGCGACGTAGACCCAGGCGTCGATGTTCAGCGCCTGGGTAGGCGTGGTGAATTGCGGCGGTACGCGTCGGTCCGGCCACGGCAGCCAGCCGCGATTGACCAGCAGCCACAATCCCGTGCGCTGATCCTGAAACGGTTGCAGCAACTCGACGCCGACCTTGCCGTTGCGCTGGCGGTTGTCGAGCAGCAGGCTGTGGGCGGTATCGAACTGGCCATAAAGGTGTACGCGGCGATAGGCCGGGTCGGCGCTGTGCAGCAACTCGCCGCTGGCCATAGGATCAGCGGCACGACGTTCGGCATAACTGGCGAGCAGGGCGGTTTTCTCTGCGCCACGGCCCAGTTGCCAGAAGCCCAGCGACACCAGCAACGGCAGCAACAACGCCACCACCACCGTCGGTATGACGCCCGGACGGAAGCGCATCATGGCCGCGCCACAAAGTCAGTCGTCGTGATCGCTATACTCAAACACATCGCCTGTCCCCCGGAGTCTTCCCATGCTCAAAACAGCCATCGTCCTGATGCTGATTGCCACGGTGATCAGCCTGTTCAGCGGCCTGTTTTTCCTGGTCAAGGACGACAGCAGTTCCAATCGCCTGGTCATCGCCTTGAGTGTTCGGGTGGCGTTGGCCGCTGCCACCGTCGGCTTGATCGCCTGGGGCTTTTACAGCGGCCAACTGGTGTCGCATGCGCCTTGGTAGTGCTGATTCTCAGAGCACGTAAACGAAAACGAACAAGCCGATCCACACCACGTCGACGAAGTGCCAATACCAGCTCGCCGCTTCGAAGCCGAACTGGTGCTCGTTGTCGAAGTGGCCCTTCATGATCCGCATCAGCATCACAAACAGAATGATCGTGCCGATGGTCACGTGGGCGCCGTGAAAACCGGTGAGCATGAAGAACGTCGCGCCATAAATGCCCGAACCCAGTGTCAGGCCCAGTTCGTGGTAGGCGTGCATGTATTCCTCAGCCTGGAAGCCGAGGAACGCGCAGCCCAGCAGCACGGTGATCGCCAGCCAGATTTTCAGCGCGCCGCGATGGCCCTTCTTCAAAGCGTGGTGGGCGATGGTGATGGTCACGCTGGAGCTGACCAGCAGAATCGTGTTGATCAGCGGCAGGCCCCACGGGCTGATGACTTCCTTGGGTGGCGGGAACAGTTTCGGATCCGGGGTGTGCAGCAGCGGCCAGGTGAACTGGAAGTTCGGCCACAGCATATGGGCAATGCCTTTGGGGCCTTCACCGCCGAGCGCCGGGCCGGAGATGTGACGCACGTAAAACAGCGCACCAAAGAAGGCGGCGAAGAACATCACCTCGGAGAAAATGAACCAACTCATGCCCCAGCGGAACGAGCGATCGAGTTGCGAGCTGTAGAGCCCCGCACGGCTTTCCTTGATCACCACCCCGAACCAGCCGAACAGCATGTACGCCAGTAACAGTCCGCCGACGAAAAAGATGTACGGCCCGTGGGATTCCGGGCGTGCAGCCTTCAGATCGTTAAACCAGGTGGCCAGGCCATACATGGTGATGGCCATGCCGAACGTGGCGATGATCGGCCATTTGCTCTGGGCCGGGACGTAATAGTGCTCATGAGTTGCCATTTATTGTTCTCCTTATCGGGCACGCTTAACCGCCAGTGTGTACAGCCACCGGTGGATGTCGGGCGGTGATATCGAACAGCGTGTAGGACAGCGTCAGGTGCTTCACATCCTTGGGCATGTCGCGGTCAACAATGAAACGCACCGGCATCTCGATCTGTTCACCGGGCTGCAGCACCTGCTGGGTAAAACAAAAGCACTCGGTCTTGTGGAAATACGCCGCCGCGTTGCTCGGCGCGATGCTCGGCACGGCTTGCGCACTCATTGGTTTGTCGGTGGGGTTGCGCGCGATAAAGATCATCTCGTTGACCGCCCCGGGGTTGGCCGTCAGCTCGTCGTGCTTGGGGTAGAAGTCCCACGGCATGTCGACGTTGTTGGTCGACAAAAACTGCACGCGCACCTGCCGCGAAGTGTCGACGACCTGCTCGCCCTCATACTGCCCGGCGGTCTTGCCATTGATACCCAAGGCTTTGCACATCACGTCGTAGATCGGCACCAGGGCGAAACCGAAAACAAACATCGCCACCACCACGCCGAGCAGGCGGGTGACCAGTTTCTTCAACGAAATCGAGTCAGCCATGGTTTCAGCCCTCAACCGAGAACCCCTGTGGGAGTAAGCCCCCTCCCACAAAGGCAAGGCGTTTCATTTCACTTCCGGCGGCGTAGTAAAGGTGTGATACGGCGCCGGTGATGGCACGCTCCACTCCAGGCCTTCGGCGCCATCCCATGGTTTGGCCGGTGCCGGCGGCCCGCCGCGAATGGTCTTGATCACGATGAACAGGAAGAAGATCTGCGTGGCGCCGAACATGAACGCGCCGATCGAGGAGACCATGTTGAAGTCGGCGAACTGCAGGTTGTAGTCCGGAATCCGCCGCGGCATTCCCGCAAGGCCGACAAAGTGCATCGGGAAGAAGGTCAGGTTCATGCCGACGAATGACAGCCAGAAGTGCAGCTTGCCGAGGGTTTCGTCGTACATGTGGCCGGTCCATTTCGGCAGCCAGTAGTACGTGGAGGCGAAGATCCCGAAAATCGCACCCGGCACCAGCACGTAGTGGAAATGCGCCACCACGAAGTAGGTGTCCTGATACTGGAAGTCCGCCGGGGCGATGGCCAGCATCAGCCCGGAGAACCCGCCGATCGAGAACAGGATCACGAACGCCACGGCAAACAGCATCGGCGTCTCGAAGGTCAGCGAGCCTTGCCACATGGTGCTCGCCCAGTTGAACACCTTGACCCCGGTCGGCACGGCGATCAGTAGTGTGGCGTACATGAAGAACAGCTCGCCGACCAGCGGAATGCCGACCACGAACATGTGGTGCGCCCAGACAATGAACGACAGGAACGCGATGCTCGCCGTCGCGTAGACCATCGAGGTGTAGCCGAACAGCGGTTTGCGCGAGAAGGTCGGGATGATCGAGCTGACGGCACCGAAGGCAGGCAGGATCATGATGTACACCTCGGGGTGGCCGAAGAACCAGAACACATGCTGGAACAAGACCGGGTCACCGCCACCGGCGGCGCTGAAGAAACTGGTGCCGAAGTGAATGTCCATCAGCATCATCGTCACGCACCCGGCCAGCACCGGCATCACCGCGATCAGCAGGAACGCGGTGATCAGCCAGGTCCAGACGAACAGCGGCATTTTCATCAACGTCATGCCGGGGGCGCGCAGGTTGAGGATGGTCGCGATCACGTTGATCGCGCCCATGATCGAACTGATCCCCATCAAATGGATGGCGAAGATGAAAAACGTCACGCTTTCCGGCGCGTAGGTGGTCGACAGCGGCGCATAGAACGTCCAGCCAAAGTTCGGCCCGCCACCGGGGGTGAACAGGGTCGACACCAGGATCAGGAACGCTGCCGGCAGCAGCCAGAAACTGAAGTTGTTCATCCGTGGCAGGGCCATGTCCGGCGCGCCGATCATCAACGGGATCATCCAGTTGGCGAGGCCGACGAACGCCGGCATCACCGCCCCGAAAACCATCACCAGACCGTGCATGGTGGTCATCTGGTTGAAGAACGCCGGTTCGACGATCTGCAATCCGGGCTGGAACAGCTCGGCGCGGATCACCATGGCGAACGAGCCGCCCAGCAAGAACATGGAAAACGCGAACCACAGGTACAGCGTGCCGATGTCCTTGTGGTTGGTGGTCAGCACCCAGCGCATCAGGCCTTTGGCGGGGCCGTGGGCGTGGTCGGCATGACCGTGGTCGTCGATGACAGCGCTCATGGCCGGTCTCCTTTACTTGAGTGGACGGGGCTGGCCGGGGCGCGCTGCCCCGGCCGGTTCACGAAGTACGCGATAGACCGGCTCATTTGCTTTGCGCCTGTTTCAGCTCCAGCACTTCTTTTGGCGTGACCATGTCGCCCTTGTTGTTGCCCCAGGCGTTACGTTCGTAAGTCACGACCGCTGCGATATCGACTTCCGACAGTTGCTTGCCGAACGCCGCCATGGCGGTGCCGGGTTTGCCGTGGAAGACAATGCTCAGGTGACCTTCTTTCGGCCCTGTGGCGATTTTCGAGCCCTTGAGTGCCGGGAACATCGGCGGCAGGCCCTGGCCTTCGGCCTGGTGACAGGCTACGCAGGTGGTGTGATAGACCTTGTCGCCGCGCTCCTTGAGCTCGTCGAGGGTCCATTCCTTGCTGGTCAGTTCTTTGAGCTGCGCGGCCTCGGCCTTACGCTCGGCGAGCCACTTGTCGTAGTCGGCCTTTTCCTTGACCTCGACCACGATCGGCATGAAGCCGTGATCCTTGCCGCACAATTCGGCGCACTGGCCACGGTAAATGCCGGGCTTGTCGATGCGCGTCCAGGCTTCGTTGACGAACCCCGGGATCGCATCGCGCTTGACCGCGAAGGCCGGCACCCACCATGAGTGGATGACGTCGGCTGAGGTTACGAGGAAGCGCACCTTGGCCCCGGTTGGCAGCACCAACGGCTTGTCGACCTCAAGCAGGTAGTGCTCGCCCTTGGCTTCCTTGTTGTGGATCTGCTCGGCGGGGGTGGCCAGGTTGCTGAAGAACTCAACGTCCTGGCCCAGGTATTTGTAGTGCCACTTCCACTGATACCCGGTGATCTGGATATCGATATCCGGCTCACTGGTGTCGTACATCTTGATCAGGGTGGCGGTCGCCGGCACGGCCATCGCCACCAGAATCAGGAACGGCACGATGGTCCAGAGAATCTCGACGGTGGTGCTTTCGTGGAATTTTGCGGCGACCTGCCCGGTAGAACGGCGGTGCACCATCATCGACCAGAACATGGCGCCGAAGACGATGACCCCGATCACCACACAGATCCAGAAGATGGTCATGTGCAGGTCGAATACTGCGTGACTGATCTCAGTCGCTCCAGGCGCCATATTCACAGTCCAGGCCGCATTAGCCTGGCTGAAAATCGACCACAACAGGAGGCCCATCCAGACGTGTGGATGTCGCATCATTGCGGGTTCCCCTTATCGTTCTTGTTATCCCGTAGGCGCAACGCCTGCGGCAAGGGAGCGGCTGCATCAGACTACGAACTTGAATCGCCGGGCCTTGCTGCGTGGGCAGTCGGGCGTCATCAGCTAACTCCATTCAATGGCGAGTATAGACAGCGACTGGAAATTGCAATGTGAGGACGTAAATGAACTGAAACAGCCGGGACTTGCGTTCGAGGGCACGAATGGAGAAGGATGCAGACGAGTGGTGGCAAACGAATATAACGCGGGTGCATCAAGGATGAAATAATTATGACAAATGCGTCTTAGCATTTTTCGTAAGCCAGCTAACTTATGTCTTCCCTATTTCATTGCCTTGTTTCCTGGAGTTTTCATGAACACCGCCGCATTGCGCGAGCAGATCCAAACAGCCCAACAACATGAGAAAGACACCGGCCTGCTGACTCGTCAGCTGGAAAGCAAGCTGCCTCATTTACATCCGGCGATCCAATTGCCGGAAGCCGACGCCCAAGGCGTACTGACGCGTTTTGTCGCCGCCTACATCGAAGAAGTGCCAGACCTGCTGGATGCAGCCAATGAAGTCGCCAGGGAAGCGGGAATCGAATCGCAGATCAAACCGGTGCTGAAAATCGCCGAGCAGTATTTCCTCCAGCCGCCGGCCATCATGGCCGGGCACGTTGGCCTGGACAGCCTGCTGGACGAAGCCTATCTGGCGCACCGTTTTGTCGAAGAGGTCAACGACCTCTACATCAAGCATTTCGGCCAGCCACTGATCCCCCTGGACATGACGGTCGCCAATCTGATTGCTCACCAATTGATCGGTGAGGAATTTGCCAACCAACTGGACGAAGCTGTGCATCACGCCATCGACGAGATGCTCGACGAAGAGAGTTTTGCGCTGGAGTCGGTAGAGGCCTACCGCGAAAAACTCAGCAGCCCGGACACCGGCGCCGCGTGGAAACGCTGGCCGTGCATGGGCCGCCGACTGGGCGTGGGCCTGGAGCTGGATCAACCGGCTGCCTGATTTAAAGGCGTGCGCAAATGCCAATGTGGGAGGGGGCTTGCTCCCGAAGGCGGTGTGTCAGTCACTAACAATGTCGACTGATTCACCGCTTTCGGGAGCAAGCCCCCTCCCACAGGGTTTGTGTTCAGGCGGGAAGATTTAGCCGGCCGTGCCGATCCCGGTGGTAGTACGAATCCGCCCCTCTAGCCTGCGCTTCAACCCACGCGACTCAATCAACAGTTTCGACCCCTTCGCCGCATTCGCCCGACCCCACTCCTCCAGCAACTCCAGACACGAATGGTCGATGTAGCTCAGGTTATTGAGCGGCACATGCACCGTCGTGCCCGTTGGAATCGTGTTCAGCACCTGCGTCAGCGCCGGCACCTTGAGGAACGTCGCCGCGCCGAGCAGGCGCAACTCCATCTCGCCTTGTTGCGGCAGATCGATCAGGCTGATTTTCAGTCGTGAAGCCTTGAACGCCAGTTTCAGCAAGGTCAGACCGAAACCGATCAGTACGCCGGTCAGCAGATCCGTGAAGATGATCGCCAGCGCCGTCGCGGCGTAGGTGAACATCGGCATCCGGCCATAACGGCTCAGACCACGGAAGACTTTCAGGTCCACCAGTTTGAAACCGGTATACACCAGCACACCCGCCAGACTCGCCACCGGAATGCTTTGCAGCACGCTCGATAACAACAGCACGAACGCCAGCAACCACAGGCCATGGAAAATCGTTGAGTAACGCGTGGTCGCACCGGCCTGAACGTTGGCCGAACTGCGCACGATCACCCCGGTCATCGGCAGCGCACCGACAAGACCGCAGAGCATGTTGCCCACACCCTGCGCCGACAGTTCTCGGTCGAAGTCCGAGCGTACGCCGCTGTGCATCCGATCGACCGCGGCCGCCGACAACAGGGTTTCGGCGCTGGCGATAAACGCTACGGCAAGCGCAGCGATCAGCAGCGTCGGATCCGCCAGACTGAGCAGATCCGCAGGTTTCAGCCAGTCGATGGCTTGCGCCAGGTTCGCCGGCACTTCAACCCGTTTCACCTGCAAGGCGAGCATCAGGCTGGCGCCCGTAGTCAGACCGACCCCCAGCAATGCGCCGGGAATGAAGCGCAGCGAATGCGGGCGCAATTTCTCCCACAGCCACATCACGGCAATGGTCGACAGCCCGAGCAGTCCGGCCTGCCAGCCGAATGACGGCAAGGCTTGCGCCACCGCACCGGGGAAAGCCGTGAGGTTATCCAGCCCGGAGGGCTTTGGTGAGGCGTCGAGCATCACATGGATTTGTGAGAGCACGATCAATACGCCGATCCCTGCGAGCATGCCGTACACCACCGCTGGCGCCGTGACGCGAAACCAGCAACCGAGCTTCAAGCGCCCGGCCACCCATTGCAGGAAACCTGCCAGCAACAGAATCGGCCCGAGCATCTCGATGCCGTGCTGTCGTACCAGTTCGAATACCAGCACCGCCAAACCCGCCGCCGGTCCGCTGACCTGCAGAGGGGAACCGGCCAGCCAACCCACCACCAGACCACCGATGATCCCAGTGATCAGCCCTTTGGCCGGTGGCAATCCCGACGCAATCGCAATACCCATGCACAGCGGCAGGGCGACCAGAAACACAACCACTGAAGCGAGCAACTCCCGTGGCAATACCGCTTTCAATTGAGCCGCACGCATGGCGATTCTCCCGAAGTTTTCTTCAGGCATGGCTTCGCCGAACCGCTGAAACAGCGGCCGGCGTCAAACCACACAGATTTTTAGGAAGATTTAGAAGCGCGCTTTGGGCGTCGCCACCGGAATCGGATGGCTGCCGTCGAGCGGCAGGAATCGACTCTGATCCGCGTCGTAAGCTTTGATTTCGCTGGTTTCGATGTTGTAGACCCAGCCATGGATGAACAGATGACCGTTCGCCATGCGTGAGGCTACCGAAGGATGGGTACGCAAGTGCTGCAATTGGGCGATGACGTTTTCCTCGGTGAGGATCGGCATGCTTTCTTTTTCGTCGGCGCAGTGACAGTTGTCGTGCACCATGGTTTTCGCGACTTCAGCGTGGCGCAGCCAGGCTTTGACCGTCGGCATTTTTTCCAGGCTGTCCGGGTTGAGCACCGCACGCATGGCGCCACAATCGGAGTGCCCGCAGATGATGATGTGCTGCACGCCCAGCGCCAGCACCGCGTATTCGATGGCGGTGGAAACGCCGCCGTTCATCTGGCCATAAGGTGGAACAACGTTGCCGACGTTACGCGTCACGAACAGATCGCCGGGTGAACTCTGAGTGATCAGCTCGGGGACGATGCGCGAATCGGCGCAGGTAATGAACATCGCCCGTGGCGATTGGGCCGTGGCGAGTTTCTTGAAGAGTTCTTCCTGCTGCGGGAAGACCTCATGATGAAAATGCAAAAAGCCGTCAACGATCTGTCGCAGCGCTGCATCGGCGGATTGCGCCTCAGGGGCTTGCGCCGACGCAGCCAACGGCTGTTTATCCTTGTCACTCATGATTCATCCTCTTTGGCGGATTCTGGGAGTCATTCCCGTGTATTCCGGTGTGAAGCCAGTGGCTGTTTAAAACATCCGGGTTATCCCGACCCGTCAGTCACTCGATGAACAAGGTAGCCGTCGAAACTTAATTCAAACTGAATCAAACGCTCTAGAACGTGTGTTCCAGGTCACAAAAAACGTGACTGAGGCAGTTCGACGGAAGGGTTCCAACCGCTCAACCATAGGTCAATTGTCGCTAAATCTAGGAAATCTGGCGACCCGGCGGACAGAGGGCTGTGCAATTTTTATCGGGCCTTGAGGTGGGTGAGTCCTCCCTTGCCGTGACAAGTCGTGGCGGCGTCGCTGGCGCTCAGCAATTGAGGGCAGAGCAGTGGCCCGAGCCAGTCCCTGGGTTAACCATACGAAACCTGATGAAACAGATGTTGAATGGCGTTGAAGATGATGGCCCGTATGATCCGAAGTGCCGAGACGTTCAATAAGGCAAATAAATTAAAAAAGGGATTTTTTATGACATCTGTTTTGCGTCCAAATAGTATCAAAGGTATTTTTCTAGAAAAGATGGAAATTTCGCTGCCTCGCAAAGAGATCATGGTGATCATGAACTTTGCAACTAAACAAAAACAACAGGATCCAGAAACAAAACTTATAACCGAAAAGTTGGTTGACATTAAACAGATTGCTGCAATATCGCGCGATAACGGCAAAAATTTTGAGGTCGGGCCATACGGCGATATGGACGGTGACGGTGATATTGACCGTCATGACCGGGCGAAGTTGATCGCGTTGGCGAAGGCTTACAGTGGCATCGTCATTGCGTAAATAAAGACAAGGCCTGTATGAGTTCTCATACAGGCCTCGTTATATCCATGCATTGGCCCGTTTGCTAAATCAATGACATCTGCCGTCCTGGCGGACAGAAGGCTGTGCAATCGAGGTTGTAGCCCTCGCGGTGATTGAGTCCAAGACGCTTGATGGCTTTGGCGAAACGTTGCGCGAGCAGATCGGCAAACGGCCCTTCGCCCCGCATCCGTGCGCCGAAACGGCTGTCGTAGAGCTCGCCGCCACGGCTCTGGCGAATCAGGCTCAGCACATGCGCCGCCCTTTGCGGGTAATGCGCGTTCAGCCATTCTTCGAACAGCGGCGCCACTTCCAGCGGCAGGCGCAGCATCATGTACGCAGCACTTTGCGCGCCGGCGGCGTGGGCCTCGGTGAGCAGGCTCTCGATCTCGCTGTCGTTGATCATCGCAATCATTGGCGAACACAGCACGCCCACCGGAATTCCTGCTTCGCGCATCACCCGGATTGCCCTCAGCCGTGCCTTGGGCGCTGCGGCGCGGGGTTCGAGGATGCGCTTGAGCTCATCGTCCAGCGTCGTGAGGCTGATCATCACCGCCACCAGCCGTTGCTGCGCCAGTTCGGTCAGTAGATCGAGATCACGCAGGATCAGCGAGCCTTTGGTGACGATGGTCACCGGGTGTCGATAGCGCAAAAGCACTTCGAGGATCTGACGAGTGATCTTGTATTCGCGTTCGATTGGCTGATACGGATCGGTGTTGGAACCGAGATTGATCGGCGCGCATTGATAGCCTTTTTTCCCGAGTTGTTCTTCCAGTACCTGTGCGGCATTGGTCTTGGCGATCAGCTTCGTTTCAAAATCCAGACCCGGCGACATATCCCAATAGGCGTGGCTGGGTCGCGCGTAGCAATAGATGCAGCCGTGCTCGCAGCCACGATAGGGATTGATCGAACGATCAAAGGGCAAATCCGGCGACGTGTTACGAGTGATGATGGTCTTCGCGGTTTCGATCATCACCTCGGTGCCCTGCGTCTCGGGCACTTCCTGATACCAGCCGTCGTCCTCGACCACCGAACGGTTCGGCGCGAAACGGTTGTGCGGGTTGGTGGCGGTGCCGCGACCGCGGGGAGGGAGATGGCTGATCATTGAAGAATCTCGGGTCTGTATATGCATACAGTATCCGGTAATGCCCATCGTGATCCAGTACCGTTCAGCCATGCAGCTTGCTGATAGGTTTCTTAAATAGCCATAACTATGGAAAGCCGGCGATACATATGTTCCGTTGTATATGAAAATTATCAAATATAGTCTTGTTCAACTTTCAGGTACTGATGCCTGATTTTTAAACTAAAAGGACTTTATGTATGTCGTACCTCAATCAACGTGGTGTTTTTCTACAAATGATGCTGCCGGGTCCATCGGAACCCAATACCATTGTTTCCATGCAACTTGCCCGCAAGGAACTGGGCTGGAATGCCGAGGAGCAACTATCGACCGAGGCGTTGGTCGATTCCATCTACGTGGTGGCGGTATCCGCTGATCGCGGCAAGTCCTTCACCATCCGCACGGACAAGAAAGATGTCGACGGCGACGGTGACATTGATGGCGATGACAAAGCCAAGTTGATGGCGCTGGCCAAGGCTTATGCAAGTATCGTTAATCCGTAAGGCGCACGGCGATAAATGCAAGAAAACCCTGCATGATTCACGCATGCAGGGTTTTTTGTCGGACAGTGTTTCGTCGACACCGTAGCAACCATGTCAGCGCTTATTTCAAATTTTAAAATCTCTCATTGACGCAAAGGAGACCGCGATTTTTCTGAAAATAAACTCATCGTCCAGATCAATATCGCCATCACCGTCTGCGTCCGTCGATCCTGACACTTTCTTATACATACCCTTGTCATAACCTGTGACGGTCACGACTGAATCCGGGCGAGTCAAATCGGAGTTCGCGACATTAAACAAACCAATGTTGACGTCGCCAAGTTTGCTCCCTGAGGCGTTGTCTCCAAATGAGATAAGTATGCATCGGTAAAGACGACCCGCACCGACGGTACTCAAACCGACCAAAGCAGAGGCGAGGTCGCTTGCCAGGGCATAATAGGATTCGTCATCCTCATCAATGTCACCGTCACCGTCACCGTCACCGTCACCGTCGCCCTCGACGTCGTCGACTCCGGTGACCGTGTCAAATTTTCCGTTGGCGGTATTGGCGTACGCCGTGACCACAACGTCGGGCATTGAATTAACTGCATCTCCATTGTTGTACCGGGAAATTACCGCTTCTGCCTTTCCGTCCCCATCCGTGTCTTTGAACTCATATAGCAATGAATAGCTCATGTCTTTGTGCTCCATACCAGGGCGATATTAAGGACAATTGCGTCTGCGTCCCTTTGCACCCTAAGTAACGTAAAGAAGAGTGTCTACTGTCAGAGTTGACAGGTGTCAGTATTTACAGTGGTTATTGTTCAGGCCAGACGACTGTATGGGTATACATCCTGTCAAGTCTGACAGTAGACCCGATTTCTCCCCAACTTTAATGTCCAGAAGCCTAGGCACGATTGTCGGTTGTACGGGCGAAATCAACTGAAAGGACTTGATCAATGGCTATCAGGATATTGCTGGAAATTGCGGATATGGACCGAGACGGAAATCCTGAGGTCGCGTTTTATCACTATGATGAAGACGCGACCGAAATGATGGACTACGACTACTCGCTCTTCGCCTCTTCATCGGAAGGCAATGGTCGTTATGACCTGATTTCCGAAGACGCCGTTGACGCCGATGGCGATGGTGACGTCGATAAATACGACAAAAAACTTTACCTGCAGTTAGCCGATGCCTTTGCGCAATTCAAGGGCTTTCAGTCCACACGTTGAATTGCCCGCTGACACAGCAAAAACCCCCATGCCATGTCAGCGGTATTCAAGCCTCGTTACTGCGCAGTAACTTGCCCCAGGTCATCCCCGGAAGTGGTCTGCGTATCGTTCTTGCGCAGGCTCGCGACATCGGCAGCGTTCACCGGCGCGCCCTTGTTACCCCAACTGCCGCGAATGAAGCTCACCACATCCGCCACTTCCTGATCCGACAACCGCCAGGCGAAGCCGGGCATGGTGAAGGTCGAAGGCGCGGTGTGCGTTGCCGGCAATGTCCCGCCCTTGAGCACGATGTGGATCAATGAGGTTGGATCTTCCGATTGCAGCACCGGATTACCTGCCAGCGCCGGGAATACCCGCGTATAGCCGTGGCCGTCGGTGCGGTGGCATGCCGCGCAGTTGTCGATGTAAACCGACGCGCCGCGCTGGCTGTCGTCACCGTTCCATAGGGCCTTGGCGGCTTTTTCATCGTACGAGTACGGTTGATCGTTCGGATCAGTCGCTGGCAACGACTTCAGGTAGCGAGCAATTGCAGTCAGGTCGGCGTCGGTCATGTATTGCATGCTGTGGGTGACCACATCGCTCATGCCGCCGAACACTGCGCTGCGGTCACTGCGGCCGGTCTTGAGGAACTGCACCAGTTGCTCTTCGCTCCAACTGCCGAGGCCGTCCTTGTGATCGCCGCGCAGGCTCTTGGCGATCCAGCCTTCCAGTGGCGCGCTGCCGGCCAGGAACGTGCTGCCATCGGCCGCGCTCAGGGATTTTTCCTGCAGGGTCAGGGCACGCGGCGTGTGGCAGGCGCCGCAATGGCCCAGGCCTTCCACCAGGTACGCCCCACGGCTGATCACCGGATCATCCGATGTCGCTTTATAGCCCTCGACCTTCGGCGCAAACATCCAGCGCCAGCCCATCAGCGGCCAGCGCATGCTCAACGGCCATGGAATGTCGCTGGCCTTGTTCTGTTGCGCCACCGGTTCTACGCCCTGCATGAAATACGCGTATAGCGCTTTCATGTCGGTTTGGCTGACACGGGCGTAGGACGGATACGGCATCGCCGGGTACAACGTACTACCGTTTTTAGCGACACCATGACGTACGGCCTGATCAAAGTCCTCGAAGCTGTAATCACCGATGCCGGTTTTATCCGGAGTGATGTTGGTCGAATAGATCGTGCCGATCGGGGTTTCCATCGGCAGGCCACCAGCGAACGGCTTACCGTTTTTTGCAGTGTGGCAAGCCACACAGTCGCCGGCACGGGCGAGGTATTCGCCCTTTTTGATCAAGGATTGATCCACTTCGGCCGCCTGCAAAGAGGCGCTGCCGAGCAGGGCCAAGGTCGCGATAACAAGATTTTTCATGGTCATCGCTCCTTAAGCCTGAACCAGCGGACCGGGGTTTTTCAGGTATTGCTCGCGGATCGCTTTTGCCGACCAGTAGGTCAACGCAGCCACCAGCCCGGTCGGGTTGTAACCCAGGCCCTGCGGGAACGCTGAAGCGCCCGGCACGAAGACGTTATGCACGTCCCAGCTCTGCAAGTAGCGGTTCAGCGCGCTGGTCTTCGGATCGGTGCCCATGATCGCGCCACCGTTGAGGTGCGTGGTCTGGTAGGCCGCGGTGTTGAAGTGATCGCCAACGTTCTTGCCAATCACCGCAATGGCTTTCGGGCCCATCGCCTCGGCGACTTTGCCCATCTTCTCGACCATGAAGCGGTTCATTTTGATGTCGTTTTCCTGCCAGTCGAACGTCATCCGCAGCAGGGGCAAGCCGTAGGCATCGCGGTACACCGGGTCGAGATCGAGGTAGTTGCCTCTGTAGGATTGATGCGCGCCGTGAGCGTCCATCGACACCTGGTGGGTGTAGTAATCGGCGGTCGCGCGTTTCCAGGCACTGCCCCAGGCCGGAGTGCCCGGTGGGTTGGAGGTGCCGGCAATCGGTCGGCTGCCCGCCTGGTTGACCCACATTGGCGAACCGCCGACGAAGCCGTGCGGGCCGTGGTCGAAGTTGTCGGCGTTGAAGTCATCCAGCGCCACGCCGTTACCGCCGGCGCCGATGAAGTTGTTGGTGTGGGTGTCCTTGTCGAAGAACGCCTTGATGGTCGCCATGTTCTGGTAGGCGAAGTTACGCCCCACCACACCTTCGCCGCTGATGGGGTCGTAAGGTTTGCCAATCCCGGAAAGCAGCATCAGACGCACGTTGTGCAACTGGAAAGCGCCGAGGATCACCAGGTCCGCCGGTTGCTCGATCTCGCGGCCCTGGCTGTCGACGTAAGTGACGCCGGTGGCTTTGGTTTTGCTGCTGTCGAGGTTGATCCGCAGCACATGGGCATTGGGTCGCAATTCGAAATTCGGCAGCGGCTTGAGCGCCGGCAGAATGTTCACGTTCGGCGAGGCCTTGGAATACATGTAGCAAACGTAACCGCTGCAGAACCCGCAGAAATTGCACGGGCCCATCTGCGCGCCGTAGGGATTGGTGTACGGGCCCGAGGTGTTGGCCGAAGGCAGGTTGTAGGGTTTGTAACCGACCTCCGTGGCCGCTTTGCCGAACAGCTGTGCGGACACGGTGTTTTTCTGTGCCTGCAGCGGGAACGGGTTGGAGCGATCCGGTGCGTAAGGGTTGCCCCCTTTGCCCTGACCGACCAATTGACCTTTCACGGTCCAGGCCTGGCCCGACGTGCCGAAAACCTTTTCGGCGAAATCGAAGAACGGCTCCAGCTCTTCATAGCTGACGCCGAAGTCCTGGATGGTCATGTCTTTGGGGATGAAGCTTTTGCCGTAACGCTCTTCGTAATGGCTGCGCATGCGCAACTCGATCGGGTCGACACGAAAGTGCACACCCGACCAGTGCAGCCCGGCGCCGCCGACGCCATTGCCCGGGAGGAACGCGCCCAATTGGCGGTTGGGCAAGGCAATGTCGTTGACGCTATGGCGAATGGTCACGGTCTCTCTGGAAATGTCCTGGAAGAGTTTTTTCCGCACGCTGTAGGTCAGTTCGTCAATCACCTGTGGATAGTTGCCGTCGGGGTAGGTGTCCTGCATCGGCCCGCGCTCCAGCGCCAGCACGTTGAGTCCGGCCTCGGTCAGCTCTTTGGCCATGATCGCGCCCGTCCAGCCGAAACCGACGATCACGGCGTCGACCTTCTTCATTACCGTTGCCATGCTCACGCCCTCTCGCCGCGAATCGAAACTGCCGGGAAGGGGTATTGCTCGTTGCGTTCCACCCAATCCATGAAATCGGCGCGGGCGCCGGGGAAGCCGATCATGGTCCAGCCGACCATGCCTTTGTTGCCGCCGTGGATCGGGTCGCAGAAGAACCCTTCCTTGGTGTTTTGCAGCAGCAGGTTGAAGAAAATCTTCGCGGGGACGGTATCGAATTGCGGTTTTCCGGCTTCGAGTTGTTTGAGTAAATCGTCTCGGGTAGCGCTGTCTTGGTCAGCAAATACTTTACCGTTGATGGATTTTGCCCACTGATCCGTGGCGGCGATGCCGAGGCGATAGATCTCTTTTGGCACGAGTTTGCTCTGCCAGCCCATCTCCGGCGCCGCGTCGGCGTTGAAGGGGCCTTGCATGTACCAAAGGGCGCCAGCGGCATACGGGGTGTTCATCTGACGATCGATGTATTGCGGCACGCCAGCTTCCAGCGCTCCCGGGCCTTGATCGTCGTTGGGGATCAGTTGCGCCACGGCGGCATGGATGAAGGCCCATTCTTGGGCGGTGAAATAGCTTGGCTGATAATCGTCGGCGTCAGCGCGAACCGGTTGCATTGCGGGCGCAGGTTCAGGCGCGGCTTGCAGCACGCTGCTGCCCAGACCGGTACCGGCCAGGGTGACGACGGGAATCAGGGTCAGGGATTTGCGCAAAAACTCACGCCGCGGGTTGTCTCGATCTTCATCAGACATGTGGGGGGGCACCTCATCAGGCATTAAGGGTGGTCAGCCGTTTCTGCGAACGGCTTGAGGATTTTTCGTCGCGACGTGGCCGGGATGATCCGGAGAGCTGCAACATGATGTGACAAATGGTAGCAGCCTAAGCATTGAGATGAATCGTTTCAGTCGAAAAAAGCCGAAATGGCTGACCCGCTTTTCAGCGGATTGATGCCGATTCACATTTCTTTGACAGACGGCTCACGGGGCTTTGACCGGCAAACCTTGAAGCTTCAATTCTTCAAAAACCCGACACGGTCTACCCAGCATGTCTCGAGTGCGTTTTTTCCCCGCTTTGTGTTTGTCGCTTGTCGCCATGCTGCACCTGATCCCGGCCCAGGCGGCTGATACCGTGCCTTCCCGTCCCGAGGAGTGGGCGCAGCCGGTCGAGGTGCAATACAACCTGTTCCAGATGTCGCCGACCCTCTATCGCAGTGCATTGCCCGATAGCGGCGCGGTGCCGCTGTTGAAAAATCTCAAAGTGGCAACGGTGATCAACTTCTTGCCGGAGGCCGACAGTCGCTGGCTGTCCGAGCCAGGCATCAATCAAGTGCAGTTGTCCTATCGCACCAATCACGTTGATGACAGCGATGTGCTCAAGACTTTGCGCGCTATCCAGAGCGCCGAAGCCAAGGGCCCGGTGTTGATGCATTGCAAACACGGTTCTGACCGCACCGGCCTGATGGCAGCGATGTACCGCGTGGTGGTGCAAGGCTGGAGCAAAGAGGATGCCTTGAACGAGATGACCCAAGGTGGTTTCGGCGAAAGCGGCCATTTCAAGGATGGCATTCGCTACATGATGCAGGCCGATGTCGACAAGCTGCGCACTGCGCTGGCCAATGGTGATTGCAGCACCAGCGCGTTCGCCACCTGCTCGATGAAGAGCTGGTTTCAGACCGTCAATCTCAAGTGACCAGAGAATTCATTGAGGTGCGGCCGCAAAAAATTGCGTGTTGACCGGCTCGCCGAGAAACGCCTGCGCCGCGCTCAGCAACGAGCGCGAGTCGCCGGGGGAAAAGAACGCCTCGCGAAAATCCCGACCCGTTTGTGCGTCGAACACCCAGTCTCGCTGAAACCGCTTGAACACTTCGGTTGCCAGCACGCCAGACCATTTGTAGGCATAGACTGACGCCTCGTAACCGGTCACCAAATAGTCAAAGCCATAAGCGAAGCGGTGATACCCCGACATTCCTAGATGAGGCATTTCGCGTTGTACATCCTCGAACACTTGTTCGATGCTTCGGCCATCGCCATGAGAGCGGTGCAACTCCAGATCAAACAGCGCCGTCATCAGTAACAGCGCGGTTGTCCGGCTGGTGTGGGCGCCAATGGCGGCCAGCGCGGTGTTGACCCGCGCTTCTGTCAGGCGTTCGCCGCTCTGGTAATGCGCCGCCAGCCACACCAGAAACTCGGGTGACAGGCACCAGTGTTCAAACAACTGCCCGGCAAATTCGGCGGTATCACGCGCCAGTTGGGAAATCCCCGACAAGTTGCGATGGGGCGAGCGCGTCAGCACATGCTGCAGGCAATGGCCGAATTCGTGGAACAGCACCCGCAGGTTTTCATGGGAGAGCAGGCACGGGTGCTCGTCGGTGGCAGGGCTGAAATTGCAGTAGAGGCAAGCAATCGGCAGTGACGGCCGTCCCTCGGCATTGATTCGACGGGTGCGCAAGACGGAGGTGAAGGCGAAGTCGGCCGCGTCATCGCGGTGATAGGGGTCAACATAGATATGCCCGATCACCTGCCCATGTTCACTGACCTCCAGTAGCCGTACGCTTTGATGCCAGTGGCTGGCGGTCGTCTGTTCGACGATGCTGATCCCGAACATGCGCTCGCTGAACAGGCAAAGTCGGCGCAACGTGCCCTCCAGCGGGAAGTACTCACGCAAGCCTTTCAACGCACCGTTCAACTGCTGGAGGCGTAACTGCTCGGCGAGGAAGTCTTCATCCCACGCCTGGATATCCACAATCCCTTGGGTGTGCGCAAACGCTTTCAGGGCTTGGGCATCGCGCAGCAGGGCCGGCGTATTCAACGCCAGTTGCTGGCGCAAAAAAGCTTCAACCTGTGCAGCAGAGGTGGCCATGCGGTTTTCGAGACGCATCTGGACGAAATTCTCGAAGCCCAACAATTGGGCTTTCTCGTGACGCAATGCGATCAGCACCTTGAGTACCGGATCGTTATCGAGTTTTTTCGCCTGTGGGCCTAGATCCGACGCCCGGTTGATCCAGGCTGTGAAATAGGCCTCACGCAGCGCCCGGTTTTGCGCATGGGTCATGATTTGCCGGTAGGTGTTTTGCTCCAGCGTCAGCCGCCAGCCCTCGTGTCCTGCCTCTTTGGCGTTGAGCGCCAGGCGCGCCTTCACTGCCGCAGACAAGCCTTCGAGCTGAGTGACATCGTCTATGCGTTGGCTCCACGCGGCGTTGGCCAGCTCCAGATGACTTCGAAAACGTTGCTCCGTTAGCCGGATCTCGCCATTCAAGCGGGCAAGTTTGCGCTGTTGTGCGAGCGGCAGTTCGATGCCGGACAACCGGAATTTGCGCAGAATTTTCGCCAGCGACGCTTTGCGTTGATCGTCGAAACCGGTGGCGACCGAACTCTTCGCCAGCCGTTGATAACTGCGGTACAGCGCCAGGTCAGCGGTCTTGTCGGCTCTGTACTGAGCGGCAACGACGCTGCACAACGCGCTTTCCCTGAGCCAGTCGATATCGTTGGATTTGACCGTCGAAAGCGTCTCGATAACGGCCATGGCCTCACTCAGACGTGCATCGGCTTCGTCGATGGCCACGACCAGATCGTCCCAGCCCGGATGCTCGGTCTGGCTGGTGATCACCCTGGCAATGACCTGGCGGTTATCGGTCACGATCGCGTTGATGGCTGGCAGCAGATGTTCGGCGCGTATCGCCGACCACGGTGGCAGGGTCCAGTGTTGTAAAAGGGGATTGGTGTGGAGCATGGCGTCTTCCTTGAGCGATGGCTGAAAGTGCCAGCCTAAGCAGGAAGCGTGAAAGAGGGGCGGTACATAGTTACCACCTTCCACCGCAATCGGTGGAAGGTGGCACTGACTCAGTGTTGCTCGTCGGGTTTCTTCTTCAATTTTGGATTCGGGAAGAACTGCACCGCCTGGACTTTCTTGTCCGCTGGCGGTTTGAGCGCGCTGGTGTTGACCCGCGTGCCCAGCTCTTTGGGCACCGACAGCCCTTGCTCGTTGAGCGTGTCGCAGTAACCGCAGGCCACGCATTCGCGGTGTGGCACGCTGTCCTCGTTCCACATCATCAACTTGTCCGGCTCGCTGCACGCCGGGCAAACCGCCCCGGCGATAAAGCGCTTCTTGGTAATCACAGGCCCCTCACTCATGCTGCCGCGTCCTCACTCAGGCCGCTGTGGCGCAAGAGTGCGTCAATCGACGGCTCGCGACCACGGAAGTCGACGAACAGCACCATCGGCGCCTGCGAACCGCCACGCGCCAGAATCGCTTCGCGGAAAGCGCGGCCGGTTTCAGCGTTCAGCACGCCGTCTTCTTCGAATTTGGAGAAAGCATCCGCCGACAGCACTTCGGCCCACTTGTAGCTGTAGTAACCCGCCGCGTAACCGCCGGCAAAGATGTGCGCAAAGCTGTTGGGGAAGCGGTTGTAGGCCGGTGGACGCATCACCGACACCTCGTCGCGTACGCCTTCGAGCACCTGCGCGGCGCTGCGACCGTCACCGTGGGTGGCGTGCAGTTCGAAGTCGAAGAGCGAGAACTCCAGCTGACGCACCATCATCAGGCCAGACTGGAAGTTTTTCGCCGCGAGCATTTTTTCCAGCAGGTCCTGTGGCAGCGGCTCGCCGGTTTCGTAGTGACCGGAAATCAGCGCCAGGCCTTCCGGCTCCCAGCACCAGTTTTCCATGAACTGGCTTGGCAGCTCGACGGCGTCCCACGCCACGCCGTTGATCCCGGACACGCCGGCATGATCGACACGGGTCAGCAGGTGGTGCAGGCCATGGCCGAATTCGTGGAACAGGGTGGTCACTTCATCGTGGGTCAGCAGCGCAGGCTTGCCGCTGTCGGCCGGGGTGAAGTTGCACACCAGATTGGCCACCGGGCTTTGCAGCACGCCGTCGACGGTACGACGACGGTCACGAGCGCCGTCCATCCATGCACCGCCACGCTTGTTGGCACGGGCATAGAGGTCGAAGAAGAAGCGGCCGACGTGCTGGCCGTTTTCCTTGATCTCGAACAGGCGCACGTCCGGGTGCCAGGTGTCGAAGCCTTTGAGCTCGGCAATCTCGATGCCGTACAGGCGTTGAACGATGGCGAACAGGCCGCCCAGGACCTTGTCGATCGGGAAGTACGCGCGCAGGGTTTCCTGGGCGACGCTGTAGCGTTGTTCACGGAGTTTTTCGCCGTAGAAACCGCTGTCCCAGCTTTGCAGATCGGCGCAGCCCTGTTCGGCGGCGTAGGCACGCAACTGTTGCAGATCCTGCGCGGCAAACGGTTTGCTGCGCTTGGCCAAGTCGCGCAGGAAGCTCAGCACCTGATCGCTGGACTCGGCCATTTTCGTCGCCAGGCTCAACTCGGAGAAACTGGCGAAACCCAACAGCCTGGCCAGTTCCTGACGCAGATCCAGAATCTCTTCCATCACCGGGCCGTTGTCGTTCTGGCCGGCATTCGGGCCTTGATCCGAGGCGCGGGTGCAGTAGGCGGCGTAGACTTCTTCGCGCAGCGCACGGTCTTGGGCATAGGTCATCACCGCGTAGTAGCTCGGGAATTCCAGGGTGATCAGCCAGCCGTCCAGATCTTTAGCCTGTGCGGCGGCAGCCATTTGCGCCTTGGCCGAATCGGTCAGGCCGGCGAGGGCGGCTTCGTCGGTGACGTGCTTGCTCCAGGCCTGGGTGGCGTCGAGCAGTTGGTTGGAGAAGCGGCTGCCCAGCTCGGACAGTTTGCTCTGCACTTCGGCGTAGCGCTTCTGTTCAGCTTCCGGCAGGTCGATACCCGACAGGCGGAAGTCGCGCAGGGCGTGTTCCAGAATGGTTTTTTGCGCCACGTCGAAACCGGCAGCTTGCGGGCTGTTGGCCAGGGCTTCATAGGCCTGGAACAATTCGCGGTTCTGGCCCATCTCGGTGGAGTAGGCGCTCAGGGCTGGTAGGCACGACTCGTAGGCATCACGCAGTTCGGCACTGTTGCACACGGCGTTGAGGTGGCTGACCGGGCTCCATGCCGCACCGAGGCGGTCATTGAGTTCGTCCATCGCCAGTACCAGGCCGGCCCATGTCGGGTTCTGGCCTTGGGTCTTGAGGATGTCGGCGATGGCGGCGCGGTTGTCGGCCAGGATGGTTTCAATGGCCGGCAGGACGTGTTCGGCACGGATCGTGGAGAACGGCGGCAGGTCGTAGGACTGCAGAAGAGGGTTGTTCACGCTCACGGTTGGCACCTTGGCTGGAAGAAACATGCGCCCATCTTAATTACAATCGACACTCACCGCAGCTATCGGCGACAGAGAGAGAACTAATCGTGTCCCTTCGCAAATACCAGAATCACACCCCGCAGTTGAGCAAAGGCGCATTTGTCGACGGCTCGGCGGTGGTGATCGGCGACGTCGAAATCGGCGAAGACAGCTCCGTCTGGCCGCTGACGGTTATTCGTGGCGACATGCACCGCATCCGCATCGGTGCGCGCACCAGCGTGCAGGACGGTTGCGTGTTGCACATTACCCACGCCGGCCCGTTCAACCCGGACGGCTTCGCGCTGCTGATTGGCGACGACGTGACCATTGCCCACAAAGTCATGCTCCACGGCTGCACGGTTGGCAGCCGCGTGTTGATCGGCATGGGCAGCATTGTCATGGACGGCGCGGTGGTCGAGGACGATGTGATCATCGGCGCTGGCAGCCTGGTGCCGCCGGGCAAACGTCTGGAAAGCGGCTTTCTGTATGTGGGCAGTCCGGTGAAACAGGTCCGTGCGCTGACCGATAAGGAAAACGCCTTCTTCACCTACAGCGCGGCGAATTACGTGAAGCTCAAGGATCTGCACCTGGCTGAAGGCTACGACCAGCTCTGAATCGACTTACACCTGCTCAGGATTTCTCATGCACTACCAGACCGTACTGTTCGACCTCGATGGCACCCTGACCGACCCGCGTGAGGGCATCACTCGTTCCATTCAGTTCGCCTTGAGCAAACTCGGCATCGACGAGCCGGACCTGACAAAGCTTGAGCATTTCATCGGCCCGCCGCTGTTGCAGGCGTTCATGCAGTTCTACGATTTCGACGAGGCCAAGGCCTGGGAGGCGGTGAATTTCTACCGCGAGCGTTTCAAGGTGACGGGACTGTACGAGAACCGCGTGTTCGACGGTGTCACGCCGTTGCTGGAAACCCTGAGTGGCCAAGGGCGGCAGCTGTATATCGCGACGTCCAAGCCATGGGTGTACGCCCGCGAGATCGCCCGGCACTTCGACTTTGCCCGACACTTCAAGGTGATCTACGGCAGCGAGCTGGATGGCACGCGGACCAACAAGGTCGAGTTGATTGCCCATTTGATCGCCGAGGAAGGCCTGAATCCGGCGGATACGCTGATGATCGGCGATCGTAAACATGACCTGATCGGTGCACGCAGCAATGGCCTGGATGGGGCGGCGGTGGGCTATGGGTTTGGCAGTTTTGAAGAGTTGAACGCTGAAGCGCCGGCTTATCACTTTGAAACGCTGGAGGAGTTGCATCAGGCGTTTTTGCAGAACCGATGAAATTGCGCTCCCACAGGGCCTGTATGTCGTGTGCAAGTCCAGTGTGGGAGCCGGCTTGCTCGCGAACAGGCCCGTTCAGTCAGCCATCATGAATCTGCCAGCGTTTTCAACGCTGCCTTACGCTCGAGCACCGGCAAATTCCCCAGCCTCTCCACCGCTGAATAAAACCTCACCCAATCACCTCCCACCTGCCTGAACAGCGCAGCAAACGCCGGCACCCACTGGTCGTACAGTCCAAACGGCAACAGCCGCGCATTGTTCAGCGGCGCATTGACCCACGCGTCATAGCGCTTGTCGCCGGCCCACTGACGATCACGCATCACCCGGTAATCCCGGCGAAACTGTTCGAACTGCGCCGCTTTGCGCTCACGCATCTGCTCGGCCGGCAATGACTGGGCGTAGAGCTTTTCCAGACGTGAACGGGTATCGAGCACCAGTGCAATGAACTGGTCACGTTGTTTGAGTTTTGAGTCGTTGTCCGCTGGCAATCCACGAAACGCCCGCCATTGCCGGGTGCCTTCCTGCTCGACGAACGTGGCGAAGGACTCGTTGAACTCGGTGTCGTCCTTCACATAGAAGCGCTGATGGGCCAACTCATGAAAAATCAGTGTGGCCAACCGCTCGTCGCCCCAACCCATCATCGAATTGAGTATTGGGTCGTTGAACCAGCCCAGCGTGGAGTACGCCTCGACGCCGCCGATCGACACGTCCATGCCCTGCAGGCGTTGGATCGCGGCTTCGCCCCGGGCCGCGCTCTGGCTGTAGTAACCGCGATAGGCCACGCATCCGGCAATCGGGAAACAGTGGTTTTGCGGGGTCAGCGAAAACTCTTGGGTGGCGAACACATTCCACACCACAAACGGCCTTCCAATGTCGGCGTACAGGCGATAGCTCTGGTTATCCGGAAGGTGCAAGTGCTGGCTGGCGAAGGTGCGGGCCTTTTGTGACTGCGCCAAGTGTGCGCGTAACTTTACGTCGCGGCTTGGGTCGGCAATCACCTCGGCCACCGGCTCGCGGGCCCGCAGCAATTGCCATTGACCGCTGGCCAACTGGCCGTAGTAGCTGACGCTGGCGCAACCGTTGAGCAACAAAAGCATCACACCCGGAAACAAAATCCGAAAAACGCGATCAAGTAACCAATGGCTTGGAAGCGGCCTGATCAAAATAAGAAACCCCTGGAAAGTCTGCCCGCAAGACTATCCCGCCCATTGGAGCTGCGCTATGCGTATGTTGATGCTGACAGGAGGCCTGCTGACGCTGGCCGGATGTGCCGGATTTGGAGTGCCTGATCCTGACCCCTCGCAGGCCTGGATCGATCTGAATGCCCGGCAGCAGGACACGGCACTGCAAGCACTGCAAGTCGACCGCAAGGCTGCCATCGACAAACGCTATTTCGAGGTGCAGCCCGGCAGTCATGAGCTGACGGTGCGTTATCAGTTTCCGGTGGAGGCCACCAATATCGGTCCTGACGCCGAGCCGCTCTGGCGCGATTGCCAGTTGAACGTGAAATTCAATGATTTCAACGCCGGCCAGCGATATCAATTGCAGGCCGGCAGTATCGGTTTCCGACCTTGGGCCAAGCTCTATGACGAACAGCGCAAGGTCGTGGGACAGGGCACTCCGGCTGGATGTCAGAAGACCTGATCGGCGCTATGCTCAATCTCCCATCCAAAGGACATTGATCATGCGCAGGTTGACGTTGTTGCTTGCTGCAAGTGTGGTTGCCGGTTGCCAGAGCCCGATGCCAGCGGCTGACCCCGGCAAGGCCTGGGTCGACTTCGCCATGCCCACCCCTGGCGGCAAAGTGCTGATGGCGGAACGGCTGGACAAACAGAGAATGCCGGACGGACGGTTTTTCCAGGTCACGCCGGGCAGTCACGAGTTGACGGTTCGCTTTGATTTCGAGGTGTTCGGCGGTGGCATGAGCATGAACACCGATCCGCAGGAGCGGCTGTGTTACCTGACCGTGCGTTACGATCATTTCGAGGCCGGGCAACGTTATCGTCTTGAAGCCAGGTCACTGGCCTTTACGCCGAGCGCCCGGTTGATCAATCGCCAAGGTCAGATCGTTGCCGAAGAACGGCAGGTCAACTGCGTGCCGTGATCGACCTCAATTGTCGTTTTTCTGATAGATGATCGCTTTGGTGCCGTTTTCGCATGTCCCTACGACCATGGCGATTTCGTGCTTTTCAGCCTCTTCCTTGCTGACGATTTCCAGCGTGTAGGAGGGCACGGCATTCGCCTGGATTTTGATTTCGATCTCGTTCTTCAATTCTTCACAGTCTTTGGGGGCGGCAAGAACCGAGGTGGCCAGTGCACTGCAAAAAATCGCCAAGCCAATACGTTTCATGAGAGAAGCTCCTTGAGGCAGCGCGCACGGGTGTGCGCTGAAGCTGCTGTCATTTATTCGACCATACTTTTACTCGGCGAGTTCTGACTTCGCTCACAGGTCTTGTTTATCGCTTCAGGCTTCGTGGGGATTTTCAGGTCGCTTTCGCAAGCAAGCCCGCTCCCACAACAGATCTTGTGAAACACCAAAGATCCTTTGTGGGCGCGGGCTTGCTCGCGAAGACGTCGGCCCAGCCAACGCCTGCTTAAGCGACCAGCGATGCCTCAAGGGTAATCTTCGCATTGAGTACCTTGGACACCGGGCACCCTTCCTTGGCCTTGTTGCTCAGTTCTTCAAACTGCGCCTGACTGGCTCCCGGGATCTTCGCCTTGAGAATCAGCTTCACCGCCGTGATCGCAAAACCGCCATCGACCTGGTCGAGGGTGACTTCAGCGTCGGTGTCGATGCTGTCGGCCTTCAGGCCTGCATCGCCGAGAATCATCGAGAACGCCATGGAGAAACAACCGGCATGTGCGGCGCCGATCAGTTCTTCCGGGTTGGTGCCCTTACCGCCTTCGAAACGGGCCTTGAAACCGTAGGGTGCTTCTCTGAGGACGCCGGTTTCAGTAGAAATCGAGCCGATACCGGTTTTCAGATCACCTGCCCAATGTGCGGATGCTTTCTTAACGATAGCCATGCTGCCTCCTCAAGATCAGACGCGGAACGCCGCGCCGTTGTGAATTTTGCTTGCAAGGGTTCTGAGGATAGACGTCGGGACAAAGTTCAGCTCGTCTGAATCGTTGACTTTTTTAGTAGGATTTTTCGTTCTGCTATTGAAACTCGGGTATATGCCCTCATTGCACAAAACACGCTTATGATTCGGCAGGTTTTCGTTTGCAAGAAAAACCTGCCTCCTCACTCGGAGACGCAGGTTTATGAAGCAACTGTCCGACGTAAAATTTTCCACCCTCGACCTGGTGCCAGTGCGCGAGAACGGCAGCCCGGCGCAATCGCTGCGCAACTCGCTGAACCTGGCGCAGCATGTCGAGAAACTCGGCTATACGCGGTTCTGGGTGGCTGAACATCACAACATGGACGGCATCGCCAGTTCCGCTACCTCGGTGCTGCTCGGTTATCTGGCCGGGGGTACGTCAACCATCCGCGTCGGCTCCGGCGGCGTCATGCTGCCCAACCATGCGCCACTGGTGATTGCCGAGCAGTTCGGCACGCTGGAAAGCCTGTATCCGGGGCGGATCGACTTGGGACTGGGCCGCGCGCCCGGCTCCGATCAAATGACCGCCCGTGCCCTGCGCCGCGAGCGTTCCGGCAGTGCCGATGATTTCCCGGAAGACGTCGCCGAACTGGCGCGCTTCCTCGGCCCGCGCACCCCGGAGCAACGAGTCATCGCGATGCCCGGCACCGGCACCCATGTGCCGATCTGGCTCCTTGGTTCCAGCCTGTTCAGTGCACAACTGGCCGGCGAGCGCGGTTTGCCCTACGCCTTCGCCTCACATTTCGCACCGCGCTTGATGCATGAGGCGATCCGCGTCTACCGCAATCACTTCAAACCGTCGGCAGTGCTCGACAAACCGTATGTGATGCTCGGTGTGCCGCTGGTTGCAGCAGATACCGATGAGCAGGCGGATTACCTGGCGACTTCGGTGTACCAGCGCATTCTCGCGTTGATGCGTGGACAAAGCCTGGTGCAACGCCCTCCCGTGAAAACCATGGACGGCCTGTGGCGGCCTCACGAGCGTGAAGCGGTCGGCGATTTCCTCGGTCTGGCGATGGTCGGCAGCCCGCAGAAAATCCGCGCCAAACTGGAAATGCTGGTTGAACAGACCCAGGCCGATGAGCTGATTTTCACCTGCGATCTGTATGAACATGCTGATCGCCTGCATTCCTATGAGTTGCTGGCGCAGGTGATGAAGGGCTGAGACGGTGCACCGTCCCCTGTGGGCGGGCTTGCTCGCGAAGGCGGAGTGCCAGGCGCGCATGATGTTGACTGATACGCCCCCTTTCGCGAGCAAGCCCCACATTGGAAACGTGTTGCCCACAAAAAAGCCGACGCATGAGTGTCGGCTTTTGCATTTCAGGCGCGATCAACCGCGCTTGTAGACGATTTCCTTGGTGCCGCCTTCACAACTGCCGACCACCTTGCCGTCAGTCGCTGCACCCTTATCGACGATCTCCAGCGAATACCCGGCAACCCCCTTGGCATCCAGCTTCGCCGCAATCTCGCTCTTGAGCTCGTCACAAGGCTTGCCAGCAGCAAACGCGCCACCCGCAAGGCTCAACAAACCTACTGCCAATATGAACTTCTTCATCGGTCGCACTCCCTGGTCGGATTAATAGAGGCGGGCATCGGAGCATTGGCCCGATGCGCTCACCCTGTAGCGCTTTGCCATTCCTATGGCACTCGGCCAGCGCGCAAGTTCAGAAGTGTAGACCCAACTCAGCTACTGGCGATCCGGAAGCCGACTTTGAGCGTCACTTGAAAGTGCGCGGCCTTGCCGTCCTTGATGTGACCACGGGTGTCGATCACTTCGAACCATTCCAGATGCTTGATGCTTTTGTTGGCTTCGGCCAGCGCGTTGTTGATGGCGTCCTCGATGCTGTTGGTGGAAGAACCGACCAGCTCGACTTTCTTGTACGTGTGATGGTCACTCATGACGATCTCCTAGGCGTGTGGATTTGAGACTAGCAGTGAATTGCACTGTTGATTTCGGTGGCTACACGCAAGCGAAGTTCAGATTTTCTGCACTTTCTCAAACCGCTGAAGTCCCAATCAACACACGCCACTCATCACCAATGCAGGAGAGCCACCATGGCCAACACCTCTTTACGTAAAGCCTCGTTGCAAAGCATGGAAGCCGAGATCGAGAGTCTGCTCAAATCGTTGGAAAGCCTCAAAGACGACGCTTCGGACGAGTCGCGCAAGACCCTCAAGGCGCTCAAAAGCAACGCCGAGAGTGCGCTGAAACACTCGCGCCACCTGCTCAGCGATGCCTATGAAGAAGTCAAAGTGAAAACCCGCGAGACCGGGCTCGCCACCCGTGATTACGCTCAGGAACATCCTTGGACAACGGCCGGTGTGGCGGTCGGTGCACTGGGCCTGCTCGCGGCCTACTTGCTGTTCAAGCGCGGCGAATGATCCGGCTGGCGCAGCTCGTTCTTGAGCCATTGCGCCAGTTGCCGGGCGCGCCCGTCTGCGGCGCGTTTGGGTAGCCACAGCGCCAGTTGCGCCGGGGTTTCACAGAAGCCCCACGGCGCAACCAGGCGACCAGCCTTCAAGTCTTCAGTCACCAGCGGCTCCGGCGCGATTGCCACCCCCAGTCCCGCCACTGCGGCCTCCAGCAAGTAATACAAATGCTCGAAACCTTGCCCGAGCTTCAACGTTTTGGCGTCGAGGCGGTTCTGCTGTGCCCAACTGGGCCAGGCTTGCGGGCGCGATGTGGTGTGCAGCAATGGCTCATCGAGCAAAGCCTCGGCAGATGCCCTTTGCAGGCGTTGATAGCCGCTGAATAGTGGGCTCATCACCGGGCCGATGCGCTCGGCAGCTAATTCATACACCTGCATGTCCGCCGGCCATGGCGGCTCGGCGAACAACAGCAAAGCATCGAGCCCGGGACGTCGAGGGTCAAGATCGCCCTCACCGGCCGACAGATGCAGGCGCAAATCCGGCAGATCGGCATTCAGCCGTCCCAAGCGTGGAATGAACCAACGCGCCAGCAGGCTTCCGGAACAACCGAGCACAAATGGCGCGTCGGCAGTGCTTTGGGTTAATTCGGTGCAAACACTGCGCAACCGATCAAAGGCTTCAGCGCTGGCGTCGCGTAGACGCACGCCTGCATCTGTGAGTTTCAAGCCGCGTCCATCCTTGATGAACAGGCTGAGACCTAGGTGCTCTTCCAGCACCTTGAGCTGACGACTGACCGCGCCATGGGTGACGTGCAGTTGTTCGGCCGCCTGACTGACGCTGTTCAGGCGTGCGGTGGCTTCGAAGGCGCGCAAAGCGTTCAGCGGGGGAAGGTCATGGCTCATGGTATCTGTGAGTTTTCCTGACAGGTTGCGGCGATCTTATCGGTTTTCAGCATAGAAGGTCAGGGGTAGAGTGGTCGTCATTGTCTTTTGACCCCCTGGAGCAAACCATGACCCAGACTTCGCACAACGCCGATCTGCGTAACGGCCCTGACGCCAACGGCCTGTTCGGCTCGTTCGGTGGCCGCTACGTGGCGGAAACCCTGATGCCGTTGATCCTCGATCTGGCCCGCGAGTACGAAGCGGCCAAAGAAGATCCTGCCTTCAAAGAAGAACTGGCCTACTTCCAGCGCGACTACGTCGGACGTCCCAGTCCGTTGTATTTCGCCGAACGTCTGACCGAGTTCTGCGGTGGCGCCAAGATCTACCTCAAGCGCGAAGAGCTGAACCACACTGGCGCGCACAAGATCAACAACTGCATCGGCCAGATCCTGCTGGCGCGGCGCATGGGCAAGAAACGCATCATCGCCGAGACCGGCGCTGGCATGCACGGCGTGGCAACTGCCACCGTGGCTGCGCGCTTCGGTCTGGACTGCGTGATCTACATGGGCACTACCGACATCGAGCGTCAGCAGGCCAACGTGTTCCGCATGAAGTTGCTGGGGGCCGAAGTGATCCCGGTGGTCGCCGGCACCGGCACCCTGAAGGACGCGATGAACGAAGCCCTGCGTGACTGGGTGACCAATGTCGACAGCTCTTTCTACCTGATCGGCACCGTGGCCGGGCCGCACCCGTATCCCGCGATGGTTCGCGACTTCCAGGCCGTAATCGGCAAGGAAACTCGCGACCAACTGCAAGCCCAGGAAGGTCGCCTGCCGGACAGCCTGGTGGCCTGCATCGGCGGTGGCTCCAATGCCATGGGCCTGTTTCACCCGTTCCTCGACGACAAAAGCGTTGAAATCATCGGTGTTGAAGCGGCCGGTTACGGCATCGAAACCGGCAAGCATGCGGCCAGCCTCAACGGCGGCGTACCGGGTGTATTGCACGGCAACCGTACCTTCCTGCTGCAGGACGACGACGGCCAGATCATTGACGCGCACTCGATTTCCGCCGGTCTCGACTATCCGGGCATCGGTCCGGAACATGCCTGGTTGCATGACATCGGCCGCGTGCAGTACACCTCGGTGACCGACGATGAAGCCCTCGCTGCGTTCCACAAATGCTGCCGCCTGGAAGGGATCATTCCTGCCCTGGAAAGCGCTCATGCCCTGGCTGAAGTGTTCAAACGCGCACCGAAGCTGCCCAAGGATCACCTGATGGTGGTCAACCTGTCCGGTCGTGGTGACAAAGACATGCAGACCGTGATGCACCATATGGAACAGTCGCAGCAGGAGAAACACTGATGAGCCGCCTGCAAACCCGTTTTGCTGAACTCAAGGAACACAATCGCGCCGCGCTGGTGACCTTCGTCACCGCCGGTGACCCGGACTACGACACCTCGCTGGCGATCCTCAAAGGCCTGCCGAAAGCCGGTGCCGATGTGATCGAGTTGGGCATGCCGTTCACCGATCCGATGGCGGACGGCCCGGCCATCCAACTGGCCAACATCCGTGCGCTGGGTGCCAGGCAGAATCTGGCGAAAACCCTGCAAATGGTTCGCGAATTCCGTGAAGGCAACAGCGACACGCCGTTGGTGCTGATGGGCTACTTCAATCCGATCCACAAGTTTGGCGTTGAGCGTTTCATTGCTGAAGCCAAAGACGCGGGCGTCGATGGCCTGATCGTGGTCGACATGCCACCGGAGCACAACGAAGAGCTGTGCGACCCGGCCCAGGCTGCCGGTCTGGACTTCATCCGTCTGACGACTCCGACCACGGATGACGCGCGTCTGCCGAAGGTGCTTAACGGCAGTTCCGGATTTGTTTACTACGTCTCGGTGGCCGGTGTCACCGGTGCCGGTGCAGCGACGCTGGAACACGTCGAAGAGGCGGTCACTCGCCTGCGCCGCCACACGGATCTGCCGATCAGCATCGGTTTTGGCATTCGTACGCCGGAACAAGCGGCGGCCATTGCGCGTCTGGCAGACGGTGTTGTGGTGGGGTCGGCGCTGATCGATCACATTGCTAATGCCACGACGCCCGATCAGGCGATCGACGGCGTGCTGAGCCTGTGCTCGGCGCTGGCCGAAGGCGTGCGTAAGGCCCGGGTCAGTTGAAGGTAAAGTTCCTGATACAGAGGAATTAGCACCTCGCGGCACAGCCTAACCAAGCAAGACCGAGGGATTCAGAACCACGTTCTGAATCCCTTTTTGCTGTTAGTGCAATGAGGAACCCCCCATGAAAATGCCGAAACGTCTGATTGCCAGTCTGGGCGTGCTGATGATCAGCGCGACACCGCTGCTGGCCAGCGCTGATCAGCGCGATGATCACGACCGCGGCGGCCCGCAGCAGGGCCACTACGATAACCGCGGGGACAATCGCGGCAACGATCACCATGGCCCACAGAACAACCACCGAGGTGGCCCGCCGCCGCGCGACTTCGGCCCGGTGCGCCAGACCATTCGCGACAACCACGGCTACTTCGTGCGCGGCGCACCGCCGCCACCGGGCATCCATCTGGTACGAGGCCGACCGCTGCCCCACGGTTATTACGGTGAGCGCCTGGAGGGTCGTGCGTTAGGTCGTTTGCCGGTCTATCCGGGTTACGAATGGCGCCGGGCCGGGCGCGATATCGTGCTGATCGCGGTGGGTACCGGGATCGTGTATGAAATTCTGGATGGGGTTTTGTACTGATTCACAGGCAATAAAAAAGATCGCAGCCCAGGCGGCGATCTTTCGCGTCAGGGCAACTCCAGCCCGCCCGAGGCTTTGTGCAGTTTGCGCAAATGCTCGCCAATGTGTTTCACATTGGCTTCACTCGCGGCAATCTCGGCCGCGCGCTTGGGTTCAAGCAGCTTGCGCACCTCCGTGTCCAGATCGCCGGAAAGCGCCAGGAGCTTTTTCTGCCGCTGGCTGCTTTCCGCTTGCAGTCGGCTGAACTCGCTCGGTTGCGGCAAGCCGTAACCCTTGGAATCAAGCAATTCTGCCGGGCGACTGAGGAAACCGCTGTTGGCGAGGATTTGCTGCAAAGTCGCGTTGGCCTTGTCCATCCCGCCGTTATCCAGTTCGCGTTCACCGAGGTAGCGCTGCTTGACCTCATCCTGAGCCAGCAGCAGTTGCCGGCGAAAACTGGCCTGCTCCAACAGCAGCAGTGCGGCGCTGGTGCGCAGGTCGGCGCGATCAAACCACGGACGGCGTTCCTCGGCCGACAACGATAGCCACTCCTCGACGCTGTTCTGTTTGATCGGTAATTGTTTCTTCAGTACAGCGAACATCGCTTGATAGCGATCGCGGAACGAGTCGAAGCGATACCCCAGGCGCAGAGCCTCCTTCGGATCGTCCAGCACGCTGGTGTCGGCGAGGCCGCGTCCTTTAAGCACTTCCAGCAAACCATTGGGCATGATGCTGTCCAGGCCGACGAGCTGAGCGTTGTTGCTGCCGCTGCGCAACAGCTTCAGGCCTTCCACTGCGCAATTGTTGGACAGGAAGAAGTAGTTGCCGTCGTAGCTCCAGTGCATCTCGGCGGCGTGTTCGACCACGCCTTCAATCTCGCTGCGTGACAGGTTCAGCGGCACCGATGCAAGGCTGCGCAGCTCGGTTTTGGTGTATTCATCGATGACCTGCGCCAGTGGCAAGACGAACAGCCGCGAAGGGTATTTGCCGACCAAGCCGTCCCAACTCGACAGTTGTACATCGCCCACGAAGGCGCGGTAGGACAGCACCAGATGCTGGTCCAGATCGAGCCGGCAATCCGGGCCACGTGGCCGACCCGGTGCGCAAATCACCAGACGCAACATGCTGTGGCCCCAACGGCTGACCCAGTTCTGGTTGGCCTCGGCGAGCAGGTAGTCGACGGCGTACACCCGCTCCGGATCGACTTGTCCCAACGGCTGCTTGGCGAAGTCGTTGCCCGCATTGAGAAACGCGAAACTCTTGCTGCAAGTGTCCTTGGCGGGCGGCGCCCAGCCAAAGTGTTCCTTGTAATAGCGGTACAGCGCCGGGCGGCGGCAGGCGTAGCTCGGGTCGAGGAGGAAATACTCCATGTTGACCGCGACGAACTCTTTCGGACTGGAGATTTCGTACAGATCCGGGCTGCGGGCAATCTGGCGGTTGTGTTGTTCGCGCTCGCCACGACGACCGACGTATTGCTGCCAACCGGCGAGATCGAGCAGGCGTGGGTCATCACTGAGGGTGAAGCGGCGGCCGTTCTGGCCACGGCACTCATCGGGAAGACCGATCAGCCCGGCGCTGTTGAAACGTCGGGTGCAGCGCTGGATCAGCGTGCGCTCGGCACTCGGCCACAGGCGCGCGCGATCATAAATATGGGTGACTTCGTGCAGCACCGTGGCGAGCAGTTCCTGGCGCACAGTGCCGTGGGGGCGATTGGTTTTTTCTTTGGCCGCGCTGCCGTCGGTGAGGCTGTCGAGCAGTTTGCGGTTTAGATCGAGCTCGGCGACCAGCGTGGCCTGGCCGTAGGCATTGCCGGGCATGTCGTCGGTCCAGCCAACGTCGATGTGCCGGTCCAGCCGCTCGATGAAGCTGGGCGGCAAGGCCTGCATGGCTTCATCGATCAGCGCTTGACTGGCCTGTTGTTGCGCGGCGCTCAGACCGTCGCTCTTGAGCCGCAATTGCAGGCCGGCGTGGGCGCTGTTGCCAAGCAGCAACAACGCCCCGGCCAGCAGCCAGGCGCCGAGTGATTTCACAGTGCGAGGATGGCTTCGGCGAGGACCTGATCGCTGGCGTCGCGAGCTTCCGGTACGCGAGTGCGCAAGGTATTGAGAGCGGCTTCCAGGTGTGCGCCGCGAATATCACCGTTGCTGGCGACAAAACTGGCGGCATCGTCGTGGGCTTCGCGGATGATTTTCGAGTCGCGAATCGAGGTGGTGGTATCGGACGTGAAATCGATGCTGCGCTGGGAGGCACGAACGATGATGTTACTGGTGGCTACCAGGGTGTGCGCCTGGGCCACATCGGCCAACAAAAACAGGCCAAGGGTGGCAGCAATCAGCGGGCTACGCATGGAACGACTCCGGAAGGACAAGGGTAGCTATTGGACGAGAATTGCCTGTGCCAGTTCACGGTCGCTTACATGAAGTTTCGGCCGGGTTTTGCGCAGGTAATGCAGCGCTGATTCCAGTCGAGCGCCTCGCAATTCACCGTCAGTGGCTACAAACGCTGCCGCGTCATCGTGAGCGGCGAGCACCAGTTTACGGTCGAACGGCGCGGAAGACACCATGCCGGTCGCCCAAAGGCTCACTACGGTGTTCTGCGTGGAGACATCGAAAGCATAGGCCGGTGTCACCCAGCAGGCGGTTAACACTACGGAAGGGATAAGCAGTTTTTGAAAAAAGTGCATAAGACTCGGTAACTGTTAGCGAGCCTCAAGGCTAGCGCAATGCCCGGGCCAGAGCCAGCGCCAAAAACATCGGGACACGACCGGCGTGTCCCTTCATGCCACGTTGATTCAGATCGCAAGAATCGCTTGGGCCAGTTGTGCATCGGTCGCGCTCAACTGTGGTGCTTGATGGCGGATAAGATCCAGCGCGCTTTCCAGCTTCACGCCACGGATCTGGCCTTCGCTGGCAACGAAGCTGGCCGCGTCGTCACGGGCGGCGAGTACTGTTTTGTTGTCACGCAACGACGAGGTGGCGTCGGAGGTAGCATCGGAAGAAGACTTGAGCGCACCAACAACGGCGTCGGTGGTCACGATGAAGCTGGAGGCGCTGGCATTGGCAGCCACGGCCAGCAGGGCGGCAGCGCTGAGCAGGCGAAGACGGGACATGATGTATCTCCTGTGGATAAACCGTATTGAGAGGTGGCTCGGTATCTGAGGAGTCAGACGCCAATGGCACAGCATTCGCCACGTTCTGCGTGGATATTAGGCCTGCAGACGAAGTTCGCACAGTGGGCAGAATGCTAGCGCCAGAAGGTTTTCTCCAGTTCATTCAGCCGATCGGCGTGGCTTAGCCCCAGATCCGCGAGATCCCGCCCATCCAGTTGCGTCAATAGACGCCGCGTCCTGGCTCGTTCAAGGCCTTGGCAGAAGCGGCGCAACAGGCGTTTTACGAGGTTGCAGCGAAGGGCGGGTTGTAAAGAAGCTGCTGAAACATCCTGTAAGCCATTCATGACAGATTCCTTTTTACTGGCAAGGTCGGAAAGTCATGTTGAACCCGTTGCAGGCAAGGGGGCAGATACATCCGTTTTAAATTGTACTGGTTCAGGTTCGGTATTCTTATAACTGTACTGTTGTTTGTAGCTGCCACCTGTAATGCATGTTTTCCTCGCCTGAAACGACAAAACCCGTCGCGGTTTCCCGCAACGGGTTTTGTTTGTTCAATTCGGGTTGCTGGCGGTGGGTCTAACGACCAGAGCCAGCGACGCTACTTAGCGCCAGAACGGCTTGCTCAGCTCTTCGTAGCGTTGTGCTTCGCTGATACCGGCGTCAGCCAGCAGACGCGAATCCAGACGAGCCAGTTGGTGGCGGCTGGAGATGCGGCGCTGCCACAACATCAGGTTGGCGATAACGCGCAAAGGCAGGGAAGCCTGGGTTTTTGCAGCTTTGTCTTCGAAGAACAGATCGGAACTGAGTGTACGTTCCATGGTTGACATCCTTCCGCTTGTGGCGGGATTAGGTAGTGGTTTAACTGGTGCCCATGATCCTCTCGTTTGCCTAGTCTCTCTAGATACAGTTCAACTGTATTGTGAGTGACCAGTTAACTGTTTAAAGGCGGTGTACGGGTCAAAATTGAGCAAACTGTACCTGTCTGCACTAACTCGGTGCGTTTTCGGGTGAGGCGGGCGTATTTGTAGGTAAATACTGTAGGAAATGACCAGTACAGAAGTACAGTTTTCGCAAGGAAGGCAATTTTAAAAAATCCATCGACGCAAACTGTGTTTGCGTCGATGGATTATCTGTGCGGATTACACCGCCAGCATGCGTCCGGTTTCTTCCAGGTTAATGTGCCAGCTCAAGGCTTCACGCAGGATATGCGGGGTGTGACCACCGATTGCACAGGCCGCAGTGAAGTAGTCATCCAGTGCCTGACGAAAGTCCGGATGCACACAATTATCGATGATTACCCGCGCGCGCTCCCGTGGCGCCAGCCCACGCAGATCCGCCAGGCCCACCTCGGTCACCAGAATGTCAACGTCGTGCTCGGTGTGGTCAACGTGGCTGACCATCGGCACCACGCTGGAAATCGCGCCACCCTTGGCGATCGATTTGGTCACGAACACCGCCAGATGTGCGTTGCGCGCGAAGTCACCGGAACCGCCGATACCGTTCATCATCCGTGTGCCGCAGACGTGGGTCGAGTTCACATTGCCGTAGATGTCGAACTCCAGCGCCGTGTTGATGCCGATAATGCCCAGGCGCCGTACGACTTCTGGATGGTTGGAGATCTCCTGTGGGCGCAGTACCAGTTTGTCTTTGTATTTCTCCAGGTTGCCGAACACGTCGCTGTTGCGGCGTTCCGACAAGGTGATCGAACTGCCCGAAGCGAAACTCAGCTTGCCGGCATCGATCAGGTCGAACGTCGAATCCTGCAGCACTTCGGAGTACATGGTCAGGTCTTCGAACGGTGAGTCGATCAGGCCGCACATCACCGCGTTGGCGATGTTGCCGATCCCGGCTTGCAGCGGGCCAAGCTTGTTGGTCATGCGCCCGGCATCGACTTCCTGCTTGAAGAAGGTGATCAGGTGATCGGCGATGGCGTTGGTGTCGGCATCCGGCGACGATACGGTCGATGGCGAGTCCGCCTGCTGCGTGATGACGATGGCCACGATTTTTTCCGGCGGAATCGGGATCGCTGTGCTGCCAATGCGGTCGTCGACCTTCACCAGCGGGATTGGCGTGCGCGTCGGACGATACGTCGGGATATAAATGTCATGCAGGCCTTCCAGGTTGGCGTTGTGCGCCAGGTTGATCTCGACGATGACCTGTTTGGCGAAAATCGCGAAGCTCGCTGAGTTGCCCACCGAGGTGGTCGGCACGATGTGGCCCTGTTCAGTGATGGCCACGGCTTCGATCACCGCGATGTCCGGCAGCTTCAGTTGCTGATTGCGCAGTTGCTCGACGGTTTCCGACAGATGCTGGTCAATGAACATCACTTGGCCGGCGTTGATCGCCTTGCGCAAGGTGCTGTCGACCTGAAACGGCATGCGTCGCGACAGCACGCCGGCTTCGGTCAGTTGCTTGTCGAGGTCGTTGCCCAGGCTCGCGCCGGTCATCAGGCTGATCTTCAGTGGCGTGACCTTGGCGCGTTCGGCCAACGCGTGAGGGACGGCTTTGGCTTCGCCGGCGCGGGTGAATCCGCTCATGCCGACGGTCATGCCGTCCTCAATCAAAGCGGCGGCGTCGGCGGCGCTCATCACTTTATCCAACAACGAAGGCAGGCGAATACGGTCACGGTACATGGATTATTATCTCGGGAAGCGAGTATCAGGATGCGCAGTCTAGTGAATTTCGCGGGCGCCTGTCCCGCTACCAAGGTCGCAAAAGAGGCGTCTATTTAGCGGGTTTGAAGTAAAACACCGTTACCGGATCTGCAACAACGCGGCATATTGTCCGATTGTTTTCGCCAACGAAAACGCCCCGACAAGTCGGGGCGTTCGGTATTGCTGCGGGGTGATTACTCGACCGCTTTAACCATGTCTTCGATAACTTTTTTCGCGTCGCCGAACACCATCATGGTCTTGTCCAGGTAGAACAGTTCGTTGTCCAGACCGGCATAGCCGCTGGCCATCGAGCGTTTGTTGACGATGATGGTCTTGGCCTTGAACGCTTCGAGAATCGGCATGCCGGCAATTGGCGATTTCGGATCGTTCTTCGCGGCCGGGTTGACCACGTCGTTCGCGCCGAGCACCAGCACCACGTCGGCCTGGCCGAACTCGGAGTTGATGTCTTCCATCTCGAACACCTGGTCGTAAGGCACTTCGGCCTCGGCCAGCAGGACGTTCATGTGCCCTGGCATCCGCCCGGCCACCGGGTGGATTGCGTACTTCACGGTGACGCCACGGTGGGTCAGCTTCTCGGTCAGCTCTTTCAGAGCATGCTGTGCACGCGCTACCGCCAGACCGTAGCCCGGTACGATGATCACGGTGTCGGCGTTGGTCAGCAGGAAGGTCGCATCGTCAGCCGAACCGGATTTCACCGGACGTGCTTCTTTCGCGCCAGCCGGGCCAGCGTCGGCCGTGTTGCCGAAACCGCCGAGCAGTACATTAAAGAAGGAACGGTTCATCGCCTTGCACATGATGTACGAGAGGATCGCACCGCTCGAACCCACCAGCGAACCGGCGATGATCAGCATCGAGTTGTTCAGCGAGAAACCGATACCTGCCGCTGCCCAGCCGGAATAGCTGTTGAGCATCGACACCACCACCGGCATGTCCGCGCCGCCGATCGGGATGATGATCAGCACGCCCATCACGAACGCCAGCGCCAGCATCAGCGCGAAGGCGGTGAGGTTGCCGGTGAGCATGAAGGTCAGGCCGAGCACCAGCGTCGTCAGACCCAACACCGCGTTGAGCTTGTGCTGACCGGCAAACTGTACCGGTGCGCCCTGGAACAGACGGAACTTGTACTTGCCCGAGAGCTTGCCGAACGCGATCACCGAACCGGAGAAGGTGATTGCACCGATGGCTGCACCGAGGAACAACTCCAGACGATTGCCCGCCGGAATCGAGTCGCCCAAGTGTTTAACGATGCCCAGCGACTGCGGCTCGACCACTGCGGCAATGGCGATGAACACCGCGGCCAGACCGATCATGCTGTGCATGAACGCGACCAGTTCCGGCATCTTGGTCATTTCAACGCGCTTGGCCATGATCGAACCGGCGGTGCCGCCGATCAGCAAGCCGACGATGACGTAACCGATGCCGGCGGTGGCCAGTTCAGCACCCAGCTTATAGATGAGGCCGACGGTGGTGAGGATGGCCAGTGCCATGCCGAGCATGCCGAACAGGTTGCCGCGCCGCGATGTGGTCGGGTGCGACAGGCCTTTGAGGGCCTGGATGAAGCAGATCGACGCGATCAGGTAGAGCGTCGTGACGAGATTCATGCTCATTACTTCGGCGCCTCTTCTTTTGCTTTCGGGGCTTTCTTCTTGAACATCTCAAGCATGCGGCGGGTGACCAGGAAGCCACCGAACACATTGACCGCCGCCAATGCCACGGCGAGGGTGCCCATGGTTTTGCCCAGCGGCGTGACGGTCAGCGCAGCGGCGAGCATGGCACCGACGATCACAATGGCTGAAATGGCGTTAGTCACCGCCATCAACGGCGTGTGCAGCGCAGGCGTCACGTTCCAGACCACGTGGTAACCGACATAAATCGCCAGCACGAAGATGATCAGGTTGTAGATACCGGGGGAGATAAGCTCTTCCATCGTCTGAATCCCTGCTTAGGCGTTTTTGCGGATGACTTGGCCGTCGCGGCACATCAGGCACGCGGCGACGATGTCGTCTTCGAGGTTCACTTCGAACTGGCCTTCTTTGGTGAAGACCAGCTTCAGGAAGTCCAACAGATTGCGCGCGTACAGCGCCGAGGCGTCTGCAGCGACTTCACCGGCCAGATTGGTCGGGCCGCAAAGGGTCACGCCGTTCTCGATCACCACCTGATCGGCCACGGTCAGCGGGCAGTTGCCGCCCTGAGCCGCCGCGAGATCGATGACCACCGACCCCGGTTTCATCTGCGCCACGGTATCGGCGCTCAACAGCGTCGGTGCCTTGCGGCCCGGAATCAACGCGGTAGTGATGACGATGTCAGCTTGCTTGGCGCGCTCGTGCACAGCCTGGGCCTGACGCTGCATCCAGCTCGCCGGCATTGGTCGTGCGTAACCGCCGACACCGACGGCGCATTCGCGCTCTTCATCGGTCTCGTAGGGCACGTCGACGAACTTGGCGCCGAGGGATTCGATCTGTTCCTTCACGGCCGGACGTACGTCGGACGCTTCGATCACCGCTCCCAGACGTTTCGCTGTCGCGATCGCCTGCAAACCCGCCACACCTGCACCGAGGATCAGCACGCGCGCCGCTTTCACGGTGCCCGCCGCCGTCATCAGCATCGGCATGAAACGCGGATAGTAGTGAGCGGCCAGCAACACAGCCTTGTAGCCGGCAATGTTCGCCTGGGACGACAACACATCGAGACTCTGCGCCCGCGAGGTGCGTGGTGCCGCCTCCAGGGCGAACGCGGTAATCCCGCACTCGGCCATTTTGGCGATGGTTTCGTTATTGAACGGGTTGAGCATGCCCACCAGCACCGCGCCACGCTTGATCAGCGTCAGCTCGGCGTCGCTCGGGGCGACCACTTTGAGAATCAGCTCGGCACCGAACGCGTCATTGGCACTGCCAATCGTTGCGCCTGCCGCTTCATAGGCACTGTCGACAACACTGGCCTTAATGCCGGCGCCGGTTTGCACAGTGACCTTATGACCTTGGCTGATCAGCTTTTTAATGGTTTCCGGGGTTGCAGCAACCCGTGTTTCACCGGTCTGGGTTTCGAGAGGAACACCAATGTGCACGTCAAATCTCCTGCGTGATCTTATTGAGTAAACCCAGGCACTGCGGATGGTGCGACTGGGGCGGCCGATCAGCACGATCCCGCCGAATCAAGGCGGGGCGCGGCATTTTGCAGGCGAACTTTATGCCCTTCAAGGGATTATGACGGGTGACGGAAAATTAACTACAAGTCATCCCGTGACCGAATGTCGCAGATGGCCGGCTGAACCCCTTGCAGGCCGTGCTTTTCAAGGATTCTGGCTGAATTTGAAATTTTTTCTCATCGGTGACGTGAATAGGCAGTGATGAGTCGTGAATAGAGGCTCAAAGCCACGCCATTAGGCGCTTGTGGGACGTCTGTACGACTTTCGGATACAGTCTGTGAAAATGCGACAAATATTTATATCTGTAGCGCTTTTCATTTGCTGACTACGGAGTCAACTACGGCGAAGAGCCTTTATCCTTCAAGGCTGTAGCTGTTCGCCTGATTCACCAGCCAATCGCGAAATGCCTTTAGAGACGCTGATTCGACCTTTCGCTCCGGAATCATCAGGTAATAAGCTTTGATGCTGGACAGGGCCTGCGGGTTGGCAATCACCAAGCGCTTCTCCCCCAATTCCCGCTGGATCAGGAAGGGCGGAATCAGCGCGATGCCCATGTCGTGCATGGCCGCTTGGGCGAGCATGGAGAATAGCTCGTAACGCGGGCCTGTCATGTCGCGAGGGATATTCAAGTGCTGGGAGTTGAACCACTGGCGCCAGGCATAGGGACGAGTGGTTTGCTGCAGTAAAGGTAGATCGGCGATTTCTTGGGCTGTCAGGTGTGTCTTGTTACCGAGTAGGGCGGGGCTGCACACCGGCATCGGATTCTCGCCCATCAACCTGTGGGATTCGGTACCGGACCAATCCGCGTCGCCGAAGTAGATCGCGGCGTCGAACTCGGTGTCGGCAAACAGGAACGGCCGGGTGCGGTTGGTCAGATTGACCGTCACTTCCGGATGCTTGAGCTGGAAATCCTTCAGTCGTGGCAGCAGCCATTGCGTACCGAATGTCGGCACCACCGCCAGTTCGATCACGTTGGTCCCCTGTTGGCCCATCACCGACAGCGTATCCCGTTCAACTGCATCGAGTTGGGTCGCCACCCGGCGGCTGTAGGAAAGTCCCGCTTCGGTCAGCTTCACCCCACGTCTCGAACGTCGGAACAGTTCTACGCTGAGGAACTCCTCAAGGCTGGCGATCTGTCGGCAAATGGCGCCTTGGGTGAGGGAAAGTTCTTCGGCAGCCTTGGTAAAGCTCTCGTGCCGCGCGGCGGCCTCGAAGCTGATCAGGGCAGTTGTGCTGGGGATCTTTCTGCGCATGTACATCAACCTCACTAATGCGCCGCATAAAAGGCATTTAGCGACGTTTCGGAGTGAGAAATTAGCACAACTGAATGCGAAATCCTCGTTTGCCGTGACGACGAACCGCGCCTAGGATCAATGCCACGTTAATTCACCGATTTGCGAGGACACACTCATGGGCGGTAAAGCTAGCTTCAACTGGATCGATCCCCTGCTGCTGGATCAACAGCTCACTGAAGAAGAGCGCATGATCCGCGACACCGCCGAGCAGTTCGCTCAACAGAGCCTCGCACCGCGTGTCCTCGAAGCCTTCCGCCATGAGAAGACTGACCCGGCGATCTTCCGCGAGATGGGGGAGGTCGGCCTGTTGGGCGCAACCATCCCGGAGCAATACGGTGGCAGCGGCCTCAACTATGTCAGCTACGGCTTGATTGCCCGTGAAGTGGAGCGTGTCGATTCCGGCTATCGCTCGATGATGAGCGTGCAGTCCTCGCTGGTGATGGTGCCGATCAACGAATTCGGCACCGAAGCGCAGAAGCAGAAATACCTGCCAAAACTGGCGTCCGGCGAATGGATCGGCTGCTTCGGTCTGACCGAGCCGAACCACGGTTCCGACCCGGGCGCGATGATTACCCGGGCTCGCAAGGTCGACGGCGGTTACAGCCTGACCGGCGCGAAGATGTGGATCACCAACAGCCCGATCGCCGACGTGTTCGTGGTGTGGGCCAAGGACGATGCTGGCGACATCCGTGGCTTCGTACTGGAGAAAGGCTGGAAAGGGCTGAGCGCTCCGGCGATTCACGGCAAGGTCGGCCTGCGTGCTTCGATCACCGGTGAGATCGTGATGGACAACGTGTTCGTGCCGCAAGAGAACATTTTCCCGGACGTGCGCGGTCTGAAAGGTCCTTTCACCTGCCTCAACTCCGCGCGCTACGGCATTTCCTGGGGCGCACTGGGCGCTGCCGAATTCTGCTGGCACACCGCTCGCCAATACACGCTGGATCGCCAGCAGTTCGGCCGACCACTGGCTGCTACTCAATTGATTCAGAAGAAGCTCGCCGACATGCAAACCGAGATCACGTTGGCGCTGCAAGGCTGCTTGCGTCTGGGTCGTATGAAGGACGAAGGCACGGCTGCCGTTGAAATCACGTCGATCATGAAACGCAACTCGTGTGGCAAGTCGCTGGATATCGCCCGTATGGCCCGTGACATGCTCGGTGGTAATGGTATTTCCGACGAGTTCGGTGTGGCCCGTCATCTGGTCAACCTGGAAGTGGTGAATACCTATGAAGGTACCCACGACGTTCACGCGCTGATCCTCGGGCGTGCGCAAACCGGTCTGCAGGCGTTCTATTAACAGGAGAGCGACCATGGGCGCGCTGTCGCATCTGCGGGTACTGGATTTATCGCGAGTGCTGGCCGGGCCTTGGGCCGGGCAGATCCTCGCCGACCTTGGCGCTGAGGTGATCAAGGTCGAGCGCCCGGGCAATGGTGACGATACTCGCGCCTGGGGGCCGCCCTTCCTTAAAGACGCCTATGGCGAGAACACGTCCGAAGCCGCGTATTACCTGTCGGCCAACCGTAACAAGCAATCGGTGACCATCGACTTCACCCGCCCTGAAGGGCAAAAACTTGTGCGGGAACTGGCGGCCAAGTCCGACATCTTGATCGAGAACTTCAAGGTCGGCGGCTTGGCGGCTTATGGGTTGGATTACGAGTCGCTGAAGGCAGTCAATCCGGATCTGATCTACTGCTCGATCACCGGCTTCGGTCAGACCGGGCCGTATGCCAAGCGCGCTGGTTATGACTTCATGATTCAGGGGCTGGGCGGACTGATGAGTCTGACCGGTCGGCCCGAGGGTGATGAGGGGGCGGGGCCGGTGAAGGTCGGGGTGGCGCTGACGGATATTCTGACGGGGCTCTATTCGACGGTGGCGATCCTCGCGGCACTGGCCCATCGCGATCATGACGGTGGGGGGCAGCACATCGATATGGCGTTGCTGGATGTGCAGGTGGCCTGCCTGGCTAACCAGGCGATGAACTACCTGACTACGGGCAATGCGCCTAAGCGTCTTGGCAATGCGCATCCCAACATCGTGCCGTATCAGGACTTCCCGACGGCTGATGGTGATTTCATTCTTACCGTGGGTAATGACGGTCAGTTCCGCAAATTCGCGGAAGTGGCGGGGCAACCGCAGTGGGCTGATGATCCGCGTTTCGCTACTAATAAGCTGCGGGTGGCGAATCGGGCGGTGCTGATTCCCCTCATCCGACAGGCGACGGTGTTCAAGACTACGGCTGAATGGGTGGCCCAGTTGGAGCTGGCGGGTGTGCCGTGCGGGCCGATCAACGATCTGTCGCAGGTATTTGATGATCCGCAAGTCAAGGCGCGGGGGTTGGCAATTGAATTGCCGCATGCGTTGGCAGGGATGGTACCCCAGGTGGCGAGCCCTATTCGGATGTCGCAGACCCCGGTCGAGTATCGCCGAGCGCCTCCTTTATTGGGTGAGCACACGTTGGAGGTATTACAGCGGGTATTGGGTTTGGAGGCGGGAGCGGTTGCTACGCTGAAGGAGGAGGGGGTGCTCTGACCATTTCTTCTATATAGAGGAATGGTGTTTCGATCCTGGTTAGAGGCGGATCTGGATGTTTCTTAACCGATCTGCAAGTGATTGATAGAAAAGCGAAATTAACGGTTGACGGCAGATTCTGGAAGCCTATAATTCGCCCCACTTCCGGCGCAGTCGAAACGAAAAACTCCTTGAGATTCAATGAGTTATGATGTTTTCGGCAGTGGGTTGCTTCAGGTTATCGAAGCCAGAAAGAAGTTGAAAAAGAGGTGTTGACAGCAGCGTGTAACGCTGTAGAATTCGCCTCCCGCTGACGAGAGATCGAAGGCGCAAGTGGTTGAAGTTGTTGAAGAATTCTTCGAAAGCTTCTGAAAATAATCACTTGACA